>JBDHLU010000049.1:0-21368 GCA_039656555.1 Gemmatimonadota bacterium | reverse complement strand
GCTGAAGCAACCGTGGTAAAGACCAGGGCCGCAGCGGCCGTGAGACTAAGAATGCGTTTCATACCTCATCTTCTCCCGCTTAGAGTGAGAAGGCCCCACGGTTGGTAACCACCATCCGCCGGCCTCAGAACCGTCCTTCATAGACGGCCCCATACCTATATAAATCAATCGGTTCCGTCAATACCTCGGCCAACAACCTGCCCTACACTGCCTGCTGATGACATGTACCCTAATGTCATTTCACCCGTGACGTCAATAGAAAAGTGCTGTATGAACTCTTCTTATAGTCAGCCGTACAAACTGGCATTGCCCGAAGAAACACCGTAGATTATCGGACCCAAACCGCACTGACGGAGAAGCCCTCAACATCACCTATACCGAAGCTAGCCCGGACGTCGAACACGCTGCTCAGACGAAAATCCGCCCCGAGCCCCAAACCGAAAAGCACGTTGTCACCACCCGTGTTCGTCACGATGAACATGGTCGGCTGCGCGTACGGGGTGATGCTAATGTTGGAATCCTCGAGATCGATGCGACGTCCCAGGGAAAGACCGGCGGGAAAATTGAAGTTGTCGAACTCCCTCGTGCCGACGCCAAAAATGACGGCACCGTCGATTGGAAAACTCTCGGTATGGGAAATTACGCGGACGCGCCCCTCGACTCCGAGAATGACACTCGTGTTGTTATTGCCCGTCACGACACCGCCTCGCGCCCCAATGTCGAATGACTTATAGCCCAACCGATACTGTCCTTCGATTCCCGTACGTGACCCTCCCGGGAAACTCAGCGTGCCGCCAAATTCGTGTTTCTCGAACGCCCGGTGTGGCGCATTGTACGACGGCATGAGGGTCACCTGCGCGTGAGCGCTCACGACTCCGGCAACAACGAACCCAACGATCAAACCAGTGATTCTGCGCATCATCACTTCGCCCCTTTCTCTCGAGTCTTTGCGTGTTCGGCAACTACGGAAACCGTATCACTCACAACTTGTAGAAACCCACCCCGGACGTCAAACACTTGTTCGCCGCCGCCCGTCTTGAGCGTCAACGTCCCCTCGCCGAGCAAGGTCATGAGGGGAGCGTGCCGGGGCAGAATTCCGATTTGCCCGTCGAACGCGGGCGCGACTACCGTGTCGGCGTCCCCGTCAAAAACCGACTCCTCCGGCG
Organism: Gemmatimonadota bacterium; assembly: GCA_039656555.1. Classification (GTDB taxonomy): domain Bacteria; phylum Gemmatimonadota; class Gemmatimonadetes; order Gemmatimonadales; family GWC2-71-9; genus CAMYLY01. The sequence continues at coordinate 20,202 of JBDHLU010000049.1, read as the reverse complement.
AGATGATTCGGACGTGCATCAGTCCATCTCCTCCAAGGTCTTCGCCTTCTCGAGCGCCTCTTCGATACCACCGACCATGTAGAACGCCTGCTCCGGTAGGTGGTCGAACTCGCCTTGAACCAGACGAGTGAAGCTCTCGATCGTGTCTTCCAACTTCACGTAGCGGCCCGGCGTGCCCGTGAAGGCCTCAGCCACGTGGAAGGGCTGCGACAGGAAGCGTTGTACCCGGCGGGCCCGAGCCACGACCATCTTGTCATCCTCGGAGAGTTCGTCCATTCCGAGAATCGCGATGATGTCCTGGAGGTCCTTATAGCGTTGCAAGATACGTTGGGTCTCGACCGCGGCGTTGTAATGTGCATCACCAATGAACCGGGCATCGAGAATCCGGCTGGACGAGTCCAGCGGATCCACCGCCGGATAGATCCCAATCTCCGTAAGTGCGCGGGACAGCACCACGGTAGCATCCAAGTGACTGAAGACTGCGGCCGGCGCCGGGTCGGTCAGGTCGTCCGCCGGCACGTAGATCGCTTGGACCGAAGTAATGGATCCGGTCTTGGTCGAGGTGATGCGTTCCTGCAGTTGACCCATCTCCGTTCCCAAGGTCGGCTGGTATCCAGCGGCGCTGGGCATGCGGCCCAACAACGCGGAAACCTCCGAACCAGCCTGTGTGAACCGGAAGATGTTGTCGATGAAGACGAGCACGTCCTGGCCTTCCGTGTCGCGGAAATATTCCGCGACCGTGAGACCAGTCAGCCCAACGCGCAGGCGCGCACCCGGAGGCTCGTTCATCTGCCCGTAGATGAGCGCGACGGATCCAAGCACGCCGCTCTCTTCCATCTCGAGATACAGGTCGTTCCCCTCACGCGTCCGCTCACCCACGCCACAGAACACGGATCGGCCACCATGCCCCTTCTGCACGTTGTTGATGAGCTCCATGATGATGACGGTCTTCCCGACGCCGGCGCCACCGAAGAGACCGATCTTTCCACCCTTCACGAACGGAGCGATGAGATCGACCACCTTGATACCTGTTTCGAACACTTCGGTCTTGGGCTCGAGCGCCGTGAACGGCGGCGGTTCGCGGTGGATGGGCCAACGTTCGACGTCGTCTGGAATCGGGTCCCCATCGTCAACGGGCTCACCCAACACGTTCAAGATCCGGCCGAGCGCCACTTCGCCGACCGGAACCGAAATCGGCGCTCCAGTATCGACCACGTCCGACCCGCGAACTAGGCCATCGGTCGAGCTCATTGCCACCGCACGCACCTGATTGCGACCGATATGCTGCTGTACTTCAGCGACCACTCTATTCGACTGCCCGTCAGTCTCCGACGTCATCTCCAAAGCCGCGTAGAGATCCGGCAGGTTCTCGGGGCCAAACTCCGCATCGATCACTGGGCCGATGATTTGAACGATTTTGCCAATATTCGCTGTTGCCATTGTCCTATGCGTTCCCTTTTTTTTCAGAAGTCGATTGTCGATGGCCGATGGTCACTTGCCAGGATCGACTGTCGGCTATCGACACCACTATCCGCTCAACGCCTCCGCCCCTCCAACGATCTCCGCAATCTCCTCTGTGATCTGTGCTTGCCGGGCGCGATTGAACGTCCGCCGCAGCGTGTCGATCATGTCTCCGGCGCTGTCCGTCGCACTCTTCATCGCCGTCCGCCGCGCCCCGTGTTCGGACGCTGCCGTTTCGACCAGCGCCCGATACATCTGGTTTCGCACGTAGAGCGGTAGCATTCCTTCGAGAATGCGCTCCGCCGAGGGCTCCAGGATGTAATTGGCTTGGGTACCCGGGCGCGCGGGTTCACGGGTTCGCGGCGGCTCCATCTGCCGCCCCCTAGCACCTGCATCCCTTGCACCTGCATCCCCGGGATGGGGAGGTTCGATTGGCAGCACCGGCAGGATCGTCGGTGGGGTTGAAAGCGGATTATTGAACTTCGCAAACACCACGTCTACCTGATCCAACTCACCGCTCGCAAACCGCTCCATCAACGGAGTGATCACGCTGTCCGCATCGTCACTGGTTGGGCGATCGCCAATGTCGATGCGTTCGGCGGCCCAGGTCCGGCCAATGTACTTGAAGAACCCGATGCCCTTGCGTCCAATCCCGTGCATTTCGACTGACATGCTACGTGCTTCCAACTCTTCGACGTGTGCCCTCGTGGCTTTGATGAGATTCGAATTGAATGCACCGCAGAGACCGCGATTGGACGTAATGAGAACTACAGCCACGCGTTTGGGCTCTCCAACTTGCCGCAACAAGGGGAAGCGTTCTTCCAATTCAGGATCGTACAGATTGGAAATGACGTCATTCAACGCCTGCGCGTAGGGACGCGCTGCCACCACCCGATCCCGCGCCCGCTTCAGGCGCGACGTCGCGATCATTTCCATGGTTTTGGTGATCTGGCGCGTATTCTCGACGGATTTGATCCGCCGTTTGAGGTCTCGTATTTGGGCCATTAAGCCTTACCGCAGCGCGTTGAACTCGTCGAGCGCCTCGCGGAGCGCGGCTTCGATCTCGTCGTCGAGTACCCGTTTGGTTCGGATGTCCGTCAGGAGCTTGTCGTGTTTCGCATCGAGGAACTCCAGGAGATCGGATTCCCACTCCTGCACCTTGTCAACGTCGACCTTGTCGAGATACCCGTTCGTGACCGCAAAAATTACACAGATCTGGTGTTCGACCAACATCGGGACGTACTGCGGTTGCTTGAGAACCTCGACGATCCGCTGACCGCGGGCGAGTTGGCGCTGGGTTGCCGCATCCAGATCCGAACCGAACTGCGCGAACGCTTCGAGTTCGCGATACTGTGCGTACTCGAGGCGCAAACGACCCGAAACGGATTTCATCGCCTTGATCTGGGCGTTCCCGCCGACACGAGATACTGAGATCCCTGGGTTGATGGCGGGACGAAGGTTCGAATTGAACAGGTCAGTCTCGAGATAGATTTGACCGTCCGTAATGGAGATGACGTTGGTCGGGATGTAGGCCGACACATCACCGGCCTGTGTTTCGATCACGGGCAGCGCCGTTAGCGACCCACCGCCCATCGCCTTGCTGAGCTTGGCTGCGCGCTCGAGCAAACGAGAATGCAGATAGAACACGTCACCGGGGTACGCTTCTCGGCCCGGCGGACGCCGCAACACCAGTGACAACTGGCGGTACGCCGTGGCGTGCTTCGACAAGTCGTCGTACACGCAAAGCGTCGCGCCCTTCTTGTCGTACATGAAGTATTCGGCGATCGCAGCGCCCGCATAGGGAGCTATGAACTGCAGCGGCGCCGGGTCGGCCGCACCCGCCACGACGACGATCGAGTACTCCATCGCGCCGAACTCTTTGAGCTTTTCGACCACGGTCGCCACGGTCGATTTCTTTTGACCGATGGCGACATAGACACAAATGACGCCCTGGCCCTTTTGGTTGATGATCGTGTCGAGCGCGATCGCCGTCTTTCCGGTTCCACGGTCACCGATGATCAACTCACGCTGGCCACGCCCGATCGGGATCATCGAGTCGACCGCCTTGATGCCCGTCTGGAGCGGTTCGTTCACCGGCTCACGAGCCACAATGCCAGGCGCCTCCGATTCGACCTTCCGGCGAAGGGTCGTCTTGATCGGGCCCAGACCGTCTACCGGATTGCCCAGCGGGTCCACCACACGCCCCACCATCGCATCACCCACGGGCACCTCGAGCACCCGGCCCGTGCACCGAACTTCGTCGCCCTCTTTGAGATGCAGGTACTCGCCCAGAATCACCGCCCCGAGATTGTCTTCCTCGAGGTTCAAGGCCAACCCGGTGACAGTGTCGCCGGTTTCTGAGGCGTGAAACTCGAGCATCTCACCGGCCATGGCCGACATCAGACCATAGACGCGGGCGGTGCCGTCCTTCACCTCTAGAATCGTCCCGACCTCTCGAGTGTCGAGGGATTCGAGATCTGCCGCCGCGATTTCCTTGAGGAGGACGTCCTTCAGCTCACCAGGACGCAAGGTGGAGTCTGTTGCCATAACCGCGTTCGCTTTTCCTATAGTAGAAGGGCCAAAAGTGGCAGGGCCGAATAACTTGTGAAAAATATCACAAACACCCGCCGCCGCCACCCCAACCCGGTCGATGGTGAATAGTCGATCGTCGATGGCGGGCGGCCTCAGAATCCCGGGGGGCAATCGACCATCGACCATCGGCTGTCGCCTATACTCTACTCCTCATCCGCCCCCGCCTGAACCTATCCAGCACTCCCCGCGGACCCATCCTACCTAGCTCGGCAGGGGTAGCGCCAGCCACGCGTCTTCCGCATTCAGCGAGGTGGCTCGGCGAGGCGTATCCGAGGATCGATGCCACACTGGCGACCCTATAGCCCGGGTTGCCCAACAAATCCGCCGCCCAGGCGACCCGAGCGAGATCGATCACGCGTTTGAGGTTGGGTGCACCGCCGGCCCCAAACTCTCGCGAGAGATGTTCGCGCGTCTGCTTCAATACCTTCGCTATCTCGGAGGTCGTCGTTGGGGTCCCTGCTCGGTCAAGGACTTCTTCCCACGCGCGCACCTGCAGGTCATCGGTCAAACGCAGCATTTTCGGCGCGCCCCCCAACGCTTCCCTGCGCACGCTCGAAGCCGTCCGGCTGGCAATGAGCTCACCAGCGGCTAACCCATCCACTCCCTCGACGAACACGTCACGCACTCCCTTTTCACGACACGCGCCCAGCAGCACGCCATCGTCGGGGCGGAATCGAGCCAAGGCAAAGAACGGGATCCGTGGATAGAGCGGAATCAGATCGAGCGCGGGGGTCGCCCATGCCGCACGCACGTCGATGACGACCGCGTCAATGAGTTCACGATCGAACAGCGTCCGAAGCCGTTCGGGCGACCGGCATGTCGCGACCCGGACGCCGCGCCTGGGCATGCCTCGCCTGATCGTCTGGCGAACTTTGCGATTGCCATGGAGGAAGGGAATGAGAACCGTCATGAGCAAATTCTATGGGCGGTCTCTTCAGCTTCACGCAACACATTCCGCGCATTTTCGTATCGGATCGTCGAGAGCGCGTCTTCGTACCCAACCCAGCGGCATTCCGTAATGCCCTCGCCGAGCTCCGGAACGGGGTCGCCTTCCTTCGATTCGAACAGGAAGAAATGACAGTACTTGTGGATCAACCGTCCGCGAAACCGAAAGAACCAATCGATGACCGCAAGCTCTTTGTGCATGACGAGATCGGCGAGTCCCGCCTCTTCGGCGACCTCGCGCCGAGCGGCTTGTTCGGGTGTTTCGTCACCATCGAGGTGGCCCTTGGGGAACCCCCAGTTCTTATAGCTGTCGAGGATGACGAGAAATGTTGGGCCCTGAGGCGTGCATCGAACCACCACACCGCCGGCGGACGTTTCGAGTTGCGCCTTCACTAGTCGGAAAGTGGGATCAAAAGACGGAGAACTTAAAATACTTTCTGGGATTCGCCTGAATATCGGCGAGCAGCATACGCAACTCCGTAATCGCGAGTGTGGCCTCCTGGTACAAGGCGCTGTCGCTCAACAACAGTCCCGCGGTGCCCCGCCCCGCTTCTAGGTTAGCGAGTATCGTGTCGGCCCCGGCGAACAGCCGCCCAATAGTTGCTTCGTTGGCGCGCACCACCGCGACGATCGATCCGAGGTCTCCCAACATCGCCGCCGCTTCCGTCGAGATCGTGGCCGTATTGTCCAAGATGGTCGACAGCTCTCCGTCAGTCGTGGCAGAGTCGACTCGCGCCAGTGTCATCTGAAGCCGCAAAGCGGCATCTGTAAGGAGAGTCGACGTCTGCTCCACATTCCTAGCAACCGTCCCAAACACATCGCGCTGCTGTTCGGCCATCAAGTTGATGTTCTGGACCGTATTCGCGAAATCGCGGATCGACTGTTGAAGGTCGCCAACCGCTTCATCGTCCAATACCGTCGTCACACGATCGGATATATCCGTGATGTTGCCGGCGATCCGCGACGCTTGCGCCGTCAACTCACCAATGTCGGGGAGTGTTGCCCCGGGCCAAGCGCCGTCGTCGCTCGCCTCCATCACGAGGGCGAGGTCTGCCAGCACGTTGGGATCATCCGGGGGAAGGTCGAGATCGATCAACCGCGCCTCCCATTCGCCAAAGAGCGATGCGGATGCCACGATCACCGCGGGGCGATTTGGCAGGAGCCCACCGAGCGACGCGTCTTCATTGATCTTGAGATCTACATCCACGAGGTTTCCGGCACCTAGGCGAATGCCGTTTATCCTGCCAACGCGCACGCCACGCAGGGTAACGGGCGCGCCCACCCCCAAGCCTCCGGTGGTCCGGAATCGCGCCAGGCGGATCTCGGTACGCTGCCCGAGTTGCTGGGACGATAGGTACAAGGCCCCGAAAATGATTGCCGAAAGGGCGGCGATGATCGTTGCGCCGACCAACACTTCGTCGCGCCGCCTCAAACCGTAGTCTCCTCGAATTCCGGGACCTCGGGATCGCCCGACGCGTCGGGCCGGCCTTCGATGAACTGGCGGACTATAGGATCGTGCGTGCGCTGGATCTGATCGACCGTACCGACTTGTCTGATCTGTCCCTTGTACAGCATGGCAATACGATCCCCCACCCTGTAGGCACTATTCATGTCGTGCGTCACGACGATCGCGGTCACGCCAAGTCTCTCGCGCGTGCGGACCATCAACTCGTTGACCACCGAGGCCGTCACAGGATCGAGTCCCATCGTGGGCTCGTCGTAAAGAATGTATCGCGGGCGGAGCGCGATCGCTCGGGCGATACCGACCCGTTTGCGCATGCCGCCGGAAAGCTCCGATGGGTGTCGTTCTTCGGCCCCCTCGAGATCGACCAACGCCAACGATTCCTGCACCCGCTGTGCCATCTCACTCTTAGCCATCCCTTGGCGCTCGAGGCCCAGCGTGATGTTCTCCCGGACGTTCATGGAATCGAAAAGCGCGGCAAACTGGAATACGAACCCAATCTTGGACCGCATCGCGACCAATCCCTCGCGATCGAGATCGTGCACAATCTGTCCGTCGACCTCTACCTCGCCGCGGTCCGGATCCAGCAACCCCACCACGTGTTTCAAGGCCACGCTCTTGCCGCTTCCCGAGTAGCCGATCACGACTGTAGTCTGGCCTTCCGGCACCTCGAGAGAGAACCTCCGCAGCACGTGTTTGTCTCCAAAACTCTTCTCAACATCGCGGAAGCTGATCATGGGGCCGCAGGCCACTGTTTCATAGCAAGACCACGGCCCAGAATGCGTCCAAGACCAGGATCATCGATGCCCCCAGCACTACGGCCTCGGTGGTGCCTTTCCCAACACCCTCGGCGCCGCCCAAGGTGTGCAATCCCTTGAAGGAACCGATCACTGCGATACAAAACCCAAACGACGCACCCTTCACCAACCCAAACCAGATGTCCTTGTGTTCATAGAACAACCGAAGCCCCTTCAAGAATTCAGGCGTCGTCAAGTCGAGCCGGGTAATGGCAGTGATCCACCCGGATGTGACCCCGACACCCATGGCGAGCGCCACGACGAACGGCACCATGATGGTCGCGGCAATGACCCTTGGTACCACCAAGAACGAGAGGGGATTGTAGGCGAGCGTTTCCAAGGCGTCGACCTGTTCCGTCACCCGCATCGTTCCGATTTCGGCGGCAATATTGGCACCGATCCGCCCGGCCAGCGCCAACCCGGTCAGGACCGGCGCCAGCTCCATCATGATCGTCTTGCCAACAAGCGTGCCCACGAAATACATCGGTACGGCGCCTGAAAAGCTGTACTCCGACAGCAGCGCAAGCACGATACCGATGAACAGGGCGATGAAGAGCGCGACAGGCAGCGATTGCACGCCGAGCCGCCGCATCTGAATCACCGTGCGAGGGACCCAGACGTCCGTCTCCCGCATCGAGCGCCCGACGTCGTAAGTGAACGAGGCCGCGCGGCCAATGGCCAGGAGCCAATCGTGAACCCGAAGTGAGAGGGTGTTTTCCACGGGGGGAATATGACGGGAAGGCGGGGAAGCGGTAAGGCGGGAAACGATCACAAAAAAGACGGGAAGTCAGTCGCTGACTTCCCGTCTTCCCACCTCCCCGCCTTCCCGTCTGTTCTTACGCTGCGAACGACGCCAGCGCCTTACCGACCTCGCCCTCTCGCAGGCGCTTGAGCGCCCGGTCACGGAGCTGACGGACCCGCTCGCGTGTAACACCGAGCATGCCGCCGATTTCCTCGAGGGTGTGCTCGCGGCCGCCGTCCAGTCCGAAGTAGAGCCGGAGCACCTTGGCATCGCGCGCCGGAAGCGTAGTCAACGCTTGCTCGATCTCGTCACTCAGGAACCGCTCCATCGTGGACTCTTCCGTATCCGGAAGGTCCTCGGCGATGAACCGCTCGATGAGCGCCCTGTCTCCATCCGGATCCAGGGGAGCGTCGAGCCGCACCTCGCCCGTGTTGAGCGCAGCGAGAGACTGCACGACTTCCAACGACAAGCCCGTGGCCCTGGAGATCTCTTCCGGCGTGGGCTCTCGGCGAAACTCCTGCCTGAGGGCCTCGGCCGTCTTGACGATCTTGGACAGATCGGCCGTTCGGTTCAGTGGTACCCGCACCGTCCGGCCCTGCCGAGCCAGCGAAGCCAGAATGGCCTGCCGAATCCACCAGACGGCGTAGGAGATGAACTTCACGCCCTGATCCGGATCGAACTTCCGGGCTGCCGTCAGCAACCCAACGTTGCCCTCACCGATCAGATCGGTGAGCGGCAGCCCTCGGTTTTGGTACTTCTTGGCCACCGAGATGACAAACCGGAGATTGCGCTTGGCAAGCTCCTGCATCGCCTCCTGGTCGCCCGCCCGGACCTTCTTCGCCAGATCGATCTCTTGTTGTGGTGTGAGCAGCGGAGTCTTGCTCACCTCGAATAGATACTGGTCGAGCAGGTCGCGGTCGTCCTCATTCACGGAGATAGAGGCTGTGGTACGCCTCCGGCGCTTGGTCACGCGTTTCTTCGTGGCCTTCTTCTTGGCGGTCTTCTTCTTTTCTTGGATCATTTTGGCCTGTATATACCCGTTTTCCGCCCCGCCGCTAGGGGCGATCAGGACGAATATTGTCACAATTTCCAACTCGATCTCTAATACCCAGGATCAGCCCCGAAGTTCACCCGTAGATGCGCGATCCGTTGACACCATCTCAACGGTCCGATAGCTTGCCGTGTTCCCATCGGAACGGCTGTCCATGCCGTCAATATAGCGGGGGCGTAGCTCAGTTGGGAGAGCGCGTGAATGGCATTCACGAGGTCAGGGGTTCGATTCCCCTCGCCTCCATTTTTTTGCTGTACGATGGTGGGAAACGGTGGGATAGTGGTATGGGGCGGACCCGGTTATTTTGCATGTCCCATTGTGGGGAATGCGGGAATAGCTCAGCTGGTAGAGCACAACCTTGCCAAGGTTGGGGTCGCGGGTTCGAGTCCCGTTTCCCGCTCTGGTCACAGAAGACACAGATTGAACAGATCAGTGCTGATCGGCGAAATCAGAGGCATTCGACGCGGGGTGGAGCAGTCTGGTAGCTCGCCGGGCTCATAACCCGGAGGTCGCGGGTTCAAATCCCGCCCCCGCTACTACTACAGACGGGAAGACGGAGAGACGGGAAGACGGGAAGTACGAGACTTCCCGACTTCCCGACTTCCCGACTTCCCGTCTTGTTAGGGGGCGGTTGGCTCAGCTGGTTAGAGCGCTACGTTGACATCGTAGAGGTCACAAGTTCGAATCTTGTACCGCCCATGGCAGGGGTACGGGAGGGACCGCAGGGACAGCGGGACAGGAATACCTGTCCCCTCTGTCCCCTCTGTCCCATCTGTCCCTCTGACCCGCGCCCATAGCTCAATTGGATAGAGTGCCTGACTACGGATCAGGAGGTTGGAGGTTCGACTCCCCCTGGGCGCACTAAGAAGGAACTACAGCCCGAACTTCGGGGCGTAGCGCAGCTCGGTAGCGCGCTTGCTTCGGGAGCAAGAGGTCCCGGGTTCAAATCCCGGCGCCCCGACTAGGTGTAACACCCTATAAGGAAAGGTGGTTGGCTCCACCTCCCACACCGACCGTTCTTGCGGCGGTCAGTGAACATCTCAGCCAAAACCGCCCGATATCACGAATCTGGCACTTTGTGCCCTAGAACGATCGACCCACACCAAAGGGGACCACACCCGCGCCAAACCCCGTGGGGGTCCCATGCCTCCCCTCCCCACAGCAACAAGATCGACGGCTCGCCCGTGAACAGGAGAAGGGTGTCCTCGTCACACGGGGGGTGAGAATCTCGCGTCACGTGGGGAAGCCAGCGAAGACGATGCGACGGAGCTTCAGGATGTCGCGTGGGCGACTGGCCGACGACGGCTACGCGGGTGGGTCTTGCCTGCTCCTACGGAAGAGGCCGACAGTGACGACTCCACCGGACACCAACATGACAAGACCCAACCAACGCCTCCAATCATCCGCCGCGAAGAAGAGGCCGATTCCCCAGGTGGTATCACGATACCTAGAGTCGGATGAGCCGTTTGATCGCTGGTTTGCGGAGACGGTCCTCACAGGAACGCATGGGATGGACGCGTCCCAGGAGCCTCCGCCCGCCAATGAAGTCTTCGTCGATTGGTCAGCGTGACGGTCGTGGGCGAATGGGAGCCGTGAACAGTGGTGGGGCTTGTTTGGACGGAGGCATAGAGGCGATGCAGGGAGCATGATCAAGCTTCTCTGCCATTCCCTCTTGGGTGCACCATGACCAAGATCACCTCCCGCCTCTCGACCGCCCTCGCCGACCGCTACCAGATCGAACGCCACCTCGGCGAAGGCGGCATGGCAACGGTTTACTTGGCCGAGCACTTGAAGCACAAACGCAAGGTGGCGGTCAAAGTCCTGCGGCCTGAGCTCGCGGCGGTGCTTGGAGCCGAGCGGTTCGTGCAGGAGATCACGACCACCGCGAACCTCCAGCACCCGCACATCCTACCGCTGTTCGATTAGGGCGAAGCCGACGGCGAAACGTTGTGCGACAAGCTCAACCGCGAGACTCAACTCGGCATCGAAGAAGCCGTGAAGATCACGACGGACGTGGCGGACGCGCTCAGCTCAGCGCACAGCCAACACCCTGGTCAATGAGCCAACGAACACGATCTCGGTAAACGTGCGATCGAGCGTTCCGCTGTGGAATTGTCTCATGAGCGAGCCCCCCTGCCAACTGACCACATCGCCGACGCCCAACACCGTTTCGGGACCTGCGAGCCAGACCAGAGGCTCCTCAGTATCCGACGCTGCCATCCATCTGAACTCCTCGCCCACGTTCACCAGAGTGTAGGTATACCCGGCGACGGTCGTCGTCTCGGTGACGGTGCCCTGAAACGTGTCGACTGTCGAACCGGCTGCGCGGAACTGATCGATGAAGTAGATCTCCTCAAAGGTCCTGTCGAGGGTGGGACTTGTGAACAGGCCCATGTTGTCGGCACCTGCAAGCGATACCGTATCACCAACGGTGAGCTCAGCCATCGGTGCAGCAACCCAGATCTCTGCGTTCTCCGTGCCGATCCGGGCATAGGTGTACGCTCCAGAGTTCATCGTCTCAAGTACGGTTCCCACCGGGCCATCAGGACCCGGAAGCACCGCCCGATAAGGCTGCGGATATTCGGGATTCCCCTTCCCTAGTCCGTCCGTCCCGCCTGAAGCATCGGAATCTCCTGTCCTCCCACACCCAGACGCAAGAAGACCTAATACCAAAGCGATACGCCCAACAATCAGCCATTCGTTCCTCATGTATCCTCTCTTTACGTTCTCGATCTATCTCATCTCCAGGTGCTACGAGCCGATCACTAACGTCACGACGAGTATCCTGGCCTTTTCACAACCGCTGACACTGTCTGCCTCCCCTATGCAGTCGTAGACTGACTGACGCTCGTGAATAGACCCGTAGAAACAAGGACACCGACCTCCCTTGATCGGAAGCCGGTGCCCTCCTGTCTCACTGACCCCTCGACGCCAAACTCAAGCTATCGACCTAAGGCAACAGTGGGATCATCTCGGCGATAGTGCCTTGGAGGATTCCTATGATGTAGGGCGGGTTGTGAATTCCCTTGCTCTTATCATAGTGGACCGACTGGAGGTTCCAGATCGCTGCTGCAATGTTCGCCGGGACAGGATCGGTAGTGACCGCCCGATACCTCTCCCTCGTTGCATCCCAGGTCATGGCGCCCAGGGTTATTAATATGGTGCCCAACGAGTCTTCCAGTGCCTGGACCTGTGTCTGCACGCCGTTCCTGTCGAAGGTGTCCAGGCCTACGTGGCAGGTCTCGCAGCCTGTCGTGTTGGCGCTGGTACGTTCTTCTCGCACGTCCCTCATCCCCCACGTGTGCCCACCGTAAAACACACCTGGAGCCATATGGCATGTCGGACATCCCCTGGTCCGTGGATCCGTCATGTGAAAGTGCTCGCCGCCGAGGGCGCTGCTGAAGTCGAAGAGGCCTATGCCGGCCAACATATCCCCCTGTCCACCGTAGTGCGGACCGAAGCTGCTGCTCGTGAGCGTAACGGGGGAACCGTCGATCACGGGCATCTCATACCCGCTGGGTCGCGCCTGATGGCACCCCGCACATAGGTTGCCGGCAGTCCCGAGATCCACCGTTACTCCAGCCACCGCGAATTCGACCGCTCCTGAACGGGTGAACGCAAAATCCTCGTCCGTGTAGGTCGTGTGGATCTGGTGGCAGGTGCGGCAGTTCATCGAGGCCACATTTTCGATGGGCTCTGTGGGTTCTGCCCACACACCTGTTTCGACCCTTTCCAGGAAGCCCTGGTGGCTGTGACAATTGACGCAAAGCCCAGTCTCCCGCGTGTACACGCCGGGGCCGTGCCTCGACATCGCGAACTGCTGCATCTTCGAGACGAGCAGCACGTCGTTTACGTGGCATTGGGTACAGTTCTCGTTGGCGTCTTGGCCGTCAACGCCGGCAGTGCCGTCTTGACCGTCTGCGCCTGCGAGGCCCGCGGGGCCTTCGCACGCCACGACCACCAAGGCGCCGAAGAGCGTTGCGGTCGCCAGTGCGGTGAGTTTTGAGAGCGATCGTCTCATCGTTGATCTCCTTGTCGAGTCAAGAAGGGAAGACCTTGAGGAGTGGCAATCCACTCGCGACCCCAGCGCAACGAGGGCTCTTCTAGGCCAATTGCAACACGTATTGTGGGATAGAAAGTGTGTTTGAGAGCCTATAGAAAGCCTAAGTTTTCTCTGAAGCTCCTCTGAATCTCACATGAATGTGCGTCTGCAGCTCCGTATGACCTTAATGCAGACCGAAGCGGTTCTTTAAGAAATAGATCGCAGGGTCTCATTAGGACTTCCCCGCCCTAACTCCCCGTTCCAGTAGTTGATGAGGCCGAAGAGGTAGGGCAGGAACGGGCTGCCAGGGAGCGGCAGAGGTGGGCCAGTCAACTGTACCAGTTGGCTCTGCCCCCCAACGTAGTGCTCCTCGACCTTGAGCTCGGCACGCCGCCCTCACCCACCTGGCAAATGTTTTCGAGGATCGCCTACTACTGTGATCACAACCCGTCTTACAACGAAAACTTGACAGTCCTAACGCCGCGGCATCGGCCTGGTGGTGGGGAGGGTGCTGTCAGAACTGGTGTACCGCATTATATGACAAACACTTACGATCGATGGGACTGTCAAGTTTTCTGTGTAAACGGTTTGCATCAGAGTGGGACGCGGCCATCGAAGACGATCGCCAAGTGCGTGAGCGCAGCGCGCCAGTCTTTGACGGGACGGGTCCATCGGACGGAAGCACGCTGCAGGGCCAGATAGAGAACTTTGCGGACGGCCTCGGGCGTGGGAAACGCGCCCTTCTTCTTCGTAACCTTGCGCAGCTGCGCGTTGAGCGATTCCACCGCGTTGGTCGTGTAGATCACTTTGCGCAGCGGCGCGGGGTAGGCGAAAAACGGGGAGAGGTAGGTCCAGTCCCGTCGCCACTGCTTGCCGATCATCGGGAATTTTGCATCCCATTGTCGGCAGAACGCCTCCAGCGCCTGCTCCCCGGCTTCCACCGTGGCGGCGGCATACACGGTGCGTAAGTCCTGCGCAACGCGTTTGCGTTCCTTCCAGCCCACGAAGCGCAGCGAGTTGCGCACCATGTGCACGATGCAGCGCTGGATCTGGGTGCGCGGGTAGACGCTCTCAATCGCTTCGGGGAAACCCGCCAGCCCATCGACACACGCGATCAGCATGTCCTCGACCCCACGATTCTGAAGTTCCGTCAGCACCCGCAGCCAGAACTTGGCGCCCTCCGCCTCGCCCACCCAGAGCCCCAGGAGCTCTTTGTGGCCCTCGAGCGTGATCGCCAGCGCCAGATACACCGCGTGCGTCTGCACCCGGCCGTCGGTGCGCAGCTTCACATGAATCGCGTCCAGGTAGACGATCGGATAAACCGCATCCAAGGGCCGACCCTGCCACGCATGCACGTCCTCGAGCACGGCGTCGGTGACCACAGAGATCAAAGCCGGCGACACCTCGACCCCGTACAACTCGTGCAGATGGCCTTGGATCTCGCGCGTCGTCATCCCCCGGGCGTACAACGCGATCACTTTCTCATCGAAGCCCGGCAGCCGCCGCTGCCGCTTCGGCACCAACTGGGGCGTGAAGCTCGCGTCTCGATCCCGCGGCACCGCAATCTCGACTTCCCCAAAGCTCCCCTTCACGCGTTTCGCCGTCTTCCCATTCCGCGCATTGTCAGACCTGCGCTCGGTCGGCGCATGTTTCTCGTAGCCCAGATGGGCGGTCATCTCGCCCTCCAGCGCCCGCTCAACCAACCGCTTCGTCAGCTCCTTCAGCACCCCCTCGGCACCGAGAATTTCCTCCGGGCGCTTGCCAGCCAGCATCTCATCGAGAAGTTTGTCTACGTCGGTCATGGACGCTCTCCTTCATTAGAGTGTACTACCATGACCGTTTACACAGATAACCTTACACTCCCAACGCTGATGCCGGCACTGTCCGGCCACAACTGTAGGAATGTCTGGCAATTCCGATTAGGCGTCTGGCAATTCCGATTAGGCGTCTGGCAATTCCGATTAGGCGTCTGGCAATTCCGATTAGGCGTCTGGCAATTCCGATTGGGCGTCTGGCAATTCCGATTGGGCGTCTGGCAATTCCGATTAGGCGTCTGGCAATTCCGATTAGGCGTCTGGCAATTCCGATTGGGCGTCTGGCAATTCCGATTAGGCGTCTGGCAATTCCGATTAGGCGTCTGGCAATTCCGATTAGGCGTATCGGAATTCGGTTTCGTCGTATCGGAATTCGGTTTCGTCGTATCGGAATTCGGTTTTGTCGTATCGGAATTCAGTTTTGGCTTGCCGAAGTTCGTTTCGGCGGGTCGAAATGCCGTTTTGGCAGTTCGGAGTCCGAATTTGCCGTCTTGAGGGTCTGCCACGCGGCGGAATCGCCGGGAACTAGGCGGGCGAGGGTGCGCCGCGTGCCGAGGCAGACGGCGCCGGCCCTAAAGCACTTGGATCGACCGGCATCCATCTTCGGTCGCCGCGTTTCTACCAGCACACCGCGGCGAGCGTGGATCCGGTGAGAGCGTTGCGGCACGACGAACGGTCCGCAATAAAATGCGCTCGGCATTTGACTCCGCCGAGCGTATGTTTCCGACATGACAACCGACGTGAGGACGGCGGACGAATTGTTGCACTGGTACGTGCCAGGCAAGCGCGCCGAACTCGTTCGGGGTCGGTTGATCGTATCCGAACCGCCCGGGGCAAGGCACGGTTCGGTCGCGAACGAACTGGCATTCTTGATTACCAATCATGTCAGGGCGAACAGTCTCGGTCGGGTATACGCGGCGGAGACGGGTTTCTGGATCGAGGTGGATCCGGACACCGTCCGCGCTCCGGACGTGGCGTTTGTCTCCAACGCACGGTTGCCCGAGGACGATCCGGACGGCTACGCCCGGTGCGTGCCTGACCTAGTGGTCGAGGTGTTGAGCCCGAGCGACCGCGCCGGCAAAGTCGGGGAGAAGGTGCGCGACTGGCTCGCCGCCGGCGTACGCCTCGTGTGGGTCGTCGATCCCAGGAAGCAAAGCGTTCGGGTGTATCGCGAGGACGGCTCGGAGACGATGATTACCGGAGACCATACACTCGATGCGAAGCCGGTGTTGCCCGGGTTTGAGTGCGGGGTGGACGAGGTGTTTAGGAAGTAAGCGCAATTTTCGGACACTATCGCCAACTCTTTCGGTACTCGGCCGGCCGAGCGTATGTTGTATCGTAGCGGCGGATCACACCGAGGAATTCGCCGATGCCGGTCACGGCAAAGCTGTCAAAGGCTTTTTACCAGCAACTGGGACACGAGGTTACAGACGAACTCGTGGATTATCTAAACGACGTGGATGTGGCATACCGCTCAGATCTTCGGGACCTGAACGAGTTGAACTTCGCGCGCTTCGACGCCAAACTCGAGCAGCGTATCGCCGAGCTGCGATCCACGCTGCGGGAAGAGCTTGCGGAGCTACGAGCCACGTTCCGCGAGGAACTGTCGAACGGACTCTCGAAACTCCGAGATGAGCTGACCGGCGAATACTCTAAGCTCCGAGAGGACCTGACCGGCGAGCAATCACGGCTCCGAGAGGAGATGGTGGGGCTGGAGGGACGGCTTCGCCTCGAGATCCGCTCCACGGAGAACAGGCTCCTCACGTGGATGTTCGCGGCTTGGGCCACCACCATCGGCACATTGATCACCTTGCTTCGTTTGTGGGGGTAGGCCTCACTTCCGCGACGACCTTGCTCCGCCCCCGAAAGCGGCGGCTCAGCGCCCGAGTCACCATGCTTTCCCCGCACGCCGCAACAAATTGATCCCTGCTCGCAGCGAAACGATACCGACATAACCCCACCCACCACCCACATTGTTCCCGCGGTTTCGATGGAGACTTGCCGGGCCCGCGTCAAAATGCCATGGTCGTCGAATCGAAGAAGTGGTGGCCGGCGTGGCGGAATTGGCAGACGCAGAGGACTGACAAGCCTCCGGGCGCAAGCCCATGCAGGTTCGAATCCTGTCGCCGGTACCCACCGCACCATTGCTTGAGACGAGCGGTCAGCGTAGAATGAGTGTGAGGCTTGTCAGGCTTGTGTAGCGTCTTCCGCTACGTCAGAAGGCCGAGGCAGGGATTTCTCCCGCCTCGGCCTTCGCTTTTTCCCGCCGCTTCGCGGCTACATGCCCTGAAGGGCAAATCAATATAGGCGTCTTTCAAGACGCGTCGCGTAGCGCCGGGCGGACGATTCAGCGCCCGAATGACCATGCTTTCCCCGCGCGCCGCAACAAATTGATCCCCGCTCGCAACCAAACGATACCGACATAACACCACCTACCACCCATCTTGTCCCCGCGGTTTCGATGGAGACTTGCTGGGCCCGCGTCAAAATGCCATGGCCGTCGAATCGAAGAAGTGGTGGCCGGCGTGGCGGAATGGCAGACGCGGATACTCGACAAGTATCTGGGCCCGTGTGAGTTCGAATCTCACCGTCGGCACCCGCCGCGCCACTTGCTTCGGCCGACAAGCCGAGCATATACTTGCACACTTGTCGAGTATCCAGTAGCGTCATCCGCTACGTCAGAAAGCCGAGGCGGGAATCTCCCTCCTCGGCTTTCGTCTCCTGTCCCTCCTGTCCCCCCTGTCTACTGTCTGACCAGGTCCCGCACCGCTTCCTCCAACATCCCAATTTTCCGGGAATTGCCCGCACTGCGCGACAGTGCATTCGCCAGATTGTTCAACGCGTCGGACCGCTCGGAACCCGACATTCCTTCGGCACCGTCAAGTGCCTGCCGCAACCTGCTGATCCGCGAGGACGACAACCCGTTCGATCGCTCGAGTTGATCGACATAGGCCTTGGCCAATGAGAAACTGGCCGGCCAAACGAACTGCGGTTGCCCCTGCGCGTTCAGGTAATCGAGCTTGACCGTTTTGGCCGCGTCGATCTCGTTCTGCGAGAGGTACGGGCTCGGCGCGAGCTCGAAGATGTCCAACCCACGCGCGATCTCGGAACTCACGATCACGCCGTTATACCAATAGACCGACCAGCTGCCCGCCATCTGCATGCGGTCCGCATACAATGGTCCGCGGTCGTGGAAGGCGATCTCGACGGGATTCATGGCGTCGGTCCAATCGAAAATACTGATGCCACCCTGATACCACCCCTGCACCATCACGTCGCGTCCGGGAATCGGGATCAACGAACCGTTGTGCGCCACACAGTTTTCCTGTGGCGTTTGCGGAGCGGGCAACTTGAAGTAGGTCTGAAACTGCATCTCGCGATCTTCGAGTGCGAAAATGGCATCCGCGCCCCACTCGTAGGGATCGCTAGCTCGGCATTTGGGCGCGCCACCGCCGCCCCATTCATCCGTGAAGAGGATCTTGGTGCCGTCGTTGTTGAACGTCGCCGAGTGCCAGTAGGAGAAGTTCGAGTCCGCGACCGCACCGATACGCTTGGGGTCGGTCGGGTCACTGATGTCGAGCAACAGTCCGTAGCCGCCGCACGCGCCACCGGCCAAACCGATGGCCGGATAGACAGTGATATCGTGGCACTGCGTGGGCCCGGGACGCGGGCCTTGTGCTTCGCGTTCGGCTGCCATTCGTGCGGCATGTTCGTCCAAATATTCACGTAGCGCTGCGCTATCTGCCGACGTCGGCGTTCCCGTCCCGCCACGTGCACCGACGATACTGTCGAGCATTGGTCCCGTGATGCGCACTGGCAAAAGCCTGACTCGACCGCGACTCCATCCCTCGAACGCGCCCTGCGCGATCGCCTCCTCGTTAGCGGCGATGTCATCCGGCGCCAACCCGTGGCTGGTCGGAGCTACGAGATCGTCGAAAATTCGCGGTGAGTTCACGATCGCCGCCTGCTCAGGATGGGCGAGCGGCACGCGAATGACCTCGATGCGGAACAATGCTGTGTTGGGGTCCTCATCCGGCGCGAGCCCCGAACAACCGGCCAGCTCCTCGGCCGGGCGTACCGACGACGAACCCGAGACGTAGATGTACACGTTCTCGTCGTCGTTCGGGTCTTTCAGCACGGTGTGCGTGTGCGACCCACGACACGTTTGCACGTTGCCGATGTATACCGGTTCCTTGATGTTCGTGATATCAAAAATCCGGATACCGCGCAGGCGATCGTGACTCACGGCCTCCCGCGGTGGTTCGGTACCACAGTCGAGTCGACCACCGCGCCCCTCACCAGAGACAAAGAGCAGGTTCTCGTACACCGAGACGTCGCTCTGCGACGCTGGGCAGACGTGGCCTACTACGAGCGTTGGCCGGGCCGGATTCGAGATATCCCAGACCTGGATTCCATTGTAGTTGCCCTGAATGGCGTAGTTGCCGGTGAACGCGAGATCTGAATTCGTCACTCCGACGAAGTCCGCCGGCGTTTGCGTCGTGGAAACGACGCGCAAGTTCCAGACGGCTTCGCCGGCGTCGAGAATGCCCGCGCTGAGGCCGACCCGTGGATCGGGACTCGGCGCTTGGACGGTCAGCGTCTGTTGCGGCACAGGTGCCGCTGCCATTTCCGGTGTCGCGGAGGAAGACGAGCAGGCTACGACGCCGAGCATGCCCGCTGCGGCGGGCAGCAGCCAAAGTCGGCGGGCGTGAGAGGGGGCCAGAACAAACATGGTCATGGTGATTTCCTCGAACGTTGTGGGAGGATAGTCGTCGGTTAGTCGCGACCGGGGGTCGCCATCTCTTCCAGCATCAATTTCATCCTGGCGATCTCGGTCGTCTGATCCGCCTGAATGTCGGAGGCGATCTTGAAAACCAACTCGTCTATGCCGGCGCCGTCTGTCGAGAACAGCTCGTGCACCATCGTGACGGCGCCTTCGTGATGTTGAATCATGTAGGTAAGGAAGGTCCTATCAAACTCGGAGCCCTGCGCTGCTTCGAGTTCCTCGAGTTGTTCTGCAGTCAACATTCCCGGCATGTGCATCGCATACTCGGGCCCGTGCACCATCATCGTCGTCCCCGTGATCTCGACTTCGGGGACCGTTTGCCCGCGATCGCGCAGCCACTGCTGCATGACCGCGATCTCGTCCTTCTGCGCGTTGATGATACGCGAGGTGAGAATCCGGATCGAGGCGCCTGCGTCGTTCGTCGGAGCGAGCGCCGACATGACGAGCGCCTGGCCATGGTGGCCGATCATCCCGGTCATGAAGTGGACGTCGTCCTGCGTGAACAGCATC
>JBDHLU010000048.1:0-21395 GCA_039656555.1 Gemmatimonadota bacterium | reverse complement strand
CGAGCGCACGGATATAGGTACCCGCACTCACGGTAGCCGCGAACCGGATGGCATTCCCATCGATTTCCAACGGGGCGAACCTCTCAACGACGACGGCCACCGGCTCCAACGCGGGCGGCTCACCACCCCGCGCCAGCCGGTACGCTCGCTTGCCACCAACCTTCTTGGCGGAAAAGGCGGGTGGGCGTTGCAGAATATCTCCAGTGAGCGCGTGCATTGCGTCGCGGAGCGCGGCCTCGTTGGTGATGTCTTCTCTGGCTTCCGCGACCACCTCCCCGGTCCGATCGTCTGTGGTGGTGGCGGTTCCGAGGCGGATCTCACCTTCGTAGCGTTTGCGTGTACCGTCCACGAACCGTGCGAGGCGCGTCGCGCTCCCGATAACCACGATGAGCAGGCCCGAGGCAAAAGGATCGAGCGTACCGGTATGACCTACCCGGCGGACTGACATTCGGTGCCGGACCATGTTGATCACGTCGTGTGAGGTGGGTCCTTCGGGCTTGTCCACGAGCACAAACCCGCTAATCGTCATTCGGTGTCGCTCCCTCATTCAATAACGTGTCGATGCGGGCCGACCGCTCGAGCCCCCGGTCGAGGTGGAAATGCAGTTCCGGAGTCGTGCGCAGCGACATGGCCTTGGCGAGATGTGTTCGCAGAAACCCCCGAGCCGACGCGAGGCCTTCCATTGCCGACGACTTCTCCTCTTCCGTGCCCATGACTGCAACGCGGATCTGCGCGTGCGACACATCGGGTGACACCTCGACACTCGTGATCGTGACGAACCCGACCCGCGGGTCCTTCACGTGTCCCTGCAACGCGAGCGCGAGGTGTTGCTGAATGAGGGCGGCAACGCGTTCCGGACGGCGCGGGGTTCTTCTCATAAGTAGTTGGTGGTCGAGTCGATGATCCGAACCAGCCCGATCCCTGCGATGAACTGGTCGACGGAACTCAACACGGATGCGGCGTGCCTTTGCTCGGTCGATACGACGCAACATGCCAATTCCGCGCGCTGCCATTGATCGTGGTGGTCGGTTTCAGCCACGGAAACGTTGAACCGGTTCTGCAAACGGTCCTTCAGGCTCTTCAGAATGCGCCGCTTGTCCTTGAGGGACTGGCAACCATTCAGGTAGAGCTCGAAGGTGGCGAGCCCAACCACCACCTCAGGCGTTTTTGCCGGCTGGAACCGGATGCTCGAGCGTACGCGCGATCTTTTCGATCTCGTATCCCTCGATGATGTCGCCCACCTTCACATCGTTGAAGTTCTCGACACCGATGCCGCACTCGAACTCTTCCTTCACTTCGCGGACATCATCCTTGAACCGCCGTAGGCTACCCATCCGACCATCGTAGATCTCGACACCATCGCGGATCACGCGGATCTTGGCCCCGCGACGCATAATCCCGTGTCGCACGTAGGACCCTGCAATGGTCCCTAGCCCCGAGATCTTGAAGATATCCCGCACTTCCGCTTCTCCCAGAACGACCTCGCGTTCTTCGGGCGCCAGCATCCCTTCGAGCGCGGATTTGACGTCTTCAACCGCTTCGTAAATGACGCGGTAGAGGCGGATGTCGACCTTTTCCCTTTCGGCCGCCGCACGCGCATTGGCGTCGGGCCGAACATGGAACCCCACGATCACGGCATTGGACGCCTTGGCGAAGTCCACGTCGCTTCCGGAAATGGCTCCCACGCCCCGGTGAATCACCTCAACGGCGACTTCGTCGGTCGACAACTGCGCGAATGCGTCGGCCAATGCCTCCGCCGGTCCACCCTGGTCCGCCTTGATGATGATCTTGAGCGTCTGGAGTTGCCCCGATTCGATCTGGCGTGCCACGTCGTCGAGAGAAATTCCCCGCGAACTACGCCGATGAGAAGCTTCCCGGTCCAGGCGTTGGCGCTGGCGCGCAATGTCTCGCGCATCCATCCCACTGGGCACGATCATGAACGTGTCGCCTGCCTCGGGCACGCCATCGAAGCCCGTAACTTGGACTGGGATCGACGGCCCGGCATTTTTCACGCGTTGGCCGCGTTCGTCCAGCATGGCCCGGACCCGTCCCGCCAGATTTCCACAAATGAAATCCTGTCCCACTTCCAGCGTGCCCGTTTCGACGAGCACCGTCGCAACGGGGCCCTTTCCCGGATCGAGCGTTCCTTCGATGACGGTACCCCGACCAAACCGTTTAGGATTGGCTTTCTTGTCGAGGACATCAGCCAGCAGCATGATCTTCTCCAGCAGTGCATCCACGCCGTCACCGCTCTTGGCAGAAACGGCCTGGGCCATCACATCACCACCGAAATCTTCCAACACGACCCCGTGTTGCAGCAACTCCTGCTTGGTCTTGTCGACGTCGGCCGCCGGAAGATCGATCTTGTTGATGGCGACGATCATGGGGACGCCCGCGTTCTTGGCGTGGCTAATGGCCTCGAGGGTCTGAGGCATGACGCGGTCGTCAGCTGCGACAACGACGACAACGATGTCCGTCACCTGGGCGCCGCGGGCGCGCATGGCCGTGAAGGCCTTGTGCCCCGGTGTGTCGAGGAACGTTACGCCATGTGAACCGGGCAAGTCTACGTGGTAGGCTCCAATATGCTGCGTGATTCCCCCAGACTCGCCGGCAATCACGTTGGTCTTCCGGATGTAATCGAGTAGCGACGTCTTGCCGTGATCGACGTGACCCATAACCGTGACCACGGGCGGACGCGACAAGAGATCTTCCTCCTTGTCTTCCTCCTGCTCAACGATGGAATCTGTCGGTACGTATTCCTTTTCCCGCACCGCGTTAAACCCAAACTCGCCGGCGATGAGATCAATTTGATCGAAGTCGAGGCGTTGGTTCACCGTCACCATCATGCCCAGTTCCTTGAAACAGAACGTCACGATGTCTGTCGGCCGAATGGCGAGTACAGTGGCGAGTTCCGAAACCATGATGTACTCGGTGACGCGCACCTCGGTGCGTTCGCGCTCGCGTTGTTCGGCCTGCCTTTGGTCGGCCATCTCGCGAGCTTGCGGATCGTCGCGACGGCGTGGCGCCTTTTTCTGGGCTCCACTGCCGTGGATCGATGCCATGGTGCGGCTGATGTTGGCCTGTACCGCTTGCCGATCGACCTTGGACCGTTTGCCTTTCCGCCTGCGCTTCTTGTCACGACGACGTTCTTCGGCAATCTCACCGGGTGACGCTGATGCCACCGGGCGTGGACGAGAAGAGGCGACGGGACGAATCGTTGGCATGCGTTCGACACGTTTGGGGCGCGGCGGCTCGAATGGAGCAGGCGTCGACGGGGCTTCTTCAACAGGTGCTTCGACCGGAGGCGCTTCCTCGATCGCCGGTACCTCACGCTCCTTGAACAACGCAGCCGTCCGCTCTTCGAGAGACGGTGCCTCTTCGAGGGCCACCAGCTCTTCAACTTCCGCTTTGGCTTCTGCTGCGGCCTCAGCTTCTGCGCGCTCCAGCTCTTCCGCGTCGGCCCGGGCTTGGACTTCAGCAGCCGGACGTCGCCGTCGCCGTGTTTTGACTGGTTCGGCCGGTGGCGGCGTCTCCGTCTTCCGGCGCCGACGCTTTTTCGTCGTGGCCTCAGCCGCTCCAGCCTTCCGTTTGTCGCGTTCCCAACGAGCTCGCACCCGGGCTACCTGCCCCTCGTCGAGCGCCGATAGATGGCTCCGAACATGAATGTCCATCTCGGCCAAGACCTTCAAGAAGTCTTGGCTTTCGACGCCAAATTCAGCTGCGAGATCATGGATCCGCGTGTTTGCCACTACGTCCTCCTACAGGGTCCCGTTGTGCCCGCTTCGATTCCATCTGCCAGCGCTTGGTCGTGTACTCCGAGCGCCTGAACATCGGCGTATCCGAAACGCTTTCCCAACTCTATCGCGGGCGGGCCTTCCAGCACCCGAATGCCTTGCTGAGCCGCCAATCGCCCGACCTTTTCCTTCGTGCGCTGGCTCCGATCCTGCGCCAACACCACCAGCTTGATAGCACCACGTTGCAATCCAGACCGCACCGCCCCCACGCCTATAGCCACGGTCCCGGCTCGCACACCTAGGCCAATCAATCCCAATTCCCGCTCGGTCACTCCGCCGGCGGGGCAGCTCCCGATTCCGCCGCCGCAGGTTCTTCCGCATCTTCAGTGTCCTTGTTCTCTTCGGTCAACTCCGACAGGAACGCCATCAGTTCATCGGCCTGTTCGTCGGTAATACCCTCCAGTTTGACTACGTCGTCGCGCTCGAGGTCCAGAATGTCTCGCAGGCTCTTGAGTCCGTTGGTCTCGAGCATCGCCAAGAGTTCCGGAGTCACACCCTTCAGTTCTCCAAGCTGGACGTCTGCCATTAGTTCGTCTTCAGGCTCGAGCGGTGCGAATAGCGGTCCTTCGCCACCGCGCTCCGCCCACTCGCGACTCGAATAGAGATCGATCTTCCATTCGGTGAGCTCTGATGCGAGCCGTACGTTCTGACCGTTTCGACCAATCGCGAGCGACAATTGGTCTTCGTCAACGATCGCTTGAATCGTCTTCGACGCAGGGTCCGAGAATACGCGGGACACGCGCGCGGGAGCCAAGGCGAGTTTTGCGAACCGTTCCGGGTCGGGTGACCACGGCACGATGTCGATGCGTTCACCTCCGAGTTCATTGACTACGGCCTGCACGCGAGATCCGCGCATTCCTACGCACGCTCCCACAGGGTCGACAGCATCGTCACGGCTCACGACCGCGATCTTCGTTCGGCTCGCCACTTCTCTGGCAGACGCACGGATGTCGACGATGCCCTGCTGGATTTCCGGAACTTCCAACTGGAACAACGCTTGCACGAACAGCGGATCCGCACGCGATAGAATCAACCGCGGTCCCTTGGGCGTTTCCTCGAGCCGCTTGAGCACAGCTCGAATGGAATCACCTTGGTGGAACCGTTCCCGCGGGTTCTGTTCGCGGTACGGGATTATCGCCTCAGCTTCGCGGAACCTGTTGAGCATGATCACGAGTCGCCCGCGCTCGATCTGTTGGACCTCACCGGAGACCAGTTCTCCCACTCGGTGTCCGAACTCGTCACGGATTCGGCTGCGCTCGCCTTCGCGTACCCGCTGGATAATGCGCTGCTTGGCCGCCTGTACCGCTAGCCGTCCGAAAGCCTCGAACGGGACCTCTTCTTCGAGTACGTCTCCGACTTGGAAATCCGGATCCTCCCAACGGGCTTCTTCCAGGGAGATCTCACAACTCGGATCTTCTACTTCCTCGACCACGCTCTTCAGCGCCATCGTTTGGATGCGTCCCTCGTCCTCGTGGATGGTAATTTCCGCCCGCACGTTCGCACCGAACCGCTTCACCAGAGCGGCGTGAATACCATCCTTCAAGAGCTCCATCAGCTCCTGATGGTCAAGTTGCTTCGCGGTCGCAAGTTCCTTGAGCGCCGCTATGATCTCGGCATGACTCGCCATGCCCTACTCCTTTATTTTTGGTCGTGATGCAGCGACCGACGTATCCAAATTGTCCCAATCGACGAACAGCGTGGCATCCCGAGCCTCCTCGATAGAGGCCTCGACCACCTCGCCATTCTCCAACTTCAGCGACACCCGGTCGTTCTCCACCCCGAGTATGGTTGCCCGAACCCGTCCGATGCCGGCTAATCGGACCTTGACGTCTTCTCCGACGAACCGGTGCCAATGCTCAACCCATCGTATCGGTCGTTCAATCCCCGGCGACGACACCTCTAAGACATAGCGCGGCCCCAGCAGCTCGGTGTCATCCAACCAAGCTTCGAGGCCGCGGCTCACACTGGCGCAATCATCAACGGTGACACCACCCACCGACCCTTCTGGCCGGTCAATCCGAATCTGCAGGCGTGCCTGGTTCACCGACCCCCGCTTCTTCAAGTCCACGAGGTCGAACCCAATTTGGGCGACGCGATGCCGGATCTCGCCGGTTAACTGGTCGACGTCCATATTCCATTTCGGCAACAAAAAAGCGGGCCGACTACGCCCGCACCGCACCTCCTGCTGGTGATCAATCTACCGGAGTCCCCTCCCCCGTACAAGGCTCACGGATCCCGATATATGCAGCCATCCGACCTGAGTGGCCCCCTTGGCGGCGGTGAGATTGGAGCCCCCCGGACTCGTGTACCGTGCAAACCGGGCTGACCGTAATCAGGATGATTCCCAGACTCTGGGCCCGCCGAGCGATCACATCCCGCAGATCGATGGGCGAGTTGGTTTCGGGCTCCGGCTCCCCGACCGCCGCCCACACCTCAGGTCCCACTTCATAGCATGACCCGCAAATGCTTACGCCACAATGCATTACAATGTCATTGGCGGCGTGTCCGGAGGCCTCTTCCATGGTCCGCACGCCGGCTTCAACTATTCCCGCGGCCACTCCCCTCCATCCCGCATGGAGGATGCCGATGGACGGTCCGCCGGGATGGCAGAGATAGACCGGCACACAATCGGCCACGGTCACCGCGAGGCAAAGTCCGCGCTCGCGGGTTACGTGTCCATCTAACCCTTGGAGAATCCGGGGGGCTGTTTCGGGACCATGGACCCTGACCGCCGCCCCGTGGGGCTGCCGGCTGACGACCATCGCCGGGTACCCAAGCTGGGTTCCCAGCAGGGCCCACGGGTCAGGGAGTCCGTGCCCCTCATGCGGAAGCCTGTAGTCGACCCCTCCAGCGGCACCCGCCAACCCGGCGTGGACGCCGTAGGGCTTCCAATGCTCCAGGATGCGTAGGTCAGGGGTTGCTCGGTCCGTCGTTTCGGCGACCGAAGTGAACGGACTCACGTCAGAACGGGTTGTTCCACTCGCTCAATGTCAGCGCCGAGGGCGTTGAGCCGCTCGTCAATGCGTTCGTACCCGCGATCGATTTGGCCCACGTTGTGGATGACGCTCTCCCCATCGGCTGCCAGGGCCGCCAGGAGAATAGCCATGCCTGCCCGAATGTCCGGGCTCTCTACCCGCCCGCCGCGGAGCCGCGAGGGCCCGTGGATGATCGCACGGTGCGGGTCGCACAAGAGGATCCGGGCACCCATCGCTACGAGCTTGTCCACGAAGAACAGCCGCGACTCGAACATTTTCTCGAATATGAGGATGCTGCCCTCACACTGTGTGGCTACCACCACCGCAATCGAGGTCAGATCTGCCGGAAAAGCCGGCCACGGGCCGTCCTCGATTTTCGGTATGTGATTCCCGAGGTCGGGCTTGATTCGACGTTCCTGTTGCGCCCGGATGATCAGCCGATCCTCGTGCTGTTCGGGCCGGACGCCGAGGCGGTCGAAACTGATGAGAATAGACCGAAGATCCTCGTGCCGGACGCCTTCAATAGTGAGTTCGCCCCCGGTTACCGCTGCGAGCCCGATGAAACTGCCAACCTCCACGTGGTCGGGCCCCACCTCGAGCGCGGCACCGTGGAGGTGCGGTGTCCCTTCGATGATGAGCTGGTTGGTTCCGATACCTTGGACTACGACGCCCATGGCTTGCAGCGCCCGTCCGAGGTCTTGAACGTGAGGTTCTGAGGCCGCATTCCGTATCGTGGTGAGGCCTTGGGAGCGGGCCGCTGCCATCATCACGTTCTCCGTCGCCGTGACCGAGGGTTCGTCCAAAAAGATCTCGGCACCCTGCAATCCGTTCGGCGCCTCGAGTTGGTAGTCAGCTCCAATGTCGACGGACGCGCCTAGCTGCTCCAGTGCGAGAAAATGCGTGTCGACCCGGCGGCGGCCGATGACATCTCCACCGGGGGGCGGGAGGGTCACTGACCCGAACCGCGCCAGGAGCGGGCCGGTAAGCAAGATGGAGGCACGAATCTTCGAACAGAGGGCCGGATCCAGCTTCTTCGGCTCGAGGCCGTTGGGGTCGATGCGAACGGTGTGGTCTCCCGTCCATGTCACCGACGCACCCAGATCTTCCATCAACCGAAGCAGGGAGTCGACGTCTCGGATCCGAGGGACATTGGAGACGTCGCTCGGTCCATCGGCCATCAGGGTCGCCGCCAGGATGGGTAGGGCGGCATTCTTGTTGCCTGCCGGTCGGATCGTGCCGGCCAGATGGGCACCGCCGCGAACGCGAAAACATGTCGGCATCGTGCGCTGACAATAGAAAGAGCCGTGGGCGCGCGCAAGCAGGTCGCTTGACATGTTTCCGCACAGCCGGCATTTGTTCTCCAATTCCCAAACCGCCTAGGCATATGCACCTTCTTGTCTGTGTCATCGATCACGAAGACCACCTGGACGCCATCCTGTCCGGCTTTGTGGAGCTTGGGGTGACCGGCGCAACCTTGATCAAGAGTGAAGGCATGGGGAGAGCCTTGGAGGATCTACCGGTGTTTGCGGGTCTCCAATCCCTTCTCGCGCAGTCGCGTCCTCAAAACACGACGGTGTTGTCGGTGATCAAGGATCCTGAATTGCTCGAGGCAGCTGTCGCACACGTTAAAGCGGTGGCTGATGACCTCACGGCACCCGGAACCGGCATCATGTTCACCATTGCGCTAGATCAGGTCATCGGATTGGCTCAGGGGCTCGACCGGAATGGTCGATCGGCCTCGGTAGAACCCAGCATCGATTAGCTTTCTGGCGAGGCCGATCGACCCGAGGCCCACTGAGGAGGTGTAAGGATGGGATGGACGGACGTCGTCACCGCAATCTCGACATCGATTCTCGCGACTTTGTCGGTGGCCCTGATGGTGGCGTTCATCTTGTGGCTGCGAGATGCCAAGCGTTTGATGGGGTCGGTGGAGCGTGTGGTCAATTCGTTGGACCGAGATGCGCGGCCCGCACTCGAATCGGCGCGGGGCATCATCGACGACGCCGGCAAGGTCATGACCACAATTCGTGAAGAAGTGGACGGATTCGCCGATGTATCGCGCGACGTCCGCGATCGGGTTGCAGATCTGGCGGAATCGGTCGAAGAACGTCTCGAGGACTTGGAGACGGTGGTCGACGTTCTGCACGAAGAAATCGAGGAGACGGCGCTGGACGTCGCCGCCGCACTCCGGGCGACCCGTCGTGGCGCATCTGTCGTGCGAGCGGTGAAGCGCGCTTTTCTTGGACGAGGACGGTAGCTTGCGCCGTCGGTGGATCGCGAAGGTGGCTGTGGTCGTCGTCCTCGTTGCGCTCTTTGCGTTTATCCCGGAACCGGCATATGCGTGGACGCCGGGTACGCACATCTTCCTCGGCGAATCAGTACTTGCCAATCTGAATCAACTGCCGACGGCCGTGGCGGAGCTCCTACGCGCGTTCCCCTATGATTTTCTCTACGGCAACATTGCTGCGGACACGTCGATCGCAAAAAAATACGCGCCGGTGGGCCGTCACTGTCATTCGTGGCACGTCGGACAAGAAATTCACGACCGGGCGGAGACCGATGCGCTGCGCGTGTTCGGTCTGGGCTACCTGTCGCATCTGGCCGCCGACTCGATCGCCCACAACTACTTCGTTCCGCGGCAACTGGTCGTGACATCATCTACGATCGCGCTGGGTCATTCCTACTGGGAGAGCCGGTTCGAAACGCATTTGGGTGAGCATTACGCACAAACCGCGATGGACATCATCCGTCTCGATCACATGAGTGCGGACACCCATCTGGACCGGATTCTCGCCCCAACGATCTTTTCGGTCCGGACGAGTCGTCGCCTCTTTCGCGGGATGGTGGGAATCACTGAAACGCAGAGTTGGCAGCGCGCATTCCAGATGATTGCTGAAAAGAGTCGCTGGGATCTCACCGATCGATTTGTCGAACACAATATGGGATTGTCCTTCCAGCTGATCATGGAGATGTTGAGCGACACGTTGGGGATGGCCCGTCGTTTGGATCCCGCCGGTGAGGTTTCGCTCAATCTTGCCAAGCGCATGCGGCTGGATGTGGTGCGAAATCGCATTCCCGCCGACATCCCAAGCCTAAGTTCGTTGGCCGACGAGCATTTTGGATTGCCAGACTACCGGCAAGAGTTTTGGGAGTCGTCAGGGGCGCAACGACCCTGGGAGGATCGCGCCGCGTCTTGACCGTTAGACGGCGTCGACCTCGCGTTCGAGTCCTGCGTAGGCCACCAACAACTGTTTCCGCCCCACATCTTCGTCATCGAACTCGATCGTGACTTTGAGTTTCTGCCCGTTGCCGGCCAACTCGCGAATGACACCGCTCCCGAATTTCCGATGTTGCACTCGCTCCCCTTTCACGTAGCGCGGGGCCACCTGGGATTCGAACGCCGGTTCCGCTTCACTCAGTTTGAGCCAGGCGGACGGGTACTTGGACGGGCGGGACCAATCGCCACCCCAAATCCCGCTCGTTTGGCCCTCGTCAACGATGCCCTGGGGTATGGCCTCGAGAAACCGTGAGGACGTATTGGGCATGAGCTGGCCACCCCGCCGCCGGGTGCGTGCCCAGGAGAGGTAGACGCGATCCCGAGCGCGCGTAATCGCGACGTAGGCCAAACGACGCTCTTCTTCGACACCATTCGGCACATCGAACGCACGACTCAGCGGAAACAACCCATCCTCCATTCCAGTGACGAACACTAGAGGCCACTCCAGTCCCTTGGCGGTATGGACGGTCATCAGTGTCACCCCTTCGGTGTCGCCTTCGGTCTGCTCGGCGGACGATGTCAGCGCCGCGTTTTGGAGGAATTGTTCGACGGGCGTGGCGCCGGTTTCTTCGTCGGATACCTCCTCTGACCATTCTGCCGCCGCCGCCAGCAGTTCTCGGACGTTATCGATGCGGTCGAACCCCTCTTGTCCTTCCGCGGTCAGGTACTCTTCGTACCCGATACGGTCGATGATTTGTTCGAGCAAGGTCGCCGGGTCCATGCCGTCGGCATGGCGTTGGAACCCATGAATCAATTCTGCGAACTCCTGCAACACCTGTTTCGCTTGGGGTCGTAGGCCCACGATACGGTCGGCGATCGCCGCCGTAGCGAGCATGGGCTTGCTCCACGTTGTGGCGTGGTCGTAGAGCGTGCGCAAGGACGCCATCCCGATTCCGCGTTTCGGCACCGTCACGGCACGAAGAAAGGCTTCGTCGTCAGCGGGGTTGGCAACGAGCCGCAGATAGGCCACCAGATCTCGGACCTCGCGGCGTTCGTAGAAACTCACGGCACCTACTACGCGATACGGTATGCTCTTTCGGCGAAACGCTTCTTCGAATGCGCGTGATTGGGCGTTGGTCCGATACAGAATCGCCACTTCCGTGTGTCTGTATTGGTCCGCGGACACCCGGCTCGAGATTTCCTTCGCGATCCATTCCGCCTCGTCCCGTTCGTCGGCAGCCACCACCACGCGAACAAGCTCGCCGCCGCGCCGCTTGGTGAACAACGTCTTGCCAAGACGCTCCGCATTCTCCGCAATCACGCCATTTGCGGCGTCCAGAATCACCTGGGTAGACCGATAGTTCTCTTCCAGCCGCACGATCTCGGCTGATGCGAAGTCCTTGCGAAAATCCAGCATGTTGCGCACCTCCGCACCGCGCCAGCCGTAGATGGACTGGTCGTCATCACCGACCACACACAGGTCTTGGTGTTGTTGTGCGAGCTGTTGCACAAAGAGGTACTGCGCGCGGTTCGTATCCTGGAATTCGTCGACCAGAATGGCGTCGAAGCGCCGTTGGTAGAACGCGAGACGGTCCGGGTGCTCAGCGAACAGACGCAGCGGGTGCAATAACAGATCGTCGAAGTCCATCGCGTTGGCTCCTTGGAGCACCCCGGCAAGATCTGCGTACACGGCGGCGGCGACCTTCCCAAGGCGATCGACCGTCTCGTCGGCGAATTGATCGGGAGATTGGAGGCGGTTCTTCGCCGCGGAGATCAACGATTGAATCTGGCGGGGTGGATACGCCTTGGGCGCGTAACCAGCGCGCTCCACGAGACGCTTAATGAGGCGACGGCGATCGTCCTCGTCGTAGATCGTGAACTGCGAGGTGAAACCCAGTCGTTCTGCTTCCCGTCGTAGGAGTCGCGCGCACACGGAGTGGAATGTTCCAATCCAGAGACCGCGAGGCTCACGCTGGAGGAGTCGTCCGACGCGTTCGCGCATTTCTTGGGCGGCGCGGTTCGTAAACGTGACGGCGAGGATCCGCTCCGGTGGCACACCTCGGAGTCCCGCTAGATGTGCTATCCGGGCCGTGAGCACGCGCGTCTTTCCCGAACCTGCTCCGGCCAATACCAGCAGCGGCCCCCGGTCGTATTCGACCGCGCGCCGCTGCACATCACTCAACTCGAGGTCAATCGTCGTCATCGTCCGGCATCTTCGGGAGTTCAGCAACAAACACCGTACCGGCCGCGTTCGGATCGAGCGAAAGCCGACCACCGTGCACGTCGACGACGATTCGCTTGGCCAAAGCCAGGCCGATGCCCCACCCCCCGGACTTGGTAGTGATCCCGGGTTCGAACAGTGTGGTTCGTACTTCGAGCGGAACCCCCGGTCCGTTGTCAGCAATCCGAACGTAGGCCGACGTGGTATCCTCTTCCACCGACACATCGATGGTGCCGCCGCGGCGACTCAGGGCATCGATCGCATTGCGCACCAATGCCTCCATGGCCCACTCGATCAGCGTTTGGTCTGCGATGATCGTTGGGCCGGCATCAGGTGCATGCACTGTCAACTTGACTGCGTTGGCATGCTTGGGCAGGCGCGGTTGGAAATAGGTGGCAATGCGTTCAGCGGTGGCCCCGAGTGCGACGCGATCGCGGCGCGCCGGTCTGCCGATGCGTTCGAACCGCTGGGCGACACGGTTCAGTCGCTCGAGGTCACCGCGAAGATGCTCCGCGACTTTCGATGCGTCCGATGTACCTTCGGCAAGACGGTCCACCCAGGCTTCGGCACTCATCAGCGGGGTGCCCAGTTGATGCGCGGATTCGCGTGCCATGGCTACCCAGAGGCGATCCCGGTCCCGATTGACGGCGGACCGATAGGCCCAAATGCCAACGAGGATCGTCAACGCCAGAATCGAAAGCTGCATGTAGGTGAGAAAAGAGAGACGGCGGGCAGCCGGTAGCATCCCGAAATGGAGCCGACCGATTCCCCTTACTTCGATCGGTGGATTGTTGCGGTCCAAATGTGCGACGTACTCCAATAGGGCGGGGTCATCCTCGCGGTCGTACGGCGTGTTGGCGATTTGGGTTGGGCGCCCCTCCTGGTCGGTGATCACCAACGGCATCCCAGCCTGCCGGATCTCAGTGACCAACGCCAACACCTCATTGGGATCGGGATCGGCCAGCAACGGAATGACCTGGGCATAGATCCGCGACGTCTGGCGAGCCTGGTCGCGGAGATTCTTGATGACGGCAAACGCTTGCCAAAGCGTAATCGCACCGAAGACGACCACGAGCCCAAGGACGAACTCCTGGGCAAAATGCCGCATGCGAGCGAGAAGCTTAAGTCTGGCCACCTGGGGTCAATCGTTCCGATCCGAAGTACGGTATGAGCACTTCGGGAATTCGGACGCTCCCGTCTTCCTCCTGGTTGTTCTCGAGAATCGCAATCAACGTTCTCGGCAGGGCAACGCCTGACGCATTCAGCGTGTGCACGAATTCTGGTTTCCCGCCGCCCGCGGGCCGGTAGCGAATATTTGCGCGCCGTGCCTGGAAATCGGTGAACGTGCTGGCACTCGAGGCTTCGAGCCATTGCTTGACGCCACCAGCCCACACCTCTAGGTCGTACGTTTTCGCACTGGCGAACCCGAGGTCACCTGTGGCAAGAACGACCACCCGGTATGGAATTTCAAGACGTCGCAGAATCGTCTCTGCGTGTCCGAGGAGCAGGGCATGTTCACTCGTCGATTCGCCGGGGGCGCACAGGCGTACCAGCTCGACCTTGTCGAATTGGTGGACACGGATGAGACCTCTCGTATCCTTTCCGTGCGCACCGGCCTCACGGCGAAAGCATGGCGAATAGGCGACATATCCCAGCGGCATCTGTTTGTGATCGAGGATCTCGTCTCGATGCAGGTTGGTCACCGGCACCTCGGCGGTCGGGATCAGAAAGAGCCCGTCCTCCGTCACATACATATTGTTTTCGAGATCCGGAAGCTGACCCGTTCCTAACGCAGAGTCCGCATTCACCAGATACGGAGGTGCAATTTCCCGATATCCGTGCTCTTCGGTGTGCACATCGAGCATGAACGACACCATTGCCCGAACGAGCTTTGCTCCCTTGCCGGTGAATACGGGGAATCCGCTCCCCGACACTTTGGCTCCACGGGCAAGATCGAGGATGCCAAGCAACTCTCCGAGTTCCCAATGCGGTTTGGGCTCGAACGCGAAAGACGGTGGGTTGCCCCACGTGCGCTCGAGTATGTTCGCCGTCTCATCGCCCTCCGGCACATCGTCGAGTGGGAGATTCGGAAGGCCCAACAACGCATCCCGCAGTTGTCCGTCGACTTCGCGCACCTTTTGGTCGAGCGTCTTGATCGACCCCGACAACGTCTTCAGTTCTTGGAGCAGGTCGGTCGCATCGTCACCCACTTTCTTTCGCGTCGCGACCTCTTCACTGGCACGGTTCCGCTCGGCTTTTAGTGCTTCGACCTTTTGAAGCAGACCGCGCCGACGCTCATCAGCTTGTCGGATTGTCTCGATCTCATCGCCGTAGTCGGCCCGCCAGCGTAACGCAGCCTCGACCGCGCCTGGCGACTCGCGGACGAGTTTGACATCAAGCATCTCCTATTGCTCTGGGAGGCCGGGTTCGAGGCTCCGATACCCGCAATTGAAGTTCACGAGGTATTTGAGGGTGATCTTGCCCTCGACACGATCGATGGCCAGGACCTCGAACTTGGCAAAGCGAGGAAGGGCTCCCAGAAACGCCGAGCAAAAATCCGGGGCCAATCGCGACCGTCCAGCAAAGACGGTTCCCACGTCCACCGACATGATACTGTCCTCGATGTATTCGTCAATCGGTGCCATGAGAATGTCGTCGAACGCCCGGTCCATGGGCTGCACTCCAGACTCGATCGGGATTCCCAGCACCTGTCCAGGGATCAGGATGGCCGTGTCACCATCACTGAAATCAAAGGCGAAATCGAACTCATCTCCCAATTCTATGCGAGCGGGGAATCCGCGTACTATGTCGAACGCGCTGACGGTGGGCACCGGTGTGCCGCGTAGTGAGTACAACTCCAGCGTATCGACGAAGTTGATGAAGGTCGGGTTTGGTAGCTGGACGCTGCCGCTACAGGCGCCGAATCCAATGGCGACCCCCACCGCGAGCGGCAATCGACGAATTGACAAGGATATACGTGACATGGTTTTAGCCGGAGAACAGTACGTAGCCTTTCTGAGAGGGTCAACCCAATCTACGCTTGACTTGGCTATTTGTGCTCCCTAGGTTGCCGCCGATGCCTACAATTCGTGACGTCGTTCAGACCTTGAGTAATCGGGACGGTGTAGATGCGGTCATTCTGTTGAGTCGGGATGGCCTCACTATCGACGCCCAAGCATCCAATGGCGTTGATCCCGACGGACTCGCTGCGTTGGTTCCGGGTGTGATCTCGGCGTGCAACCGCCTCGGGTCGGCCGTTGAACGTGGTGCGTTTGGCACCGGCGTGGTCGAATTTGAGCACGGCATGTTGCTCGTCACGGAAATCACTTCTGACTCGCTTCTCGCCATGCTATTCCGGCCAAACACCAACATTGGCAGCTTGCTTTTCGAGTTGCAGCGTCACCGCTCAGCGATCGCCGGCCTTCTCTAGTCGATGAGTCGGTGGGCCGCGGTCCTCGCCGGCGGGTCGGGAACGCGTTTTTGGCCCCTGTCGACCCCATCGCTCCCCAAACAATTTCTGGACCTCGCCGGCGAGGTCCCACTGTTGGAAGCTGCCGTGGGACGCCTCGATGGGCTCATTCCTGTCGAACGCATACTGATCATCACTGGGCAGACCTTCGTTGCCCGGACCCGCGAACTCCTCCAGACGATTCCCCCTGAAAATGTCCTCGGTGAGCCACGGGCAGCGTCGACGGCGCCGGCTCTCACGTGGGCCACTCATGTCGCGGGAACGCGCGATTCGGCAGCGTCCGTACTCTCCCTCCATGCTGATTGGTACGTCGGAGACGACGCGGCGTTCCGCCGCACCGCGACTCGGGCCCTTGACGTCGCCGAGAGCGAGGATGTTCTGATTACGGTCGGGATCGTGCCCACCAGACCCGAGACCGGATACGGGTACATCGTGCCGGGGGAAGAGATCGAGGGAGATGCGCGACGCGTCGACCGGTTCGTCGAGAAGCCCGATGCCGAGAACGCAACGCAGTTGATAGCGCGGGGCGCGCTCTGGAATAGCGGACTCTTCGCATGGACCGTCCATCGGTTTCGCGAGGAGTGCGTTGCTCACGCCCCGGAAATCGCTCCGCATCTTGCTGCTCTCGAAGCCGGCAACGTGGATGAGTTCTTCGAGAATGTCACGCCTATTGCGATCGATCACTCGCACTTCGAGCGGAGCAATCGGGTTGGCGTTATCCCGGGACAGTTTCTGTGGGACGACGTCGGGACGTGGGCCGCGTTGACCCGCGTGCGAGACCTCGACGCCGGTGGCAACGTACTCGTGGGATCAGCCGTTTCTCGTGAATCCCGTAACTGTGTGATCTGGGCCGAGGATGGTCCCGTCGTAGTGGATGGATTGGAGGGACTCGTGGTCGTCCGTGCCAATGGCGTTACGCTGGTGACCACGCGCGACCGGGCATCCGACCTCAAGACATTGCTGAACACACTTCCCCCCGAGATACGAGAAGCCAATTGACGACGCAGCTCTACACCCTCGATCCGAAACCGACAACGGCGTGGGCGCCCTTCAGCGGATGCCGACCTCTGAGCGAACTGAGGGTCGGCGCCTGGTTGATTCGTGAACGGTGGGAAGGTGCCACCGATGCCGAGTGCATGGCGCTCCTAGTTCCTCCGATGCTGGAATCGTTTGTCGACGACGTGACGGTTCCAGAGGCGCGGCCGGTTGGACCCATCAGCGGTCCCGCAATCATCGGCCTCTCGACGTTTGCACCGTCGGGCGAACACATTGGAGATCTCCCCTCCGAAATCACCGCGCTGGTTAACGATGGTGAGGTCGTCGGTTGGTGGGTTCCGCCAGGTGATGAATGGTCGCCACGCACGAGCACCACGACCACCGTCGAGATCCACGGGATCTCCCTCGTTGGCGCGTGGGATATTCTCACCGCCACAGAACATTTCCTTAAGGCCGACACCGCAGACTTCGCGCGACATCCCAGTGATGAGATTCCCGACGGGAGTATCGTGATTGGAGATCCTAGCGAAGTGGTCATTCTGGGATCTCGAGTGGAACCCAACGTCGTCTTCGATACCAGTAGCGGCCCGATCGTGCTGCAATCGAATTCGTACGTTAAGGGAGGGACGCGTTTTGAAGGCCCGGTCTATGTGGGCCCTGACACGCAAATCCTGGGTGGCCTCATCAAGAACAGCGCCATTGGTCCCATGTGCAAGCTCCACGGCGAGATCCAGAGCTCGGTGTTCGTCGGGTACGCCAACAAGGTGCACGATGGGTTTGTCGGACATTCCATTTTAGGGCGGTGGGTCAACCTTGGAGCCGGCACGACGACATCGAATCTGAAGAACACGTACGGACCTGTGCGATTGCAGATCGGTGAGGAGCGAATCGACACCGGCCTCTCGAATGTGGGAACGATCTTTGGCGATCATGCCAAGGTCGCGATCGGGACCTTCCTCGAAACCGGGACCATCGTTGGCACAGGGGCCAATGTCTTCGGCACCTCGCGGCCGCCGAAGTACCTACCCCCCTATTCGTGGGGTGTGGGTGGAGAGCGGATGACGAAAGAGGGCTTCTTGGCCACGGCCGAACGAGTGCTGCCGCGGCGCAAGATCGAGTTCACGGACACCGTGCGTCAAAGCCTGAGTGCTTTGTACGACCATGCGACTGCATGATGGAAGTTTGGTGCCTAGGATCGGGAAGCCGCGGCAACGCCTTTGGCGTTCGTCATCGTGACACGACGATCCTGATCGACGCCGGCTTCGGCCCCAAGTCGTTGAAGACCCGGGCGGAGGCCGTGGATTTCCCGCTCGCATCGTTGGATGCACTCGTCCTCACCCACGAGCATCGCGACCACGCGTCGGGTGCCGCGAAACTCGCCGCAAGGCACGACATTCCGGTGTACGCCACACGGGGTACGCTCCGGGCGCTCCAGGTGGAGTTGGCCGACCTCGAAACGGTCCCAGTGGACACGAACAGTCGATTCGGGGTGGGATCGATTATGATCGACACCTGCCAGATTCCCCACGATGCACGCGAGCCAATTGCGGTGGCACTGCATGATTCTGTTGGTTCACGTGTTGCGATTGTCTACGACACCGGACGGGTGACGGAGCGACTCGTCCGGTTCCTATCGGACGCGTCGGCGTTGGTGATCGAAGCCAACCACGACAATCAGATGCTGTATTCTGGTCCCTACCCTGCCTCGGTGCGCGCGCGCATTGCCGGGCCGCGAGGCCACCTCTCGAACGAAGCTGCCTGTGACCTCTTCACCCGGGTATGCCATCGTCGACTCGAGTGGACAATGTTGGCCCATGTTTCACAGAACTGTAATCGTCGGGCCCTAGCTCTCGACACGGTGGGGAAAGCAGCTAGGAACGTCGGTTTTCGCGGGAAACTAGTGGTGGCACATCAAGGTGAACCGACCCCGCCAATGCCGGTCGGGAAACCGACACAGCTCAACTTTGCGCTCGGGGACTAGTTCTCGGGGGCGTCGTCGTATTGGAGCTCCGTCATTTGGGGTTCCCACTCCCGCATCATCTGCGTGAACGCGTGGGCGATCTCACCTTCGAACTCGAGGCCCGAGCGTTCCTCCATGTACGCCAGAACCTTGTCGGATTCCCATGCGCCACGGTAGGGTCGAGTCGTTCGCAGCGCGTCGTAGACGTCGCAGACGTGGACGAACTTGCTTCCCCGATGACAATCCCGGGCGAAAGCAAACGTAGGGTAGCCGCCTCCGTTGAGCATGACGTGGTGTTCGTACGCCACCACGGCGGCCAGGTCCAGGTCCGGTTCGGTGGAGATGATGATCTTGGCACCTTCGACTGGGTGGCGTTTCATGATCTCACGCTCTTCATGCGTGAGCGTGCCCGCTTTGTTCAGGATTTCGAGCGGTATGGTTGTCTTTCCCAAGTCGTGCATGAGACCGGCAACGCCGAACGCGCGTACGTCTCGGGCGCCCAACCCCATCCATTCCGCCAACGCCATGGCAAGGACACACACATTGAGCGAGTGCGTTGTGGTGTATTCATCGAAGTTGCGGAGGTTGAGAAGCGGGATGATCATCTGCTGATCTCCGTGCATCGCGACGGTCAATGCTCGTACGACCGCCTCAGCCTCTTGCAACGGGAGCGCACGGCCCGACTGCAACTCATCATGAATCCAGTCGATGGTCTCCGCCTCCTCTTGTAGGGAGAACGATAGTGCCGCGGTCACGACTGCTTCGTCGTCATCCTCGTGTTCTCCCCGAATACCGATGGCCCCGAACCGAATACTGCTCCTGCGCATCTGGCGGGCTTCGGCGGTATCGATGTTTTGGAGTGTGACGCGGGCAAGGACCTCGTCGAGAAAACCCTCGAGTTCTTCACGGGTAGTTTCGCGATTCAAGAGCAGTCGCTGCACGCCGACGTCCGACAGTTTCTTGCTCCACCCCCAATCTCGCAGTTCACGAAGTGGACGATCGTTGTAGATCAGTTCGTCGCCCAGGAAGGAGAACGCCGGATTCGGGTCGTCGCTCACTAGATCGACGAGCGATTCGAAGATCCGATCTAACGCACGTTCTCGATGCGAGTGGCCGTCGGGGTAGAGTGAAAGCGCCGAGA
Source organism: Gemmatimonadota bacterium (assembly GCA_039656555.1). Lineage (GTDB taxonomy): Bacteria > Gemmatimonadota > Gemmatimonadetes > Gemmatimonadales > GWC2-71-9 > CAMYLY01. Next base: position 1,622 of record JBDHLU010000048.1, on the reverse strand, counting down.
GTGCCTGGGCCAAACTATTGAGGAAGTTGATTGGATCGGCCACCGATTACGCTCCCCGCGCGGCACGCGCGATGTCTTCGTCCCTGGATTTGGCCGCAAGATCGAGGATCCTTTTTGCGCGAGGATCGTCCTTGATGGCATGCAAAGCTCCGATTGCCTCCAACATTTCCGGCGATTTGGGAGGCAGCTTGGTGCCGAATAGTGTCTTGCGGGGTGCCACGATGTTGACGAGGGCGTCCCGAGCAATCGGCAACTTGTTTTCGGCAAGCACTTTGATCGCCAGCGTCCGCAGGTCTCCAGTGGATGCCGTGGTTGCTTGCGTGACTACCAGGGGGATCACGCTGTCGGGGCAGCCACCGAGGGCGGCGGACAAGCCAGTGCGAATCATGCGCTGGTCTTCGTCGGCAATGGCCTGCGCCAGTGTGCGCTCACGGACGGTTGGATCTTTGAGCATGATCTTCATACCCTCGCGGCGAACTCGGGCGTCGGAATGCTTGAGAAACGCAATACCGTCAAAGCCGTCAGGAAATGCCTCCCATTCGTTCATGATGGCAAGGAGGTTTCGAATGACGAACCAGCGCTCATCAGCCAACCGCCGGATGATCTCGTCAGAGATTTTCGGCCCGAATTCGGCAATGCAGTTAACGAGATACCTCCGGGTTTGCGAGGATTCGGATTCGGCCAACACGTCCAGGAGTGGGGTCGCCGCACGGGACCCGACCTTCGCGATGATCGTCCCGAGAACTTCGGGTTCCAGGGGTTCTTGAGAGGCAATCGCATGTATATGCTCATCGCTTCCAAAGCGCTCCCAGAACTCTCGCAAGAGATTTGCACCTTTTCCCTTCCGCACCGTGTCCAGCACCCAACCAAATTCCCCAGCGTCACTCAACTCTTGGATAGCCTCCCACAGTGGTTCCCCTGTGGTATCCACTTCGATGGCCATCTGCACGATGCGTTTGGGTTCGGGCTGATATTGTGCCTCAGGAGAGACCTTGATGACGCTCTCAGAATACGCCATGCGTTCGAGCGCTTTGCGATAGGAGTCCGGGTTGGGATCGGTGAGAGACCAATTGGTAATAAGCGCTGCGATCTGTGCGCGCGCGTTTTCGTCCGCCAACGCGCGCTGCGTCTGACTCGAAGACTCGGTGTGCTGCGCCATTTTCTGCAACATGCGAATCAACGAATGCGAGATGTTCTGTTCGTGCGTTTCTGCCGCTGCTTGGACCAGGTCCACTACGGCGTCCAGCGCGAGTCCCTGAGAAGCATCCAATAAGAACTTCCTGCGCTGGACCCTATCCCCGCCCATTTCGAGGAGCCTCCCGACGGTAGCCTCGTCGAGTGATGACACCATCTTGGACATGCGTTTCCTGAGCTCGATCGCCTCGTGCCCCCCTCCCCGCAGCTCGTCCGCAATCTGCAACATGTATCCGACGATGACCTGATCATAAGCCGACTTTCCCTCGTGCTGTTTGATGGCGGTAGCGATGGCAGCAGGATCGGTGTTGATATCCGTATCAGATTTGACTTCTCCCTCGTCGACCGCGATCGCTGCTCTGGCGAGCCCTACCCAGAGCTGCGCGGCCCGTGTTCTCGAATCCCTGTCGCGTTCACTTCGGTGGCTT
>JBDHLU010000047.1:0-28949 GCA_039656555.1 Gemmatimonadota bacterium | reverse complement strand
TGACGAACCTTGGGCACCGTGAAAAAACGCACGATCACGTGCGGCAGGCCGGCCGTACCGACCATCAGCGCCGCGGTAATGAACAGCATGTCGAGAGTGCTTTTCCGGCCGTCGGTATACGCACCGAATCCCAACTCATCGGTCAATCCATCCAGTCGATCGAGGAGGAACGTGCCCGATCCATCCGCGAGTTCGGCACCGAATCCCAGTTGGGGAATCGGTATTCCGGTCATGAGCATCGAGATGAAGATCGCTGGGACGAGATAGGCGAAGATCAACACACAGTACTGCGCTACCTGAGTGTATGTGATGCCCTTCATGCCACCGAGCACGGCATAGAAAAAGACGATGCCCATACCGATGAAGACGCCGTGGTTGATATCGACATTGAGGAACCGGGAGAAGACGATCCCGACGCCTCGCATTTGGCCGGCCACGTAGGTGAAGGATACGAACAGGGCGCAAACCACGGCGACCACTCGTGCGACTTGTGAGTAATACCGATCACCGACAAAGTCCGGGACGGTGTACTTGCCGAACTTGCGAAGGTAAGGGGCCACGAGGAGTGCCAACAGGACGTAGCCACCGGTCCACCCCATCAGATACACCGACCCGTCGCGTCCCATGAAGGCGATCAATCCGGCCATTGAGATAAACGACGCAGCGCTCATCCAATCCGCCGCCGTCGCCATGCCATTCAAGACCGGAGGTACCTTCGCCCCGGCGATGTAGAACTCGCCGGTCGTAGTCGCCCTCGACCACACCGCCACACCGATGTACAGGGCGAATGATATTCCAACCATGACGAAGGTCCACGCTTGCACGTTCATGAAGCGTCATCCTCTTCGTCTACCCCAAACTGACGGTCCAACCGATTCATCAGCTTGACATAGACGAGGATCAGAATGACGAACACGTAGATGGACCCCTGTTGCGCAAACCAGAAGCCGAGTCCAAACCCTGCAATGCGGATGCTATCGAGCTGGTCGACAAGGAGAATGCCGAAGCCGTACGAAACCAGGAACCAGATCGAGAGCAAGATTCCAACGTACGTCAGGTTCTTGCGCCAGTACGCGCTTTGATATCGGGAGTGGATTTTGGACATTGGCGTCGATGGTTGAGGTCGATAGTCGATGGTCGATGGATAACGTCCACCGTCAATCGTCAATCGTCAATCGTGAGGCGGCCTAGCGAGTGATAGAGGAGAAGGGTGACTGTGAGGAGGAGAACCGCGCCAGCCTGGTGTAACGCCGCAAGCCAGGTCGGCACGACCATTAGAAGCGTAGTGACGCCAAGAAGGACCTGAATCATCCCGACGACGGGGAGTGTATGGAGCCAGCGTCGTGCAGCCAGTGGAACAGACTGCTGTCGTCCCCAAAACCAAAGCCATACAATCGCACCGAGCGTGGCGACCGCAATCCAACGATGGTTGAACTGTACCGCGGCGACGTTCTCGAAGAGGTTACGCCACCACGGCACCTGTGTGAAATACCCACCCGGCACGAACTTCCCGCCCATGAGTGGGAAGGTGTTGTACACTTTGCCACCATCTAGGCCAGCAACGAAGGCTCCTATGATAGCCGTCACGAACACGAGCGCGGTCACCCAGCCCGCAGCCTTCCGCAACGATGGATGAGTATCACCCATGTCTTGATTCTCGCTCCACCAGAGATCGGCGACGGTCCAAATCGCGACGACGTAAATGATGAGTGCGAGGCCCAGATGGGCCGCCAACCGATACTGGCTCACGTCGGTGCGGTCAGCCAGACCACTCATCACCATGAACCACCCCAACGCTCCTTGGCCAGCGGTCAACAGCAACAACGTGCCAAGCCGCCTATTGAGTCGCTTGGATACTCCACCGCGGAACAGGGAATACGCGAAGATGACGGCAATGACGAGCCCTATCAGGCGCGCCCAAAGCCGGTGTAGGTATTCCCAGAAGTAGATGTTCTTGAACTCGTCCAGCGTCATCCCACGATTGAGCTGCTGGTACTCGGGAATTTGCTGATAGGCCTGGAACGTATCTTCCCAAGCTTGCTGAGAGAGCGGCGGGATGGTGCCGGTGACAGGAGCCCACTCGGTAATCGACAGTCCGGACTCGGTCAGACGAGTTACGCCGCCGATCACCACGATCAAAAGGACCATTCCGGCCCAGATGGCGAGCCACCACCCAACGGCACGGCGGCGATCAGGGGAAATATCCGCGTACGGCACGGCGGCGGCACGGGACACCGGTCTCAGCGCTCCAAAGTTGGTGTCGTTTCCGGCGCTCGCCGATGCTGGGTTGCCTGCTCGAACGCGTACGCCAGCGCGATAAGCCGCGGCTCTGACCATGCGTCACCGAAGAACTGGAGGCCGACCGGCAACGTTCCACGCACGTACCCCATCGGAACGGTGATCGCCGGAAACCCGCTACCCGGCGCGAGGTCTTGGCTGTTGTCACCAGCGGGTGTGGTGAGGTCACCGATCAAGCGCGGAGGATTACTCCACGTTGGATAGACCATCGCGTCGAGGTCGTGCTGTTCCAGCTGCCGGCGGATGCCGGCGCGGAAGGTCTCCTGATTCTCGCGCGCTGTCATACAGGCTTCGTCCTCGTCCGGATTTCCGGGGTAGCCTTGGAAGAACTCGAGCCGTTGGCGAATCGACGGGTGCGTCCGACGCGACGCGACGATCTCATCGAGGTTTTTGACCGGTGCGTCCGGACCACGACTTTCAAGGTACGCGTTGATGTCCCATTGAAACCGTCGGCACCAGAGACCACCCGACTGACGAATCTCGTTCATCTCAGGGATCAGCACGGAGTCAACGATGGTGGCACCGGCGCGCTCCATTGCCCCCAGTGCTTCACGGAACCGCTCGAGCACTTCCTCGTCGGCCCCACCGCGATCGGACCACTGCCGCATGACGCCGAGCCGTGCACCGCTGAGGGCGTTCGCATCGAGGTAGTCCGCATAGTTCGGAATGACGCGACCGCGGCTCGCTTCCGTCCACGGATCGGCAAGATCGTAGCCCACGATGACCTGAAACACGGCCACCGCATCGGCGACCGTGCGAGCCATCGGCCCTCCGATGTCTTTATCGAGATAGAGCGGGACGATGCCGTCGCGACTCGTGAGTCCCATGGTGGAGCGAATACCCACCAGCGCTTGATGCGACGATGGGCCACGAATCGAATTTCCCGTATCCGTACCGAGTCCTACGGCGCCGAAACTCGCCGCGACACCCGCGGCCGTCCCGCCACTCGAACCAGCGGTCACGCGATTGAGGGCGTATGGGTTGCGCGTGTACCCAGGGAGCATCGAGCCCACGGTCTCATACGGTGAGAACGCAAACTCGGCCATGTTCGACTTCGCGATGACGATGGCGCCGGCCTCACGAATGCGCCTGACCTGAAACGCATCGTCAGGCGGAATTGACCCCGCGAGCGATGCGGAGCCCGCCGTGGTCTGCAGGTCATGCGTGTCGTAGTTGTCCTTGACGATGATCGGGATACCGTGGAGCGGCCCAACGAATCCACCGGTGCGGAAAGCGCGATCGAGTTCATCGGCGCGTTCGAGCGCCCGCGGGTTGATCGTGATGATCGCGTTGAGGGCGGGGCCCTGCTTGTCGTAAGCTTCGATCCTGTCGAGGTACGATTGCACTAGTTGGCGCGCCGTGAGGTCACCCGTGCGCATTGCCGCATGGATATCGGCAATCGATGCTTCGACGACGTCAAACGACTGGGCATGCACATTGGTGGGCACGATCGCCAAGAACCCTACCAGCAAGGCCGATTTCACCATCCCGCTATCCCGCTGCTTACGGTATCGCATCGAAAGTCCAATTCATGATCGGATACTTTTCCCAATCTTCATGATCGAAGTGCCACCACTCGAACCGATAAACATTGAACCCTTCATTCTCCATCACTCGCCGAAGCAGTTCCCGGTGCCAGCGCTGCCTTGACGTGCCACCCATGTAGTTGGGATACGACCGTTCCGTGAACTCGTCGTACGTCCCCACCATCTCGATTGGGTCTCCGGTCCGGAGGTCGTACAGTGTGAGGTCAACCGCCGCACCGCGATTGTGGCGCGAACCGTTCGCCGGGTTGGCTACGAAGATTTTCATATCCTCAGCCGTCGCATCCCAAAACATCTTGGTCACGTACCACGGGCGATACGCATCGTGGATGAGGATGCCGTACCCGTACGCCGCGAGGGCGCGATGGGCTCGGACGAGAGCCTCGGCCGCGGGACGCTGCATGAACGCGCGTGCTTCATCGTAGAACACGGAACTCATGAAGTTGTTGGTCGTCGCATACCGAATGTCGAGCTTCAAGGACGGATCGAGTGACGTCAGTTCCACCAGGTTGGGTACACGCTCGCGCTCATCCTCCGGTGGTATGGCAGCGAGAGCCTCCTCACGTAGTTCGTCGACAGCCCGCACTGGATCGATCGTGAATGTCTCGCCTACTCCTGGTTCGATATTGCGCCTGACAAAATCGACATTAGCAGCCTCAACCGCCGTCGCCCGCTGTCCATCGCCTGACGCCCGGTTGAAAATCAACTGCTCCCCGTGATACAAGCCGAAGTTCGGGAAGTTGAAAACGTTGCGGCTCACCTCATCGAGCGGGTAGTCGAAGATCCATTCTATGAGCGCATGGAGCCGGCCGTCTTTCTCGAAGATGAACAGCGTGTTGTGGTCCCAACCGTATTCCCCGATCAACCCAATCCAACGCGAGGGGGGAGGGCGCGGGGCGGAAGTCGCAGGGGATCGCGTGAGCGTGTCGCGGCCAACGACAATCGAATCCGGGCTGATAGGGTAGATCCACCCACCCTGATCGTTCACACCATCGACCACGAGCGTGTCGTTGCGAAGGCGTAGCTCGAAGGGAGAACCGCCCCGCATCATGAGACCAAAGAGCCGCCCGTCCCAGTCGTAAAGATCGATCCCTGCGTCCCCGATCATGAAGTTCCCGGCCAATGTGCGCACGGCTTCCGGCGTCAGCGGATCTGTCCTCGCCGGCATCACGACCCCTGGCCCCTCTTGCTTCACCGCCAGCATCGCACGCAACGCGGCGTCCGTGATCGCGTCGGTCACTGCATTCGCGACGTCACGACTCGTCGTAACGATGACGCCGAGCTTTTCGTCGGGCAGCATCGCGAGTTCGGTCGCGAATCCGTAGATCGCACCACCGTGCCCGATGCGCTTATGATCGTCGAGGACGCCGATGTTGAACCCTAGGCCGTACCCGAACTGGGCGTCGGGCTCGGCAAACTGGGGCGTCCACATAGTATCCAAGGTCGTAGGGCGCAGGACGGAGGAACCAAGCATCTCGCCACCACCAAACATCACCGTCATGAAATGCCCAAGATCCAAGACGGTGGAGTACATCGATCCCGCGGGCGCCATGCCAAGTTGGAACGTGGGAGCACCGTATTCGCGACCGTCGAATGCCCACATCTTGGCGTTGGCAAGGTCACGTGCCAGTGCCGGCTCGAGAAAGAACGCGCTGTGCCGCATGCCGAGCGGGTCGAGCACTTCCTGTTTCACATATTGGGTGAAGCGCGTGTGTTGCGTGTATTCGAGGACGTAGCCCACCGTCGCGATCGCCGCGTTCGAATACTTGATGCGTGATTCCGGCTCGTACACCAGAGACGTATGCCGGAGACTCTCCACCGTTTCTAGCAGCGAGGGTTCCGTGTCGTCGAAATAATGGCCGACCGGTGGTTCGCGCACCAACCCCGACCGGTGCGACATCAACTGACGGAGCGTGATCGGTGTACCAAACGGGTTTTCCGGCTGGAAGTCGGGAAGAAATTCAGTGATCGGCACGTCCAAGCTCAACTCGCCACGCTCGACGAGCTGCATGATGGCGATGTCGGTGAACATTTTGGAGACCGAGCCCACTCGATAAACCGTGTTCGCCGTGGCTGGAATGCAGGATGTGGGGTGCAGAGGATCCGCAGCTGGTTGTTGGCAGCCGAAACCCTGGGCCCAGACGATCTGCTGGTCGTCGACTAGCGCGATCGAAAGCGCGGGCAAATTCTTGGTTTCGACATGGTATTCGATGAACGCCGCCAGCGATTCAGCGACCTCGACGTATTCACCTGTGGGCGGAATAGCCTCGGGCGCGCCACCACAGGCAGCGAACATCGCGAAGCACGCGAGGCGCCTAATCATCTCTAGGGAATCCGACACGGTCGAGTACCGCCCGGAACCGCGGGTCGGTTCTCAGCGGATCGAAATGCGGCCACACGCGGACGAAAACCAGGAACCCGTCGCGTTCGTCGACCGCCGCCTCCAAGAGTTCGAAGGCTTCATCAACGTAGCCGAGATTGGCCGCGAGCATGGCCCGCTGGCTCTTTTGCACATACTCGGTCTCGGAACGCCGCTCGAGTTCTTGGTGGATCGTGACCGCCTCATCCAAACGGCCCAAGGACTTGTAGATCACACCTAGCTCCACCATCGCCCACAGATGGCTACCGGAGATCTCGATAGCCTCGTTCAGTAGGCGGATCGCCTTCTCCGGCTCATCGAGTTTCCCGTACACGAGACCGAGAAGCCACTGCCCAAGAAACGTCGTCTGCAATTCGACGACCTGCTCGAGGTGCGGCAACGCGTCGGCATACCGCCGAAAGCTAATTAGCACCCATGCCAGGATTATCCGTGGATGGAACGCGAGGGGGTCGATACTGATCGCCCTTTCTACGTCCGCGACTGCCTCTTGTTGAGAACTGGTTCCCGACATCATCGAGCAGGCACCCCGCCAATACCACGCTGTCACGTACCGCGGGTTCGCCTCGAGAATCTTGGTTTGATAGTTCCGTGCCCCCCAGAAGTCCCACTCATACCAGAAACGAAGAAAGGCAAGCGCGTTGTGTGCTTCGGCAAGCGAGTCGTCCAGACGGAGTGCGGTTTGCAGGGAATCGATCGCGCGTGGACACACGTCCCGCGCGGCCGCGCCTCCGTACAGACCGATGAGAGACAGACCGTCACCAACCCCTGCGTAGGCTGCTGCATACTCTGTATCGAGCGCGACGGCCTGCTCAAAACATTCGAGCGCCTTCTTCAGACCAGTTCCCCGTTGATTCAAGAAGTAGCGGCCTTTGAGATAGAGTTGATAGGCTTCAAGATTTGTCGTCCCCGGCTTGACGAGTTGCTCTGATGAGTCGGCACTCAAGGCGACCTTGAGCTGCTCCGCAATGGCCCGAGCGAGCTCGTCCTGCAAGTCGAAGATGTCATCGAGTTGCCGGTCGTAGCGCTCCGACCAAAGATGCTCGTCGGTCGCAACATCCACGAGTTCGACAGTGATCCGCACCCGTGACCCCGCTTTGCGCACGCCACCCGTGAGCACCGTGGCCACCTTGAGTTCCCGCGCGACGTCCCGGAGCTGCGGATTCTTTCCCTTGAAGTGAAAGCATGAGGTCCGCGACGCAACGTGGAGATCGCCGATCCTCGAAAGTGAATTGATCAGCTCATAGCACCGCCACCGATTTCGGCGTGACCTTTGGGCGCACCGCCACGGGTGCCGCGCCTGAATTGAGCAACTCGACCAAGGCGGCACCCGTCTCGATCCGATCCTCTGGATCCCGTTCCAACAACTGGGCAACGGCCTGGCTGAGGTTCAACGGTACCGAATCGCGTGTCTCCGTCACTGGTGGGGGCGTATGGGCGAATCGCTTGGCGATCACGGCGGCGGCTGACCCGCCGGTATATGCCTGCTCGCCTGTCAGCATCTCGAACAACACACAGCCCAACGAGAACAGATCACTCCGCCCATCGATATTGTCCTCACCAGCTGCCTGTTCGGGGCTCATATAGGCAGGCGTCCCCACCGTCACCCCCGTCTGCGTGATCGCCTCCTGGGTTTCTGCCGCCGCTGCTACAGCCTTTCCGATTCCAAAATCCGCCACCACCGCGTGCCCTTCGTGCAGCATGATGTTCTCGGGCTTGATGTCCCGATGGACCGTACCGTTTCGGTGGGCATAGTCCAAGGCGTCCGCCACCTCCCGCGCCACCTGAATCGCCTCCTCGATGGCCATCTGCTTGGTCTTTTCGATGCGATCGCGGAGTGACTCGCCCTCCATCACCGGCATGACGTAGTACAGAAACCCATCGGCCTCCCCCGAATCGAACAACGGCAAGATGTGTGGGTGAGTCAACCGGGCTGCGAGCTTGATCTCTCGCCCAAACCGGTCGGCGCTCAGCTCGTGTGACAAATCCCGGCGCAGGATCTTCAGGGCCACCTGGCGGTCGTGCTTGAGATCGTGCGCAAGGTAGACAGTCGCCATGCCGCCCTTGCCGAGTTCGCGCTCGATCGTGTACCGATCGGCGAGGGCAGAGGAAAGTCGGGACAGGTCTTGGGGCATGATGGGGGATAAGATGGAGTGTAGACTGGTGGACCGCGAGGGCCGCAACAGCAATATAAGATTACAGATTTCAGATCACAGATTTGAGATTTGCTGGAAGATCTCAGATCTGTAATCTCAGATCGGTGATCTCATATCGGTTTTCACACAGCCTTCCCCGTGTCCCGATCGTAGTTGACGATGTTCTCCCACTCGTTCGGATCCGAGCGTACCACGATCGCCACCACCGGCTCGGTATCGCTCATGTTGAACACCTCGTGAGGCATTCCGGGCTCGATGAAGATGAAATCTCCCGCCTCGTTCTCGATGGTCTTGGTGAGACGGTCGCCAAACTCGTGGCGGACTTGGCCCTCGAGGATATACAGCATCACCTCGAAGTCGACGTGGATGTGGGCATAGGCCACGCCGCCCGGCGGGATGGTCGCCATGTTCATCGAGAGCTTCTTCGACCCGACGTTCTTGGCGGACATGCCGGTCTTGTACCGGATGTTGTTCCATGAGCGATGGATTTTGCTACCGCGGATGACGGTGATTCCATCATGGGATTCGACATTTTGCTGCAGGTCTTCCATGGTCGTCCCCTGTTTCAGAAAGTCGCGATAAAGATGGCCGCTATTGCCGGTGATCGAAGCTTTACAACCGCACGAGCATTGCCGCCCAGTGGAACCCAGCCCCAAACGCCGTAAGCAATACCAGATCCCCGGCGCCGACCCTACCCTGCTCCCGCGCCTCCCATAGCGCGAGCGGGACCGACGCTGAACCAGTGTTTCCATACTCATTCACGTTCACGAACATTTTTTCTTGCTCGAGACCAAGTCGTTTTCGCACGGCTTCGATGATCCGCAGGTTCGCCTGGTGCGGCACCACGAGATCGACCTCTTCGATCGACAACCCCGCTTCGGCCAACACCTGCTCGGCCGCTACGCTCATTCGATGCGTGGCGTGCTTGAAGACCTCGCGTCCCTGCATCACGAGATTCTTGTGAAGACCCTTCTGTGCACTGTCGAGTGTGAACGGCAACCTCGTGCCACCGGCCTCGAGGCCAAGAATCTGGGCTTGGGAGCCATCGGTACCTGATGTCGCGGCGAGAATTTCACTCGTGCCGGGACCGACGATCGATGCGCCCGCCCCATCACCGAACAGCACGCACGTATTGCGGTCCTCCCAGTTCATTAGGCGGGTGATCAACTCCACACCGATGACGAGAATCTTGCGTCCGCGGTCTCCGGCCCTGTGACGAGCGATATCGAGCGCCAACACGGACCCGGCACAGCCGCTCCCACCGAGATCGAACGCCGGAACCTCACGCGCGCCCAGTTTGTGCTGAACGAACGACGCGGTGTCGGGCGTGTAGACCTCTGGCGTGTCAGTCGCCACGATGATCTCGTCGAGATCCTTGGGTTCGAGCCCAGCGTCGGCTAACGCCACCTTCGCAGCCGATACAGCAAGATCGGCTGTACTCTCATCGTCTGCGGCAATGCGACGACGTTCGATTCCGGTTCGCTCCCTGATCCATTCATCAGACGTGTCGACATACTCGGCCCACTCGTCGTTGGTCATGACGCGCTGGGGGACGTATCCACCTAGGCCAAGGAATCCGATGGTACGGTTGGCTGGCATATTTCATAAGATGTCTGCGCATACAGGCAGGCGCTATGAGAACTGAGACCTGGTGGACAAAATCCTTGCGCGCCTGGACTCCGAGCCTCTGGCCTCAGCATAGTTGGCCGCTGGCGATGTGCTGCAGCGGACCAATTGCTTGCTGACGTGAATCCCGGGCAAATCTTTCGGTAGCCGTCGGATCACCAAACACACGGACGCCCCAAAGTCGATGAGGCGCTCCTCCAACTGCTCAGATCTCGTAGCCATACATTCTGCAATCTGTAATCTGTGATCTCATATCTGTAGTCGTTTTATTGCGTCGCCCCACCCCAATCCCACTCTCCCCTCCGAAACTCCCCAGTCACCGCCCTCGTAGGGACCCACAACCATCAACCCTCCCAGGGATTCAGCCATGCGCGCCTTGCTCCAAGACATCAAGCTCAGCTTCCGCACGCTTCGGAAAGAGCCCATGTCCGCTGCCATCACCAGCATCACGCTGGCGCTCGGCATAGGGCTCTGCACCATCTCATTCAGCCTGGTCTACGGGGTCTTCTTCCGGGGCCACGATGTCCCGGAGCCAGGCCGTCTGACTTTGATCTACCGCACCGATCCGTCGCGCGACATCGATTTCATGAACGCGACGATGCACGACTTCTACGACTGGCGAGAGCAGCAGACGTCGTTCGAAGGCATCGCGCGCTATAGCGGTGGGACGATCAACGTCAGTGGCGTCGAAGGCCCCGAGCGGTATGACGGGTCCTTCGTGTCGGCCAATATCTTCGATGTGCTCCAGGTTGGGCCCGTTCTAGGAAGCACGTTCCGCCCAGGAGATGACGAACCCGGCGCACCGATGACAGTGGTGCTCGGGCACCAGATGTGGGAAGAACGATACGAGTCGGACCCGAACATCGCCGGAACATCGATCAAGGTGAACGGCGAGGCGGCCACGATTCTCGGAGTCATGGAGCAGGGGTTCAAGTTCCCCCAAGATCAGGAAATTTGGGTCATCCGCCGCGACGACCGCAGCGAAACGACCCGGGAGAACAGCACGGCTTTTGCCGCGTTTGCCCGGTTGAAAGACGGGGTCACGCTCGAACAGGCCGAGTTGGAGATGGCGCTGATTGCCGACCGGCTCGCGCAGGAATACCCAGAATCGAACGAAGGGGTCTCAACTCGCTTCCGCTCCTTCGTCGAACAAGACACGGGACCTGAACTCGTGGCGGTTTTTAGTGCGATGCAGGTTGCGACGATCTTCGTGCTTCTCATCGCGTGCGCCAACGTAGCCAATCTGCTCATGGCACGGGCCACGCTTCGGACGCGTGAGGCCGCGGTACGCACGGCACTTGGCGCGTCCAGGCTCCGGGTCGTACTGCCCTTCTTCGCCGAGACCACGCTTCTCGCCACCGTTGGCGCGATGCTTGGCATGGGCATCGCGTACACGGGCATCACCCTGTTCGACAATGCCACGCAGGGCGTGGGCAAACCCTACTACATGGATTTCGCGATCGACTTTCCGATCATGATGTTCGTGATCGGGATCGTTGTGTTCACTGCCATCGTCGCTGGCGCGGCGCCGGCCTGGCAAATCTTGAAGACCAATATCAACGCGACTCTAAAGGACGAGAACCGCGGCTCTTCTGGCGTACTCGGAAACAGGCTGACGCGCATCCTAGTCACCGCCGAGATCGCACTGTCGTGCGCGCTACTGGTTGGCGCGGGCCTCATGGTCAAGAGCATCGTCAACCTCAGCAACTTCGAGTTTCCGTACGCCACAGAGTCCGTATTTACTGCACGCATCGGCTTGTTCGAAACGGACTATCCCACACCGGAGTCGCGGAAGCAGTTTTTTAGCGATCTGACCGAGCGACTCGAGGCAATGCCGGGTGCGCAATCGGTTTCGATGACGACCAATCTACCGATCTCCATTGGTGGACGGAGCATTGGCATAGAGGGGGAAACGTACCTCACGAGACAGGACCATCCGGAGGCACGCTACTCGTACATCGCGCCAAATTTCTTCGAGACAATCGACGTCAAGCTCCTCACAGGTCGTGACTTCCGACGCAGCGACAATGTGGATGCGTTGCAGGTTGCCATAGTGAATGAATCGTTTGCTCGGCAATTCTTCCCGGATCGCGACCCCATAGGCCAGCGTTTCGCGGAGATGGCCGGCCGTGACAGCCTCGGTGACTGGAAAACGATTGTTGGGATAGCGCCCGATCTGCGGATGGAAGGATTCGATCAAGATCGTTCAGACCCGTGGGGATACTACGCGCCCACAACGCAACAGGACATCCGATTCATGAGCTTGGCAGTGCAGACGGCCGGTGGCGTCAGCGCCTTGGGATTGACCCCCGCGGTGCGAGAAGTTCTCCGAGCGGCCGACCCTGACCTTCCGATGTACAACGTAGATTCGTTGCAAGGAGTCATCGACGAGGGCACCTGGTTCTATCGAGTATTTGGCACTCTGTTCATCGTATTCGGGGCCGCAGCGCTCTTCATGGCGACCGTGGGCCTCTACGGCGTGCTCTCGTTCTCGGTCAGCCGTCGCCTCAAGGAAATGGGGATTCGCATGGCGCTGGGCGCCAGCGCACAGGACGTTGTACGGTTGATCGTGCGGCAGGGTGGCAGGCAGATCATGGTTGGAATGGGCCTTGGACTCGTGATGGCCTACGGGATCACACGGGTAATCGGCATCTTGATGTTCGAAGTGACACCACAGGACCCGCCGGTGTTCACCCTTGTGTTCATCACCATCGCCCTGACCGGCTTCCTCGCGAGCCTGATACCGGCCCGACGAGCGACTGCCGTCAGCCCAATCGTCGCGCTGCGGTACGAGTAGCTAGTCGACCGTGTGCTCGAGGCGATCTCGCATGGCGCGGATTGCCTCGGGCATGACACGGCAGCAGCCGCCAAAGATTTCCACCCCCGCAGCCTTCCAATCCTCGAGCGGCCACTCCCCCGGCTCGGCGAGCCCGGTCCAAGCCTTCCGCTTCGCATCGTATTGCTCACCCGAGTTGGGATAGACTACGATTGGCTTCTCGGTTCCCCCGCGTATCTCTTCGACGAGCGCCGGCACAAGAGACGGAGAGACACAATTCACCCCCACAGCCGCGACTCGCTCCTGCGCATCACACATACGAGCGACTTCCACGATCGGCGTTCCATCACTGATGCTCCGCCCGTCACGACAGGAAAAACTCAACCACGCCCAACAATCCTCCGTCTCTTCGATGAGACGCACCAAGGCTTTCGCCTCACCGAACGACGGGATGGTCTCGCATGCCATCAAATCGACATCGGTATCAGCTAACAGTCTCCATCGTTCTGCGTGGAAGTCGTACAGACTGTCCTCGTCCATAGGGTAATCGCCCACGTACTCGGACCCATCGGCCAAGTACGCACCGTAGGGACCGACGCTCGCGGCAACGAGCGGCTTGAGGCTGGTGTCGATGGTTCCCTGGTCTCCCCAGAACTCAGCTCGGACTTCGCACGCGATCTCCGCCGCCAAGCGAATCAGCGAACGAGCCTCCACCGTGGATAAGCCACGGGTGACGAATCCGGCGACCGTAGCCTGGTAACTCACGGTCGCAATGCAATCCGCACCGCAGTCGAGAAAACTCCGGTGCACCGCCTTGATCAACTCCGGGCTTTCGAGAAGCGTCCTGGCGGACCACAGCGAATCATCGAGATCGCACCCGCGTGCCTCGAGCGTCGTCGCTAGACCACCGTCCAGCATCATGAATCCCTGATGCCGAAGGAACGGGCGGATCGGGTTCAAGCTGTCTCTATGGCGTCGCGCGACGCTTTACGCCGTCGACCGCACCTTGAATGAGACGATAGGCCGCCTGACGCGAGACCCCATCAGGATCGCGTTCGTTCGCCGGCGTCGACGCCACGCCGAAAGCAACTGCCTTCTCGTAGGTGAACATCAACGCGATGGCGGCTGCGAGCTCCTCACTGGTGGGCCCATTCGGCACCGTTAGCGGATGCCCCAGCACTTCGTTGGGATCGAGCACGTCCATGTCGATGTGCACATAAATGAGATCGGTCCGCGCCGAAAGGTCCTCCATGATCTCGCGCAACCTTGGACTCAACGTCCGAATGTCCTCGGTCGAAAACCGCGTAAGCCGATGCTCCTCGACGAGTTGTCTTTCCAACGGGTCGAGATCGCGTGCGGCCCCTAGGACGATGTTCTTCGCGGGGATCGGGACAAGCAGGCCAGACTCGTTGCGCAGATTGTGGAGAGCCATGCCCGCGGCGACAGCAACCGGCATCCCGCCCAGCATCCCGCTCAACGTCGTCTCCGGCGTGTTGAAATCCCCATGCGCGTCGATGAACACGAGACCGATGCGTTCCGGACTCGTGGCCATGCGCTGCATTCCACCCAGCACCCCGATGAGAGACGTGCAGTTCGCGAGCAACCCGACGTGTAGATGCTTGGCGGTGAGGCTCTGCTCTACGAAGTCCGCAAGATGACCGTTCGCCATACCCATGCGGTGCCAGTTCCCGTAATCCCGCTTCTGGTCCGGCGTCAAGTCGATTACGCCAATCGGCCGCAGGCTCGTGCCCTGCTCCTCGAGGAGTGCGTAGATACCGCCCCGTTCCAAATAGTCAGGAACGTCAGAGATCTCGGGAACGTTGCGAGCACCCGTGTAAGGCATTTTGACCATGGCCACTCGCACTCGTCCTTGGTCGTCCACCAGCTGTTGCGCCTCCACCAATCCGGATGCACCGAGCATGACTAATGCGGTCATTAGGCACTTCATATCATCTCACCAATCAACGTTTGGAGGGTGTTAGCAAGATCCTCGGCATCGTCTCGAAGTTCCCGCTTGAATCTGAATCGCAGGTTGCCTTGCAAATGGGTCGGGATATCCGCAAAAGACTGCATGTCTCGCGCCTGGACCGTGATTTCCGCACTGAAAAAGCCTCGCTTGAACTTCACCGAAGAAATCACGTCGAGCGGGACCGCAACGCGCTTGACTTCGGTCTTGAACGCGTCGAACCCGCTGAGGATGGCATTCTTCGATTGATATTCGATGACCAGCGCATCCTGCTCTACACTGACCAGACCTATCCACTCGGTCAAGAACTCGTCGGGATCGTAGAACTTGAAGGCGAGCGCGGGCGTGAGCGGCTTACCAGGAATGTCCGCCTCCATGATATCCACCGGCTCCACCGGGACCGGCATCGCTGTAGCCGGATCGAAATCTTCATCACGAACGACGAAATGAAGTCCATACTCAGCATTGCGTGCAAACTCATCCCGTATCCGGAATTCGTCATTGGGTTTTGCCGTGGCCAGTCGCTCGTCGATCAAATCGCGCAGATGCCGCAACGCCTCAGCCGGCCCGTGGATACTCTCGTCGTCGATCCCCGGACGCTCCCACATTCGAATGTGAAAATCGTCATACGGGCCGATAGCTAGCGCTGCGGGCTTGCCGTCCTGCCCGGCTTTCTCCGCCTGCGACTGCAACATGCGCGCGAGCGTTCGCAAACCGGAGCGCGATCCCACTAGAAGCCATTCACGATTGGCGAGGTCCGGCTCGTGGTAGAACCCAAGAGCGCGCCAATCCTCTCCCGTATCGGAACGCGTTTCGCGTGTGCGCTTGGTATCAGTCACTCCCGCCACTCGACACGTTCGATGATGGCACCTTCCAAAGCCGCATCGACAACATCCATGCCTGCAGTGACCTCGGCAAAGATCGTGTAGTTGTGGTCCAACCGTGTATTGTCGACGAGGTTCACGAAGATCTGGCCATCACCGGTGTCGCGCCCCCGTGTCGAAATCCCCACGGTCCCCCGCACGTGCGAGCGCAAACCCAATTCGTCTCGTGTGAAGGGGCCGTCACCTACGAACTCGTTCGCGCCCGGACTACCACCTTGAACAACGAAGCCCGGAACTACCCGATGGAATGTGAGACCATCGAAGTACCCGGCTCTTGCCAGGCGAGCGAATCGTGCGGCGTTAGTAGGTGCTTCGAACGGGAACAACCGGAGTTCGATCTCTCCGCCACCCTGCATCACCAACACCGGACGCGCGGCGGCAAGTTGCTCCACGTCGGCAAGCGTCGGCCGCGGCTGTGCCAACGGTGAACGAGGGGCAATCCGGTGTTCGCCGCCGGTCCAGGTACCCATGATCGTTGCCGCCCGTTGGGCGACGACGGAATCGAAGTCCGCGAGATACGGTTCGAGCGCTTTCGCGTGCTGAACGCTGCCGAACTCTCCAATCCGCTCCAACAGTGCCATCCGCGGATCCCGCGAGGTTTCGCGGTCTTCGAGCGTGATTCTTCGGAGCGCGATCAGCAGCAACGGAAGTGTGCTTTCGGCAGCAGGACTTCCCTCCAACGCACGAGCGGCCGCCATGATCAACTGATAATCGTCTCTGGCGAGTTGCGCGATGTAGATGGAATCCTCCGCCTGACCCACCAGATCGGACAAGGCAGTGACCGCTGCTTGCCGAACGTTGTCGTTGTCGTCGAACGCCAAGGCCTCGAGTGTTCGCGTGTCAGCCAGTCGCGAGGCCGCCCGCACCGCGTAGACACGGACCCAAGAAACCTGATGAGCCGCAAAGGCTGGGAGAACCGATTGGGCCTGGGCGGAGTCGACACTCGCGAGTGCCACGAGTGCGTGGGCGGACTCGTGCCACGCCACTCGGGTCGTAGGAAGTTGCAACCTGCCAAGCACCAGGTCCCCGACACCGTCCAAACCGCCACATCCAGCCACTAGATCGATGGCCAGGAGGCGAATGTGGGTGTCTACATCGTCGGCCATTTGCGCGATCCGGGCACATGAGGATGGTAGCGTGCCCCCTAGTTGGCCGAGCGCAGCGAAACGAACGGACGCCGAGGAGTCACTGAGCGCCCGGGCCAGTAGTTGTTCCCGCCCCGCCGTGGGAACCGACGAGAGCAAGACGATGGCGAGGCGGCGGACCTGGGCATCCGAATCGTCCAACGCCCCGCCGACCAAGCCGTCCTCAGCGGCACCCACGCGCAAAGCCGTTCCGAGCGCGAGGCGTCTAATACGAGCGGCGGCGGCCGGATTGGAATCCCATCGAAACCGCGACAGGTGGGTTAGGCGTGCGACACCACCCGGAGGCAACGAAAACCCACGGTGCAACCGAACCAACGATTCGTATCCGTGCGCGACACCGAGGAGCTCGTCCCCTTCGGTACTCGATGACCGCTCACGAAGGGTAGCCTCGACCTGGATCAACAGCGAGGTATCGGCAAACGCTAACCGGCCCATCGCCTGCAAGAGTGCGCCGCGGACGGCAGGTTGGTCCTCGACAGATAGTCGATTCACCAACAGGGGCAACACCGTGTCGCCTACAGATTGGTAGACCGCCTGGCCAAGCGCGTTGGCTGCCTCCGCCCGCACGCTCGCATCCGGATCGTTCAGCATTGGGGCAATGCTCGGCACGAGCGACGAGCGTTCGAGACGGCCGATGGCACGCACTGCGATCCGGCGAACCGGGGCGTTGTCGTGGCCTAGGGCTTGCTCCAATATCGCGACGTCTTCCAGCCGGCGCGCCCGGCTGTCTTCGGCCGCGAGCAAGGACGTCCAGGTAACCGAATCGATCCCCTGCTGGAAGACCGCCGTCACTGACTGGGTCGGTGACCCGACGGCCCATTGGAAGAGGCCCACCAATCCGAGAACGAAACCAGGTAAAACGCGTTTACGTACCATGATCCATCAAGATGAACAGACAGGGGCGTCCGCGCGACCCATAGCTTCCAGGCGGGGGCCGGTTTCGCTAAAATTAGGCCAATGTTGGTACTATTAATGAAAGGGCGCTGAGGTTGATGGCCCACCTGCTCCTAGTCGATGACGATATCGATGTCCGGACGGTGACCAAGAACATCTTGGAACACGATGGGCACTTGGTAACCGTCGCCGGCGACGGCTTGGAGGCCCTTCGAAAGGTGGGTACGCAGCCGTTTGCCGTGGCCCTCGTCGATCTCTACATGCCGAAAATGGATGGCCTCGAACTCATTCCCAAGCTCAAGCTCCAGGTTCCCGACATTCGGGTCGTGGCAACCTCAGGGGGATACCAGCAAGGTCGCGGCATGGACCTACTTCGGGCTGCCGAGCGAGCCGGCGCCGACGGGATCCTCGCCAAGCCCTTCACGATCGACGAGCTTCGATCGACCCTGGAGCCACTTCTAGGTTAGTGTCTCTTTCGGTGGCCGCCCACGCTGTGTACTCTACCTAGCGTGGATCCCAACCTCCCGGGTGATGTACCCGCCGCACTCGTAGAGACGGCACGCGCGAGCTATCAACGGTGCTGCCAGGCACCGGATTTTTTTGCGTGCTTCTACCGGAATTTCTTCGTCGCAGCCCCCCGTGCCGAGGCGCACTTCGCCAATACGGATTTCGAGCGGCAGTCAAAGCTGTTGCAACACGCGATCGGCCTGCTGCTGAGTTTTCCGACACAAACAGCTACCGAACCCACGATTCTCCGGCGTGTCGCCGATCGGCACAAACGCGACGACCTCAACGTGCCGCCGGACTGGTATCCTGACTTCGTCGATGCCCTGATCCAGACTGTCGCCGAACATGACGACCAGTATTCGGACCAAATCGCCGAGGCGTGGAGAACCACGGTGTCCCCGGGCATCGACTACATGAAGGCACAGTACTAGCCGTGACGAACTGCCCAAGCTGCGGGAGCACCGTCACCGACGGATCACACTTCTGTGCGTCTTGTGGATCCAAGGTACAGGTCAGGACAGGACACCGGCGCCCCTCCACAGAATCGATCGCGATCGGCGAGCAGAGGCTGCTAAAAGCCTTGCGAGACGCCACCCTCGGTGACTACGAGATCCAAGGTGAGATCGGTCGGGGTGGCATGGCGGTCGTCTACCTGGCACACGATATCAGCTTGAACCGCAAGGTGGCCATCAAGGTCATGACGCCGGCCTTGATGATGATGGATGACGACATTCAACGGCGCTTCAAGCGGGAGGCGCAAACTGCCGCCTCGCTGAGTCATCCGCACATCATCCCCGTGTACGCCGTCAAAGAAGCGGAAGACCTCGTGTTCTTCGTGATGAAGTACATCGTCGGTCGTTCGCTCGAGTCCGTCATCAAGGAGGTTGGAGCGCTGCCGTTCCCCGTGGTGCAGACTATCCTCAATCAGGCGGGCGGCGCGCTTGCCCACGCCCACAAACGCGGAGTCGTACATCGGGACATCAAGCCGGGAAATATCATGATGGACGAGGACGGGTGGGTGGTGGTCGCGGACTTCGGCATCGCGAAGGTCGCGGAGGCCGAAGCGCTGACCATGACAGGTGGCGTGGTGGGAACCCCGGCCTACATGAGTCCCGAACAGTGTTCCGGTGGACAGCTGACCGGTGCGGCAGATCAATATTCCCTGGGCATCGTGGCGTACGAGATGATCACCGGAAGGACACCGTTCAAGGGCGGGACGATGGTGAATCTCATATACGACCATTGTCACTCTGAGCCGCCGCCAGTACTCGAAGGTCGGCAAGACTGTCCTCCGGAGTTAGCCCAGGTCGTCGAACGGATGATTGCCAAGGATCCCGACGATCGATTCCCGAGCATCGAGGAAGCCGTCACGGCAACCGGGTTCGCGACCGATAGTTCGCAAGAGGCCGCACGTACCCACATGCTGACGCTCGTCCAGAACTCCGAAACGGACAAGCTGCTCAAGAAATTCCAATCGGCCGGTAGCCCGATCCCTCCGCAGCGGACACCAGGACCTCCATCTCTACCGACACCGTCTACACCGCTTCCACAGAACGACGCACCGGCACCGGCCGGCACGCGACGTGGGGTTCCCGTGTGGGCGTGGGCGGTCCCTCTGGTGGGAGTGACGGCGGCGGTCATGTGGTTTGCGATCGTACCACAACTCTCCGACCCGACCGCCGCGGCGAACGAGACCGCGGTGATCGGAGCGCCGACTATCGCCAGTGTCAACGTGCAGCCGCTTTCGGCGACGCTACAGATTGGGGAAACTCTGGCACTGGACGCGGTGCCGCACGCCAACGATGGCAGCGTAGTACCCGGCGTCCCCCTGACGTGGAAATCCACTGCAACAGCAATCGTGGATGTCACGTCCTCGGGGGTCATCACGGCCCGCAGCGCTGGGTCTGCCCAAGTGACCGTACAGGTTGGCAGCGCATCGGCGTCGATCGTGGTCACCGTTACGCCACCACCACCACCGCGGCAGCCAACGACCCAACCGGCGGCCGTGGCGTCGGTTCAGGTAACTCCGGGCACCATCGAACTCTCCGTTGGAGATCGGGCGCGAGTTGCCGCGACACTGGCGGATCGTGGTGGAGCAATCATCGGTGGCCGCACGATCGATTGGTCCACCAGCGATCCCAGAGTGGTGTCGGTCGACGCCAGCGGAATGATTTCGGCGACAGGGGCCGGGGTCGCGCGGGTACAGGCCCGGAGCGAAGGCATCACTGGTGCGGCCACGGCAACGGTAATGGCGCCGGCAGTAGCTGCGGTCAGCCTCTCACCGACGACTCTCTCGCTGTCACCTGGTGAGACTGCGATGTTGACGGCCGCTGTTCGAGACCTGCAACAACGGCCGGTCACTGACCGCGCAGTGTCCTGGCAATCCGACAACCCGGCAGTAGCCCGAGTGAGTCCTACCGGGGTCGTCACCGCCGTCTCGGAGGGGAGCGCCCGCATCACTGCGATGGCGGACGGCCAGGGTGCCTTCACCGATGTCACCGTCGCGGCCTTGGCCGAGAATCGCGATACGACGCCGGCACGGGACCCTCGGGCTGAGATCGAACAGGCTATCGAAACGTATCGATTGGCGATCAATTCTCACGACATCAACCGGATGCGAGCGGCGTTTCCGGACATGCCGCAGGATCAACAGGATGGCTGGACTGGTTTCTTCAGCAACACCCAGAATCTGGTGGCGACGTTCCACAGTACCAGCGTCTCAATCGATAGGACATCGGCAACGGCAACGATTTCAGCGCAGTATCGATTCCGCACTAACCAAGACCAAACACCAGACCTCACGATCGTGATCCGGTTGCGCCAGACAGCGAACGGATGGCGCATCGTGGCCGTCGAGTAGTCCACCTCCCGGAGGAAGCATGAAGCGTTGTGCCGTCGTACTCTTTGCTGCACTTCTCGTTGCCCAACCTGCATCCGCTCAGGGGTTGAGCGATCTCATATCTCAACTCTTCATCTTTGGATCGGGAGACGACCCCCTTTTCCTGGCGGGCACGAACGATCCGAACAATCCAGCATCGATTCAGGCGCATGCCGGTCACTTCGTGCCGTCTGCGGTCGAAGGCAATGGGGCACTCATCGCCTTTCTCGGCGGTGCCATCGGCACCAGTATCTCCAATCTCCCCATCAGTTCTACCTCCAGCGGACAGACGTACCGATTCGAAGGCGGTGTGCCGATCCTCACATCGACGTCGGCTGGACCCATATTCGCCGAGCGCGCGCAAACGTTGGGGAAGGGCCGCATTCTCGTCGGCGCCACCTACAACGCATTTCGGTTTCACAAGGTGCGCGGCGTAGACCTCGACAACATTGATTTGACGTTTACGCATGTGAACGCCGACTTCCCGGGATGTGACACCATATTCGGAGGCGACTGCTCCTTGGTAGGGATTCCCGGACTCGAGAACGACCACATGGATCTCGAGCTCGACCTGAACCTCAACGTGAACGCGACAGTGTTCACGCTCAACTACGGGTTGCTTGATTTCCTGGACATCGGTGTAGCGGTGCCAATCATCTCGACGTCATTGTCAGGAACCAGCACGGCCCAAGTCCGCCCATTTGGTGGACCGACGGCAGCCCACTTCTTTGACGGAACTCCGGACAACCCCGAGCTTTCAGCATCACGCACCGTGGCTGGCTCTGCCAGCGGGCTGGGCGACGTTGCAGCCCGGCTCAAGGCACGTGTTGCACAAAACGAGAGGAGTGCATTCGGTATTCTGGCCGACGCACGGTTCGCCACCGGATCGCAAAGCGATTTTCTAGGTGCGGGTCATTTCTCTATTCGCGGCCTCGGCATAGCATCGGCGCAGTTCGGGAACTTCTCCCCGCATGCGAATGTCGGGTACATCTATCGCGATTCCGATCTTCTCACTGACGCCCTGCTCGCGACCATCGGTTTCGATCAGATGCTGGCAAGCTGGGCGACCCTGGCCCTCGATCTCATCACCGAACTGCAGGTGGGTGAGTCACTTCTCAAACTGCCGACCTCGCATTCCTTCGATGTGCCGTTTCAACGCTCAGTGAGTCCATCGAACATTCCAAACATCCGGGACGACATCATCAACGGATCCGTCGGCATGAAGTTCGTCACGGCTCCGGGCCTGCTCATCATTACCAACGCATTGATTCCACTCAACAAGGGCGGGTTACGAACCAACGTCGGCTTCACCGTCGGCTTGGAATACAACTTCTAGCCTCATGACCTCGGAGGCCAACGAGACGGCAACGTTGATTGACGGCCGTACGCCCGCCACACCCGACGACCTATTCCGTCGTCTCCATGAGCTGGGCATCACGTTCGTCAATCACACCCACGCACCACTCTTCACCGTAGAAGAAGCGAAGGGCATTCGGGGCGACCTACCAGGCTGTCACACCAAAAACCTCTTCGTGCGCGACAAGAAGCAGCGGATGTGGCTACTGGTGTGCGAACAGGATACGGAGGTCAGGCTCCGCGAGGTCGAAGGAGTCATCGGCTCCAAGCGACTATCGTTTGGAAGCCCCAAACGGCTCATGCACTACCTTGGAGTGATTCCCGGGGCCGTGAATCCGTTCGCCATCATGAACGACCACAGTCGTGCCGTCCAGGTCGTACTCGACCGAGCCATCCTGGAGCACGAGCCTCTCAATTTCCACCCACTCGACAACGCCATGACCACCGCTGTTGGGGCAGACGACTTTCTACGATTCTTGGAGGCGGAAGCCCACCCACCGTCGATCATCGAGCTCCCCTAGAGGGCGAATGTTCGCGTTCCGACCAAAACGTCAATCCATCCTGGACGCTACGGGAGATCAACGCTCCTCACCCGGAACGTAAACACGTATTCGTGGACGTCGCCGCCGAACTCGATGGGGAGAATTGCAACAAACGAGCGACCGACATTCAGGAGTGCAGGTTCGAGTTCCGCTCGCGTCATGCGCCGGTGGGGTTTCAAAAACGGGTCTTCACGCCAAGAAGCATCGGATTCCTGATAGGGCAGATTGATGGCCAAGATGAAGTCCTCACGCGCCTCCCCAGGGTTCACGGTGGTCGGCGCCTGCGGTTCACCCCGCTCTGAGTACCTAACGTCGCGATGCATCACCTTGTGCGGCGCACCGAGGAGATCCATGAATATGGCGTCGTCCCAGATGATTCGTATTGGCTGGTCGGTCTTGTTCTCTAGGACGAACGGGAGACGCGCTTCTTCGACGACCCATGTGATTCGCATGAGGCCGTCCTCGAGAACGAAGGCCACACTGTCGCCTTCGCTGACCTCGGCGACATCCACCGTACCGAACTGCTCTTGGGCCTGCGCATCACGCTCCACGTTCTGTAGGCCGACGTGGTAGGTCGCCACCATGGGTGCGGAACAGCCCATGACAATCACCGGCGCGGCTACGGTGAGGATGACCTTCGATAACTCGGTAAGTCGTACGGGTGCGATAGTAGTCACGAAAGCTCCAGAAGGCTACAAAGAAAGCTGTCGAAGATTCGAGAGTTTCGCCAGGCTTGCTTAGCCGCAGATGTCAGGCGGTTCCACCCATCGATGCCCACAGATGTCGATGCCCACGGATGTTGTGTTCGTTCAAGAGCCTGGTGCGTTGATACGCCTTCCTCGATGCTCCATCCGTGATGCGAGAAAACCGGCCCTAACTTCGAACAGACCTCCGTGGCTGTCAGATCATGGTACTCGCCCAAAGCGCCACAAAGCCCCCATAAAACACTGCCGTCGCGACCAACCCGATTCGCCTCCATAACGGTGGCCGCAGCTTTTCAGGCAGCAGTGTCGTGTTCACGTACAGCAAGTGCAAGGACGCGATGATGAATGCGATCCCAGCCATGTTGGCCCCGAGCTGGAGCAGCACAATGGGCTGTGAGGCCGGTACGTGCCTCGGGGGAAGGTTCAGGTGCTCTCATAGAGAAGGGTTCATCACCGTTTCATGGTTCCTTTCAACAGGGAGATATGACTTCAAAACGCGCAGCAGACAACCATAGTACTTTTCTTGAAAGACTCACAGGAGTTTTGTTCATGCGGTTCCGCGATGGCGCGCCATTCCTCTGCCTTGTCCTCCTGGCATCCAGCGCCGGGTGTAGTGCCAAAGGCAATTATGCTCTTTCCTGGACGATCGAAGAAGCGCGCCCCGGATCAGGACGTCAATTGATCGCGGCTAACCAGAACCAAGCGGTCCCGGAAAGTTGGACCACAACGGGTGGCGAAGTTCGTGTCCTCGATGAACCGCCCACCGCTCCCCACGACACCGTGGGCATCCTCTACTGGTGGCACAGTGAAGTGCCGCTCAAAATGAAGTCGGAGGGTACACAGTGTGAAACTGTGAGCAGGGCGGGAAGCGTTGCGACAAGCCGCGTTTGCGCGTCGACGATCTATTCAGTCGAGGCCCAGTGCGGAAAGGGGTGCCGTCGCGACATCGTGCGGGCCATAGCCGACTCACTTGGAGCCGAGTCGGTCATCGTGGCCGAAGAGCGATTGGAATTCGAGGGAGAGGACGGCCAACCGGCGTCCGTACCCCAAGCGTATGCGCAGAACGAGGGGTTTCGGGGGACGTACGTCATGATTCGGATGAGGTGACGAGAGTCCCGCCCTGAGCGGGCGGGTTCGACTGTTCGGCGTGGCGACGGTGCGTCCTGAAAGAACGAATGCTCTATACCCGTGTCGCCTCAGGCATCGCCGAGACCTGTTCGCGCAACTTGGGATTGTGTCGCCACACCCACGCGCCCATCACGGCAACGGCGAGGATGTTACCGAGCCCGATGGAACCCCATCCAAGTGCGTCGAGAACACGTCCGCTCATGAGACCGGCGACTCCGATGACGCAAAACGGAATCGAGCGTTGCATCGGGGACCTCCGGGGATGTTTTCTACCCTAACAGATCATGGGCGGCAAAAGTTCGCTAGGGGAGGCTGGGGTCTCAGTCCACTCTCAACACCTCCACCGGACTCGTCCGTCCGGCTCGCCAAGCCGGGATGACCGTGGCGAGCACACCGGTCAGGAGTAAGACCGCGGAGGCCATGCCCAGGCTTGCAGGATCGGTTGGTGCGACTTCGTAAAGGAATCCAGCGACGACCCTAGCGAGCGCAAGAGAAACGACGACGCCAGCCACCACACCGACGGCCACCGGGACCATCCCTCGACGCACGACGTGACTCAGCACGTTGGTAGACGTCGCACCGAGCGCCATGCGAATACCAAACTCAGCGCGTCGCCGAGTCACGGCATAGGACACCACGCCGTACACACCGACCGCCCCCAGCACGAGCCCAAGCACTGCAAACAGCATTAGGAAGAACCGCAGTCGCAGTGGCTCGGCCATCGCCGTCGCCACAACCGCATCCATAGAACCGAGCCGCGCGACCGCCACTCGTGCATCGACCGTGCGGACGATCCGGCGAACAGATGGGCCTATGTCAGCCTTCGTATTGACCACCAGGACCTGTGAGGTACCGGCAAATGGCGTTTGAGCATAGGGAATGAACATGGCGATGTCGTTGTCACCAAGAATCCGGTGAATTCGCGTTTCCTCGACGACGCCGACTACCTCCCGCCATTGCCCTTGTTGGTCTCCCGTACCCGAGATACGTTGGCCAATCGCGTTTTCATCAGGCCACCACATCTGTGCGAACGACTCGCTGACAATCACCACGTCGACAGCGCCCGTGCGGTCGCTTTCTGTGAAGAAGCGCCCTTGTTTGAGTTCGACCCCCATCGCTTCGAAGTAGTCCGGCGTGGCTTCACGCCAATAACTGTTGGGCCGATCGGGGCCGACCAACTCCGGTCGGCTCTCGATCGACGTCGGTCCCTGCCACCCTCCATCGCGAATCGGCAACCGATTGATGTATCCGGCCCATTCCACCCCGGGTTGGGCTTGCACCTGGTGCAAGACATCGTCGAAGAAGGCACGCCGTTGCTCGTCCGTCATATCGTTCGTCGCCACCAAGTCCAGCACCGTCACGTTCTCGGGATCCACACCGATGTCGAGTCGTTGGATCTGGGAGACCGAACGCACGAGTAGCCCTGCCCCGGTAACGAGCGTGAGGGCCAACAACACCTCGGCGGCAACCAGAATACCCTGGGCTCTCCCGGTTTGCCGTTGGATACCGGCGTCCGACCTTGCACCGCGTAGATCGCCGAGGCCGCCTCGCAGCAAGTTCACGATCGGAATGATCGCGACCGCAATCGCCACGAGCAACGCCAACGCAAACGCTCCGACAAACCCGAGCCACGGAAACGCCAACGTGCCCGCGTATCCACCGGAAAGCGGCAGACTCGCAACCAGTGTTCCGAAAAGACCACGCGCCAGGGCCGCACCTACAACACCGGCAATCACGGCCAGCACGACGGACTCGGTTAGCACCTGCCTGACTATACGACCACGACCCGCACCAAGTGCGACACGCATCGACAACTCAGTGGTCCTATCGGTGGTTCGGGCCAAGATGAGCGCAGCAGCATTGGCGCACGCCATGAAAAGGATCAGCACGACCGCCCCAAACAGAAGCAGCAGGGCCGGCTCCACGTCGCCCAATACGTATTCTCGCATCCCGACCACCGCCGGGTTGGCACTCTTGTCCCAGCGGGCCGGGTAGGTGTATTGCTCGCCTAAAGCTGCCCCGAGCAACTGGACATCGGCCTCTAATCCTGCCTCGGTCACGCCGTTCGCTCTCCGACCGATAATCGAGAGGTAACCGTTGCCCTGATAGTTCTGAGTCGACGGATCGAGCAGGAGAGGAACCCATGCTCGGTATTCCGGCGTCGGGAAGTAAAACCCTGGAGGTGCGACGCCAATCACGGTGTGCGGTCGTCCACCAAGAACGATGCGCCTACCAATCACGTTCTCGTCGCCGCCCAATTCCTGTTGCCACAGCCCGTAGCTAGCCACGATCACGAGTTCAGCACCTGGACGATCCTCGCCAGTCTCGAAGGTACGTCCCATGATCGGCGCGACCTGCAACACGTCGAACAATTCAGCAGAGGTCGGAATGACAGGAAGCAAGGTGGTGCCGGCGTCTGTCTGAAACGGCAGGGACCAGGCGGTATATGCCGAAATGCCGTCGAATGCGGTGACCACATCCTTCGCAAAATCGAATTCGACTCCGCGCCAACTGTAGTCGAACCAGAAGTGAACGACCTCATCCTCGTCCGGGAACGGGAGAGGGCGAAGCATCAGGCCTTGAATAACGCTGAACAGGGAGATCGTGGCCCCGATACCAAGCGCGAGCGTGAGCACCGACACACCGGCGAACGTCAAGTTGCGCCGGAGTTGCCGAAACGTGTGCGCGGTGTCGGCAAAGAGGTCGCTCACGAGCCCGATGCCCCACGACTCACGAGCGCGCTCCTTCTGCCGCGCGTCGCTTCCGAAGCGACGTCGCGCTTCGTGCTCGGCTTCGTGCACAGCCATGCCCTGTGCGACGAGCTTTTCCGCCTCCATGCGGCGGTGGAACACCATCTCGTCGTCGAGGTCGCGCTCCATGCGCCCCGGAACGAGAATCGCGCGAATGCGGAACCAGAGGTTGTTGAGCCAACGCATGACGCCTCCTTAACTCGTGGCCATGACGCGCGTGACGCCATCAGAAAGTCGTTGCCAGTGTTCGGTTTCGAGGCCGAGCTGCTTGCGGCCCGGTTTGGTGAGCGCGTAGTACCGTGCTCGGCGGTTGTGAGGCGTCTTGCCCCAATAGGACTTGATCCATCCCTGGCGCGTCAGCCGATGTAGTGAGGCGTACAGTGACCCTTGTTGGACACGCAGCAGCTCGCCGGACATCTGCTGGATGCGTTCTTGAATCCCCCACCCATGCATGGGCTCCAGGGACAGGGTCTTCAGGAGCAGCATATCGAGTGTCCCCTTGATCAAATCCGGCTTTTCTCTGGCCATTTCGGTTTCCTTTTGGTTCCTCTCGGTTCCCTACTCTCAGTAAACGAGAGGTATATGCCTTTTGATTCAGCCAATTTCAGAATGGTTGTATCCGGGTTTCTGCGCCGCTGGGCCCCAGCACGGCGCGCCGCACGGATCGACCCGATGGCGGCGCTTCGGACCGAGTGACCGACTGCATCGTTCCCCTGTCGACGGGAGTACCGACGCATAACGTCCACCTTACACATTGAACCGCACGTCCCAATTGAGACACCGGCTTCGCCGGCATATTATGCAAGGAGGGATTCCACCTACCTTCCTCGCGGAACTACGATGATCAGAATCTGCTTCTCGCTGACCTGCGCCCTCGTCCTCATCACCACGACCCCAGTCCAAGCCCAATGGCAGCAACAAGTTGCCGACCAGATACAACGAGCGGCGACTACGATGGCCGAGAGGAACTACCAACTCATCGACGATTCCAGGAACGGGGCACTCGAGGCCTCCGAAACGACGAGGGTCTCCCTGCGTTTCACTCTCGGGAATGCCTACGTCATCCTCGGAGTATGTGACGCCGATTGCACCGACCTCGACCTTAGGCTCCTCGACCCTGATGGCGAGGAGATCGATATAGATGTCGAGGTCGATGACCGACCGGTGCTGGCTTTGACGGCGACAGACCCACGCCCCTACACCGTCGTGGTCAGCATGGTGAAGTGCTCTGAGGACCCATGCTTCTACGGCCTTGGCGTTTTCGAGGAGGGGGCAGCGACAGGCGCCGCGTCTCAGGGCGGCACCACCCACCAGGGAACACTGGCAAGCGACGACGAAAAGCTCCGGAGCGGTGAGTACGCTGATCGCTACAGCTTTAAGGTCTTGGCGGGGCAGCGGGTCATGATCGACCTTGAATC
>JBDHLU010000046.1:0-21806 GCA_039656555.1 Gemmatimonadota bacterium | reverse complement strand
CGCTCAGTGGGTATGGAACTTGGGAAGGCTGGTCCGCGCTGAGAGCGGCGTTACAGTGGAGGCATTGGTGAGCGGTGGTGCGGTGCCCCGGATAACGCTCGGCTACCGCAGCCACTCCTCAAGCGCGGTTGATGCGTCGGTGCGATCGTCACGGTACTTGACGATCACAGGCGTGTAGAGCGAGAGGCCGTTGGAGCGGCCCCAATCGGAGGGCACGGTACGTGCTCCCGCCACGACGACCGCATCCTCAGGAATCTCGACCGGTGCGTCCTTGTTTCCCCGGATCGCCCGTTCGTTCACGAGGTCGAAGACTGGTGTTGCCCGGGTAAGTATTACACCGGCACCGAGAACGGCTCTCCGCCGCACGACCGTGCCTTCGTACACGCCGCAATTTCCTCCCACGATGACATCGTCCTCGATCACTACGGGCGCCGCGTTGATGGGTTCGAGTACGCCGCCGATCTGAGCGGCGGCGCTCAGGTGCACGCGTTCACCGATCTGGGCGCATGAACCAACCAGGGCGTGGGAATCGATCATGGTGCCTGCCCCAACCCAGGCGCCCACGTTCACGTACATCGGCGGCATACATACGACGCCCGGGGCGATGAACGCGCCTCGACGAATCGCCGAGCCACCCGGAACCACTCGGACGCCCTCGTCAGCGCGGAATTTCCGGATCGGCAGGTTGTGCTTGTCGAGGAACGCGGAGGAGTCACCTGCGTCGACATCGACTCCGCCGGCCCCAGACACTGGGACGATCTTCCCGGCACGAAACCCCACGAGGATGCCTTGCTTGACCCATGGCACGGCGACCCACTCGTCGTCGTCGTTACGCTCTGCCGACCGAACCGATCCGTCTTCCAGGCTCTCGAGGAGTCGCGCGACAACATCACCCGCCTGGGCTGGGAGCTCCTCCCCCGCAGGGTGGGTGTACAAGCTCTCGATCGCTTCGCGAAGCCCCTCCACGGATCCGCTCATCAGACATCCCCCACGTGATCGAGCGCCGCCACGACCGCGGACCGGTGCTCCTCGGCAAGTGTGACCAGAGGGAGGCGCAGCACGTCCTGAATACGCCCCAGATGCGCGAGCGCGAACTTGATCGGTATCGGGTTGCTCTCGACGAATGCGTCGCGCATGAGCGGCAACAGCCTGTAGTGGAGATCTTCCGCCTGCGCGTGGTCTCCGGCGTCGAAGGCGTCCACCAACCGGGCCGTCGCCGCCGGAACCGCGTTACTGATCACGGAGATGACCCCTTCCGCTCCGAGTGCCAAGAGGGGCAGCGTCAAAGAGTCGTCCCCGGAGAGGACCGTGAAGCCCTCGGGTCGGTTACGGATGATCTCGCTCACCTGGTCTGTGCTCCCGGACGCCTCCTTCACCGAAACGATGTTCGGGTGCTCAGCAAGCTCCAGCGTCGTCTCAGCCTCCATGTTGCAGGCGGTACGTCCCGGGACATTGTAGAGGACCAACGGTCGGGTCGCGGCATCGGCAAGCGTCCTGAAGTGCTCGACCAGGCCCCGCTGGGGCGGCCGGTTATACGCAGGCGTAACGTGCAGGAGGTGGGTGGCGCCCGCTTCTTCCACCCGACGCGTGAGCTCGACGGCTTCTCGTGTGTCGTTGCCGCCCGCACCGGCGACGACGGGCACACGCCCCGCTGTCTGGTCCACGACGATCGAAACCACGCGAAGATGTTCTTCCACGGAAAGTGTGGCGGCTTCACCCGTGGATCCGCAGGGGACCAGGAAGTGCACGCCCTCTTCGATCTGCCAGTCAACGAGAGCCCGGATCGACGGCTCGTCGAGGCGGCCCTCCGCGTCGAACGGCGTGACCAGCGCGGTTCCGCACCCTCGTAGGGTCTCAGTACTCATGTGTTCTCCACCGCGAAAACGTCTGCCATGGTGTATACGCCGGTACGTCCGGAAAGCCATCGTGCCGCCACCAGCGCACCGTCGGCGAGGGTATGCACGCTCCGGCCCATCAGGCCGTTACCGATGATGGCGATGCGCAACAGAGCGTCGCTCATGATTCGCGGGGAATCATCCCGAGCCTGACCATGATCTCTCCGTTCAGGATCGAGCCCCCTGCCGCACCGCGTACGGTGTTGTGACCGAGCGCCACCAATCTCAGATCCAAAATGGTGTCTGCACGAAGGCGCCCGATTACTACGCTCATTCCGTCGCCCGCATTGACGTCTTTTCGGGCCTGTGGGCGGTTGGACTCGGGTCGGACGATCACGGGCCGCGACGGTGCCGACGGAAGGCCCGCACACACCTCGTTCCCGCGCCACTCTTCAAAGGCTGCCAACGCTTCCTCTGGTGACGCGGACTTCTCGAGCCCGACGGAAAGACAAACCGTGTGTCCATGCTCGACCGCAACTCGGTTGGCGTGCACGCTCACCGGAAACGTTGCAGCTTCGACACCGCGGTCGTTTAGATGGCCCAGGATCTTGCCCAACTCCATCTCGATCTTTTCCTCCTCACCGCGTATCTCGGGGATGACGTTTCCGAGGATGTCGAGAGACGCCACACCGGGGTACCCGGCCCCGGATATCGCCTGCAACGTCGTGGCGAACACACTCCGGACGCCGAACGCCTCATGGAGCGGCGCAAGGGCCAACGCCGCAACGGTCGCCGCACAGTTTGCGTTGGCAACGATGGCGCCATCCCATCCCCGGTTCTCCTGCTGCACCTCGAGGAGACCGAGATGGCCGGCGTTGACCTCGGGCACGACGAGCGGGACGTCGTTGTCCATCCGGTGGTTCCTGGCGTTGCTGAGTACGACCCGGCCGGCCTGCGCGAACGCGGCCTCGACGTCACCGGCGACGGAAGCATCGAGGGCCGAGAAGACCACCGGTGCCTTTACGGCATCGGGGTCCACGCGCTGCACAGTCGATGCGGCCACGTCCGGCGGACAGGTACCCTCGTGCCAACGGACGACCTCCCCGTAGAGGCGGCCGGCCGATCGCTCCGAAGCAGCCACTTCAGAAACCCGAAACGTCGGGTGGCCCTCGAGGAGGCGCACGAACGTCTGCCCCACCGCCCCGGTGGCGCCCAGGACCGCGATGGGGATGCGTTCCGTCATACCACTCATCCGTCGAGAAGCGATCGAACCAGCCGCTCGTAGGTGTTCACACTCGCCCTCAAATCCCCGATGCCGATATGCTCGTCCGGCCGGTGCGCGTAGTGAATGGAACCCGGTCCATACAGCAGCGCCTGCCCCCATCTGTCCAGAAGCGGTGCGTCCGTCGTGAACGACACCGGTCCGATCTCGAAGCCGTCCAGCGTGCGAAAGCGGGTCGTGGGCACGTGAGCACCGTAGTGTACCGCGGCGCGTCCGTCTGCCCACGCATCGAGCGCGGCCCGCACAGGGGCGTCCTCGCCGACCAAGCGGACGAGCAGCTCTGCGCGGCACTTGGCCGCGATCACGTTCGCCGCCGACCCCCCGGCGATGGTGCCGACATTGATGGTCGTCTCACCCAACTCAGGATCGACCGGAAGGCCAATGGCTCCGAGATCGCTCAGAAGCGCGACCATCGCGTCGATGGCCGAGCGTCCGCGATCGAGGTACGCCGAGTGTCCGGCAATACCGTGGGTTTCCACGACGGCCCGAAGTGACCCCTTGGCGCTGGACGCCAGATGCCCTTCCGTCGGTTCCCCATTGACGAACGCTGAGCTGGTCGCGGGAAGTTCGTTGGCGGCCGTGGCGCCGTCCGATCCCGCCTCCTCACCGACCACGAATAGAAGATCCACCCGGTCCTCCCCTCCCTCCGCCAGGCGTTCGGCCGCACAGATCATGGCGGCGGCGAGGCCCTTTGCGTCGCAGCTGCCGCGACCGTACAACCGGTCGCCTTCCTGACGCGGCGGGAAAAACGGCGCGACTGTATCTAGATGCGTCGAAAGCGTGACTTCGCCACGCCCACGCGAGGCCCACACGTTGTCTCGCCTCGGAGTGACTTCTTGTCGGCGGACGGTCCACCCAGCTGACGCCAGAAGGTTACTCACGTGGTCGACGACCGCGCCCTCCTCCCCTGAAACCGACGGGATCGCCACGAGTTCCTCCGCAAGAGATACGACGTCACGCATGGAGCGTATCCGACTGCACGCTGGAAAAGAGCGCCTGGTGGATCGTTCGGACGGCGGAATCGGCGTTCCCCCGGCCGACGCCCAACGAGACTGTGCGTCCGGAAGGCGCTTCGGCTACCCCGTACACCGTGATGCCCTCGGCTCGTACGAGCTCGGTGATGCACGTCATGTCGTGTCCGGCTCCGGAATCGCGACGACCGACGACCGTCACCACCGAAGCCTCCTGATCGATCCCGTCCAGCTCGCGGAGCAGCCCCTCGAGCTCATGCCGAGA
The DNA here is from genome assembly GCA_039656555.1 of Gemmatimonadota bacterium. GTDB lineage: Bacteria > Gemmatimonadota > Gemmatimonadetes > Gemmatimonadales > GWC2-71-9 > CAMYLY01. The sequence goes on along the minus strand of JBDHLU010000046.1, from coordinate 17,453 downwards.
CTCCTTTGTCGATGGGTCCCCGTGCCCCGGCGCGAGTAACGCTTCGACGTCCAGTCGGGTGACCCCCAGAGGGTTCGGCCGCTCGGCGTTCGGGCCGGCAGGGCCGACCCGTGTTCCCGGATCGGAGGGAGAGATCGTGTTCCGAATCGTCAGCGGGATGTCCAGCTCGCGAAGGGGTCGAACGGTCTTCGGGTGCACCACCTTGGCGCCCCAGCTCGAAAGCTCGAACAGTTCGTCGTAGCTCAGGTGCCTGAGCGAGCGAGCATCGGCGACGACTCGGGGGTCCGCCGTCATCACTCCATCGACATCCGTCCAGATCTCGACACCCTTCGCGCGCAGGCACCAAGCGAGCACCGCGGCCGTGTAGTCCGATCCCTCGCGGCCCAGCGTCGTCCTCACTCCTACCGGCGTGGCCCCGATGAAGCCGGATACGACCGGCACCGCGCGCGTTTCCGCCAGCGTGTCCCCGATTCGAAGTCGGGTGGCCTCGAGATCCACACGGGCATCGCCGTGATTCACATCAGTGACGATCATGTCCGCAGCATCGACTGGTACAGCGGGTATGCCGCGGTGAATCAACCCGGCGGTGATGATCTCGGAGGAGAGCCGTTCACCGAACGAGAGGACGTCGTCGAGTCGCTCCGGCGAACAGGTCCGCTCGGATGCAATTCCCGACAGAAGACGCTCGCACTCCCTCAGGAGTGCCTCCAACATTGATTGAATGGTCGGATCCGAATCGGTCATCCCGAGAACCGCGTCGGCGTGGATGCCGGTCAGTCGAGTGAAATCCTCCGACCATTCGCCGTTGGGGGCCGCGATCGCCGCGCGTTCCAGAATCGACGTGACCTGGGCGAAGGCCGATACGACCAGGATTGGGCGACATGAGGACACCCGATCGCGTACGACACCGGCAATCGTGTCGATGCGGTCGCCACCGGTCACCGAGGTCCCGCCGAACTTTATTACTCGCACCGAGGAAAGGTGTTCTTCCGCCACCTCGGTACGTTCCATTCCGTCGTGCATCGCACTCCCGACTTCGTCGATTCGACCCCTCGTCGCCGACAACCCCCGAACCTTAGGTCACAAACATAGCAAGGACTGAAGCCGATCCTGCCACGGAGGCGCCTGGCACGAGGACGTCGGCACCGACGGGGCCCTCGACCGACGCCAATGAAGGGGGCCACCGCCGCGAGGCGCCAGCTTGAGGTCTGCACCAGCAATCGAGTATCTGAGTGTGTCATCCACAACGTAGATGCGCCGAGCGATGAAGCGGTTCTCGACTGAAGAGTGGCGATTAGTTAGAAGCGTTCACGGTGCTGAATTGCGTTGAGTGACGTTGAGTTCTGTGCAGTTGGGGTACCGTTTGGGGCCCTCTGCTCGTTTGTCGCTATTGACGCCGGCTCCCCGGAGAACGAAGGGGATCAGAGCGCGAGGCGGAACTATACATGTGTAATGACGATCGCGTCCGCGTCGGGATTGAGCGAGGGGCCCAGAACGAGCTGGACCGCCCCTCGTCAATCCAAAGCTCGTCCTAGAAAGGCAGAAGGGCCCCGGCGAACTCCGCAAATCCCACTGTGGAGCCTACGCCGCCCTAGTTCTCCCGGGTGCCTTCCCAAATCACCACGTCGAAGATTCCATCGCGAATTTGGAAGCCAGTCGCTGCCCCATCCTCCACGACGAACTCCACCCAGAGATCGAGTTCGGTCTCGTACAATGCTCCATCCCGCATCCAGCCCGGATGAAACACCTGGTCCCCGACCGGAACCATCATCACCTCGACCACTCCGTTCTCGTCGCCTTGGTTTCCACCTACGTCCCATGTCGCGGTGAGGTAGCCGTCCGAATAGGTCAGCTCCATGCGAGAGCGCATATGAGGGCGCTCGGCCGGAGGAATCGATTCGGGTGGCGGTCCCACCCACTCGACCTCGTAGACTCCCGGATACGGCTCTGCAACCTCAGCCCCGACCGTAAACGTTTGCGTGCTCGGCACGGCTACGTACATCGGCACCTGGGTCGTCCCCCACTGGAAGAGGAGGTCGGTACCGTCGCCCCGGACGATCGGGAACGAGAACGTGAGTGCTTCGGCGTACGCACCCTCGATCGGCGCAACGGAGATTCGGATCTGTTCGTCGGTGAGAGGCGGCCGCGCGACATGGAAGATGGAGTCATTGGGATCCAGGATGACCTCCCAAAGCTCCGGCTGCGGGATCATCCACACCGAGTACTTCCCCTTCGGCACGGGTTGCCCGTTCAACTCCACGTCCTTGCTGAACTCGAAGGTGGTCGCCCAGTTGGCCCCGGGGGTCCAGATGTGCCCCCAATCCACCACCCCACCGAAAATGGGATCGCGACCCCGCGCGTGGGGGCGGGCGTAGTCAACCGAGATGGTAGTCCCGTCCACCGTCTGGGTCAGGAGCGCCCGCTCGCTACCCCGGACCTGGGCCTCCAGGGGAAGACCGAGGCCCGCCAACGTGGCTACTGCAACTGGAACGAAGAATCGAGCTTTCATGAGACGTCCTTGGAAGGAAGAACAATCGGAAATCACGACCGCATCGGCACGGCGAATCATCCAAAGCGAGCGTCAATGGCTCTTCGGATCTGATCGAGGGTTTGCCCTTCCCCGTGGCGTCGGGAGACGAGACCTGCCTGGCCCTGGCAGATTTCGCATGCCTGGGCCATCCCACCGTCTTCGTAGCACGTCAACAGTGAGTAGTAGCCAGAAAGATCCGCACAGCCGCAGTAACATCGAATACCATCCGCAATCTGGGGGATCTCGCGAATCATGTCGTACACGGGGAGCGCACTCGTGTTGTACAACTCATCTTCGGTAAGGACCTTCGAGCCATCAATCCCGGGCCGGGGTTCCGGGTGCTCGTCACGCCCTCGACGTGCGCGCCCGAACCCGTGCAGCGGTCGGGTGCCCACGAAGGCGGCGGTCGCACCCATGGAACAAGCGATTAGGAAGTGCCTTCTCCCGTGGGATTCTCTCGACATGCTCGTCGTCCCCTGCCGGATGGCTTTCACCAAGATAAGTATGGGGCCATAGTGAGCAATGCCTTCGCCTTGCCCTCACCCCGTGCGCCGAGGAGCCGCTACCGATTCGTCGCCGCGATGTTGACGGTCTCCTGCAAGGACTCCGCCCAGCCAAGGACGATGTTGATTTTGGTCCAGCCCTGAATCGGCGGCGTCCCCAGCGTCATGAGAAACCGATCGCCAAGCGGTGAAATGTCGTACCCCCGACTGAACGGGTAGTCCGGCACGTAGTTGCCAGTGAACAAGACCCTTGGATTCCCCAACTGCACCGTCGGGTCCCCGTCGAAGGTGACGGCAAACACGGTGTCGCCACTCACATCGCGATAATACAGTTCCTTCCCATCGGGAGCCCAAAGGGGTCCGGTACCCCCCCTGGTCGATACAGGCATCCTGGCGCCCGTTCCGAGGAACGGTTGCACGAGGACGTCTTGCCGACCGGCATCGTCCGAGACGAAGGCGAGCCACCGCCCGTCAGGTGAGACTGACGGCAGCACTTCGTTCGATGCGGTGTTGAGGAGCGGTCGGGGTTCACGTTCTCCCTCGGTCTCGACCATCCAAACGTCCCCCTGGTTGACCGCGTCCCCCGTCTCACTAAAGATCAGCGTCCGACCGCTGTCCGCCCACGATTGCGGGTACTGGATGTTCGGCCAATCCAAGATCCGCTCCTCCGGTCCGCTGCCGTCGGCCGGTATCCAGGCCAGGTCCAAGAACTGGCCCCCATCACCGTTGGAGTGAATGACCAACCGCCGCCCATCCGGCGTCCACAGGGGATACCCTCCATCCACCCGCTCGCCCGTGAGGCGTTGCGATGCACCGCGTGAGAGGTCGTAGACCCATGCAGCGAATGGCGGCCCCTGAACGCTGTACGCCAGATACCTGCCATCTGGGGAGATGCGCGCGCCCAAGTATTCGCCCGGATCGAGAGGGATCCGCTCACGATTCCCCCGCATGTCGACCCATTCCAACTCACGGGCGGGGCCCGCGAGACGTCCCGGCACGTAGGCGAGTGTTCCGTTCCACGCGACAGCGAAGTGACCTGTCCCCTCCCCTCCCGTCATGACCCCGTTCACGACCGGCACGGGCGCCCCGGTCACAGAAAGTTCATCGAGATCGAACGGCTGGGCCAAAAGGTCGCCACCCAGGGCATAGACGATGTGGCCACTCGACACGTAGCGGCCGTTGCCTCCCCCTTCGGTCACGAGCCGATCCTCGCCCGTCTCCAGCGACAGCACGGCGAGTCCGGCGCTCAATCCAGTGCCCGAGCCAACGGTAAAGAGCACCGTCTTACCGTCCGGCAGCATGTCCGGCCAAAGCGGGATCATCTCCGCGTGTTCCGCCTCGAAGTTGCTCCCGTCCGCAATGCGTTCCGGAACGCCGCCTTCACCCGACACTCGCCACAGACCCCGGCTGAACATTTCCGCGAAGATGATGGTGTTGTCGGGCCCCCACGTTGCTCCTGCCAGGCTTGCCCCGCCCGACGACACCTCGGCAATCTTCTGCGAGGCACCACCATCGAGCGGGACTTTCTTCAGCTGATTGTCCGCAAAGAAGCCGATCCACCGCTCGTCGGGGGAGAAGAACGGCGACCACGCTCGCTCGGTGCCGGCCACCTCGTGCGCCTCGAACTCGTCGACGCGGCGAACGTAGAGTTTCGTATCGCCGCCATCGTGCGCCACGTAGGCCAATCTCGTTCCGCTCCCCGACAACGCCACCGCCGGCCCGTAACTGCCGACGCGCGCCATGGTCATGCTGTCCGGCAACACGTGCGTGAATCTGCCGAGTGCCTGCTCGGTTGGAGCGGGACGCTGCCGAACGTTCCAGAACGCGGCCACAGCAACGATCGCCATCAAGACCGCCAGACCCCATCCCATGACCCCGTACCGTTGAAGCACGGCCGCCGGACCACGTTCGCGTACCCGGGCACCCGGCGAGTCCGATTCCGCATGTCGGAATCCCAGGTCCCTTAGCGCTTGGGCAAATGCTGCCGAACTCGTGAAACGATCCGCGGGAAGTTTCTCGAGGGCCTTGGCCGTCGCGGCTGCCACGTTCGGCGGAACGGACTTCCGCAGGTACGCAACGGACGGCGCCTCATCCGTCACGATCTTCATGAGAATCTGCTGCGCCGACGATCCCGTGTGCGGTGGATCGCCCGTCAGCATCTCGTAGAGCACCGCCCCCAACGAATACACGTCGGACCGCCCCGTAATCTCCTTCTCGGCCGTCGCTTGTTCGGGCGACATGTAGTGCGGCGTCCCTAGGCTCAATCCTGTCTCCGTCATACGCCCACCGGCTGCTGCGCTCACCGCCAACGCGATCCCGAAGTCCGCCACCATCGGGCGACCGTCGTGCAACAAAATGTTTTCCGGTTTGATGTCGCGATGGATGACGTTGTTGCGGTGGGCATAGTCGAGCGCGTCGGCAACTTCCGTCGTGATCTTTACCGCTTCGTCGATGCCGAGCTGCGTCTCGCGGTCCAACTTGTCGCGCAGCGTCTCGCCGTCGATGAACGGCATCACATAATAAAGGAAAGAGTCCGCCTCGCCCGAATCGAACAGCGGCAGGATGTGTGGGTGTTGGAGATTGGCGGTGGTCGTGATCTCCTGGAGGAACCGGTCGGCCCCGAGCACCGCCGCGAGTTCGGGGCGCAGCACTTTGACGGCGACCTTGCGCTTGTGCTTGAGGTCCTCAGCGAGGTAGACGGTCGCCATGCCGCCAGCGCCGAGTTCGTGCTCGATTTTGTAGCGGTCGGCGAGGGCGGTCGAGAGCCGGGATGTGATCTCGGGCATGGGACTAGAAGATGGGAGTCGGAGGGCGGAAACGCGAGGCGCTGAAACAGTTGGGGCCCGATTGGGCACCCCTACGCCTGCGGGACCGCAGACGCTGGAAGCACAACCAGTTGCACTGCATGTACTTCGAAAGTGACCGGGCTGGGTTTCGTCGCGCTGGCTAAGCCAAGCGTACCGAGCACGCCGCCCAGGCGTGCGACGGTAAACCCAGGACCTACGGATTAAAAGTTAGACGGGAGGTTGTATCACTGAGAGTGGTTGAGGTGCGTTTAGCACTGAAGAGTAGCGAACAGTTTGAGCCGTTCGAGGCGCTGAGCTACGGTGAGATCGGTTGCGTTCTGTGCAGTTGGGGTACCGTTTGGGGCCCTGTGCTGGTTCCCGACCCTCTCCTTCAGTTCCTCGAAGATCTTCTCCATCAGCGCAAGCGTGGTCGGCCGTTAGTTCCCCAACTTCTCCCTTAACTCCGAGATCAACCCTTCAATCAGAATGACCTCCGCTGCAGAACCACCTTCACGTACCGACATGTAGAACCCCGACCCATCCGGTAGAGGATCGTAGTTGCTGTGACAACAAAAAGTAAAATCGTAGTCGACGCCCTGCACCTCCACCGTTTGCGACAAGCCGCCGACGAAATCGCCGACACCGGCGGCCGCAGACGCCATCAAGGCGAGCGCGTACGGGCCGATCCCGACAACGCTACGGCGCTGACGGGACCCGAATGTGGTTGCCGAAAAAGACCGCGTTCATGAACAGCCGGTTGGTCCCGCGCCAATAGCCACGGAAGTTCGTGTTGTCGACGAACAGCACGACGGTACCCCCGCCGAATCGGTCGGCCAGGACCGACGCCGATCCCGCGAGGAGAGCACGGTTGGGCTGCGAGATGTATCCACTCAAATGCGCGTCTCCGCCGACGAGACGGGCGACCGTGCTAAAGGGATTCTCGCTCAGCGCAAAAAAGAAATCGTGGTCGCGCCATATCGGTAGGAACCGGCGTGTGTACCCGAACCCGAGCGGGTGCGTGAGATCCAAGTCCGCCTCCCAGATCGACCCGCCGATCTCCTGCGCGCCGGCGAGGTTGCCGGCATCCGCATAGTCATAGCGCTCGTCGTTCGCGGCATCCTCGTCGTCTTCCGAGTCAGCAGGCGCGCCGATGCCGGGCGCCGCGATGTTGGGCGTGAGCCCGTTGCGCACGGCCCACGCTGCCGCCGAGCGTTGCGCAATCAAGGTCCCGCCACCACGGATCCATGCCTTGAGATTGTCGAGGCGCGATTCATTGAAGAAGCCGAGGTTGCCCGACACGAGGACCAGGACGTCATAGTCCGCCCAATTCACGCGTCCGATGTCGGTGACGTCGACCTTCGTGACCGGCATCGCAATGCGCGTGTCGAGAAGGTGCCAGATCTGACCCGCTTCGTACGATGAGATCCCCTCCCCCATCGGGATGAGCACGCGCGGAGCGTGCACTGGGCGAAAGCTCCGGCTCCCAAGATCGACGCCCTCGACCGACATGACGCTGACGGCACTCATGATCGGCACCTTCCCGACGCGCGAGGCATGCTCGACCGCCACGTTCAACGCGTCGGCATCCAGTGTCTGCACCGCCACGGGCACCGAAATGGTGCCGCGTGAGAACGACGCAACACCGTCCGTCGTCCTGGCGGTAAACGGCGCCGTAGCAACCTCTGCCCGGACCCCCGCCGCCTGCAGCGCCTGGAGCGCTCGTGGTGCACCGGAGTCACGCCAGTCGATGAGGTACGCAATGGTGCTGCGGGCGACCGTTCCACCGCCGCCGAGTGCGGGCACCGTCGTAACCGCAGCCCCAACGGGGAGTGGTCCGCCACCCATCAGTGCCGCATCGGGCATTCCGTACGCGAGACTCACCGTCCACGTCGACGCATCGTAAAACACGCTGTCGGCAAAGGTCTCGGTGCGTTCGAAGATCGAACGCGCGAGGCGATAGAGCGGCTGGCGCGCCGGTACCACCCACGCGGCCGCCGGTTGGAACGTGCGGTCACCATCTCGATGCGGCGTGGCTAACTCGAAGACCTCGATCCGGTGGCGCAACAACAGGTCGATGAACTCCCGGTTCAGCGTCGCGTCATTCGCATCACCAAACACCCAACCGCGCACATCGTAGTCGTCCGCCTCGGCGAGCGCGGAGACGAAGAAGTCGCGTTGATATTCCTCCATCTTCTCGCGACGTTCGATCGACGCCTGCACAGTCGCAAGACCGGTACGGACATGGTTTCGAATCGCAAAGGCGAACGTGAGTACGCCGTGATGGTCACTGTCCTGGAAGTGGCCACGCGCACTTGCCTGCTCGAACACGAGCCCCAGACCGCCAAGAAAGTTTGGATAGGTCGAGCCGTAGCCAGGATAGGTGTTGTCGTACACTTCTTTGGTGAAGTACATCGAGCCGATCGCATCGAGCGCGTCACGCCAATACTCGGCGAAATCGACCGTAATGTCGGTGTACAAGCGTTCTGGAAGGAGCGGGTTCCACGAGCCGACCGGCTTGGAGGGTTCGAAGAAGTACGTACTGCTCGTACCCATCTCGTGGTAATCCGTGACCACCTGCGGTCGCCACTTGTGGTGAAAGTCGATGCGCGCCTTACTCTCGGGATTCACGAGCGGGAGCCAGTCGCGGTTGAGGTCGAACCAATAGTGGTTCGTGCGACCGCCCGGCCAGACCTCGTTGTGTTCGCGGTCGAGGTTGTCGGTCACGAAGGGTTGCGCGCGGTTCATGTTGGCCCAGTGCGTGTGACGGTCCCGCCCGTCAGGATTCAGGACGGGCTCGATATGAAAGACCCCTTCCGCCCGATAGCGCTGCACGTCACTCCCGGTTCCCGCCACCAGCCAATACGCCGTCAGCATGGCCGCCTCGGCGGACGACGTTTCGTTGCCGTGCACGCCATAACCGAGGTGGACGATCGCTGGACGGGGTCCATCCGTGGAAGGAGGGAGGTTCGGGTCGAGCGAGGCGAGGTGCGCCAGCCTGATCGACTCCAACTGCGCATGATTTTCGGGCGAGGTCACGGTGAGTACCGGCATGGGCCGATGCTCGTAGGTCACGCCAATCGATTGATAGGTCGCCCGATCCGACAACCGCGCCAGTTCCTGCATGTATGCGACGATGCGGTCGTGACGCGTGTGAAACGTCCCGATCGCATAGCCGAGGAATGCTTCCGGCGAGGGAATCGAGGGGTCGAACGCCACGCCGTCGGGAAAGAAATAATCTGACTGCGCCTGCGCTGATGTGGGCACAAGGGACAGTGATGGCCCGATCGTGAAGACGACGGCGGTCACGACAGTAGAGAGCTCACGCATGGTCTGGGACGCCTGTTTGTCGAGGGATTGGGAAGACCGAAAGGTACGGCGCGACTCCCCGCCCGCACAGAGCCCCAGTGTGGTGCTTAGCTCGGCCGCCGCAACGTCCACAAGGTCAGCCGCTCGACGTCGAAGTCGTCGCGCTATTCGCTAGGGGGGATTCGGGATGTGTAATGTGCGATCACGCCATGCGGGACGGCTTGAAGCTCAGTGACCGGGCTGGGTTTCGACGCGCTGGCGAATAGCCAAGCGGATGCAAGCACGCCGGAAGGCGAGTTTGCATCAACCCAGGACCTACGGATTAAAAGTTAGACGGGAGGTGGTGTCACTGAGACCGTTTGAGGTGTGTTCAGCACTGAGGAGTGGTGGATAGTTGGAAGCGTTCGAAGCGCTGAATTACGGTGAGTGACGTTGAGTTCTGTGCAGTTGGGGTACCGTTTGGGGCCCTTTGCTAATTCCCCACCCGCACCTTGAGCTCCTCGAAGAAATTGAGGACGACGTGCAACTCCGTGGCTCCAGCCCTCTCGAGCGCACCGCGGTCATCGTCAGAAATCGCGATGACAAACGAGCCGTCGACGAGAACGTCGTAGAGCCGCACCGGCCAATTCGCTGTAGGCCAGGGATCGATGCGTGGCGCCGGGCGACCCGCCTGAAACTCATCCCCCGGAGTTACATCTACCGCCATCAACACACCGGGGGACGACTGTCGATAGTAGATCTGCCGGCCATCGGGCGACCAGGCCGGATTCTGGCCACCGTCGCTTGAGATTAGCGTCGCAGGTTCCGGCCCTGGGTAGGGCCGCACATAGACTTCCTTTCACCCGCTCTGGTTCGACACATACGCGAGTCACTGGCCGTTCTCGCGGAATACGAGATGGCGGTTGTGGTCTTGCGTAACGTTCTCTTGCAGCTCGCGAATGATGGGATCACTTGAGTCCGTACCGCTGTCGGCGATGACGAAGGACCGATATGCGGGTGTGGTGGCGAATGTAGAACCTTGACGCCAGGTATGTAGGCGGTCGTTAGTCACGAGCGTCTCGAACGCTTAATCACCGCGAGCGCCGTTCGGTTATGCGCGGTTATGTATCCGGGAGACCGGGAGATGTTCACTCCCGTTTGTCAGGTCGGGGAAACATTCATCGACACGTCTATTCGCATCGCAATGCCCGCATCGGATGGACCCGGCTCGCGCTCATTGCTGGAAAGAAACTCGCGAGCGACGCGATGACGATAAACAACAGCACGACTCCTCCGAGGGTCAGCACGTCGATTCCGCCTACACCAAATAGCATCGAGGCAAGGATTTGATTGCCGATCGCCGCCCCGAGCAGTCCAATGGCCGCGCCAAACCCCGCGAGGCGCAATCCTTCCTTCACGAACGTCTGCCGCACCACCTGCGCGGACGCCCCAAGCGCCATGCGCACGCCGATCTCGCGACGCCGTTGCTCCACGGAGTAGGCCGTCACACCGTAGATGCCGATGCTAGCGAGTAGCAACGACGCTCCACCCAGTACTGCGAGAATTGCCAGAGAGAGCTTCCATGGGAGGAGATTCTGGCCGACGATGGCGGACATCGTGGTCGCGCTGACCGGGAGATTCCGATCGATCGCGGTGAGTTCGCGCCGTACGGCGTTGATGACTGAGGCACCGCCACCGGGAGCGGCGGCGATGAGGTAACGGCGCCGCGATGGTCCCTGACGCATGGCGACGTAGATCTGGGGGTGTTCGGGAACGGCGACGCCTTCGTGGTGCACGTCCCCGACGACACCAATGACCGTGAGGTCAATCCTCGCGTCGGCATCGCCGTAAAGGATGGTCTGACCCAGGGCCTCGCCGGCTGGCCACTGTGCTCGCGCCAGGCGCTCACTCACAATGGTGACGCGGGGGTCCTCCTCCCCGTCCGAGGCGTTGAAGTCCCGCCCCCCGACAAACTGAATGTCCATCGCGTCGAAGTACCCTTCGGAAACGCGGTTGAGCAACCCAACGGGCCAGTCGTCTGCGTCCGGGGGCACTTGCGTTGCGGCGGCGAACGGGATCAACGCGACCTCGTGGTTCTGCGGGACGGTTGATGCCGTCGCGGCTCCACGGATCTCAGGAAGAGCCTCTAGGCTCGAAACCGCCCGATCGAAGTACGCGTTCACACCGGCGATATCCGGATATTCGGATGCCGGGAGCGACACGGTGAACGTCGCGATGGGTTCCGGTGCGAACCCGAGGTCCACGCGCTGCGCCGCGAGCATCGACCGGCTGGCCAGCCCCAAGCCCACGACCAGGACGACGGCCATGGCGATTTGAAACACCACGAGCGCCCGTCGTGCCCGAAGTGAACGGAGCGCGGCACCCCGGCTTCCCTCTTTTATCGCCTCGCTCAGGTTCGTGCGAGAACTAGCGAGGGCAGGGATGAGGCCGAATACGGAGACGGCTAACAAGGTGACCGCTGAGGCAAAGAGGAGGACGCGTCCATCGATGGTGGCCTCACCGATGCGATACCAATCTTCGGGTACCCGTTGGTCGATGAATCGTGCAGCCCCATTGGTGATGACGAGCGCGATCGCTGCCCCAACCGCCCCGAGCATGAGGCTCTCGGTCAAGAACTGTCGAACGAGCCGCCAACGTCCGGCTCCCAGGGCCGCCCGCACGGCCACTTCGCCACTGCGTGCCGTGCTTCGTGCCATGATCAAGTTCGCCACGTTGACGCAGACGATTATCAGCGTAAAGCTCACGGCCACGAACAGGAGGGCGAACATCGCGCGGAAAATGGGCCACACGAAGTTCAGTGCTTCGCGCAGTGGTTTGACACTTACCCCGTGGTATTCACCGTCTTCGCGCGGATACATTTCGCCGAGTTGTCGGTGGATCGACGCGAGTTCGCTTTGAGCCTGATCATCCGACCAGCCCGCGTTGAGCCTGCCAACGATGAGCGTGTTCATCCGGTCGCGCGATTCGCCGGCAGGATCCGCTACGATGGGGACCCACGCGTCCATGCCCCCGAAGGGGAATACGAACTCGTTCGACATGACGCCAATCACCGTTCGGAGATTGCCGTCGATTGACATCGTCTGACCGATGATGCTCGAGTCCCCACCGAATCGCCGATTCCAAAACCCCTCATTCAGCACGATCACCGGCGGTGCTCCGGCCTCGCCCTCTTCCTGAACGAACGTGCGACCGACCCGAGCATTCACGCCCAGCAATTGGAACATGTTGCCGGTCATGCGCGTGATCTGAATCCGCTCGGCGCCGTGCGTACCAGTGACGTTCCCCGAGCCGTACACGTATGCCCCGAGGTCGTCGAACGCCTGCGAACGTTCCCGGTAGTCTCGGTATTGAGGGATCGAGAACCGTACACCATCCCAACCAACGATCGAATCGACGTGACCGAGCTGTACCAGGCGGTCTCCATCAGAGAAGGGCAGTGGGCGGAAGAAGTACGGGTTCATGAGGCTGAACACGACCGTGTTTGCGGCGATGCCGAATCCCAAGGTGAGCACTACGGAAATCACGAAGAGCGGGGATCGCTTGAACGTGCGAAACGCGAATCGAAGATCTTGGCCAACAGAGCGAAGCATTTTCTCAACCTGGTAGAGTGGGTGCTTTACGGTCGTCTTGGGTTGGGTGGGTGATTGCGACAGGACTCTCCTAACAGCGGCACGCATGCGATCGCTCACCAGGCCCACGGTCTCGCGGAGCCGCGAACCCTGATGCGCCGTGCCCCGCTCGAACGATGCAACGAACGCATCGACATTCTCCTGGCGGCGTTCGGCGTCAACCGACATGGCACGGCTGATCGTGGTGGCGATTCGCACGGGGAGGCGTGGCACGGCTGAGCGGATGTCGGGCGGTCTCCCAGCAAATCGCTGCGCGACCGTTGCGAGAGTCGTGGTTCCCTCGAACGGCGGGCGCCCGGAGAGCATCTCATACACCATGCACGCGAGGCTGTAGACGTCCGAACGGGCGTCGAGTTCGGGCTCGCCGGTTGCCTGTTCGGGTGATACGTAGGCCGGCGTACCCGCCGACGAATCGAGCGTCGCCGCACGACCCCACTCCAAAGCCTCGGAGTGAATTGCCCGCGCGATGCCGAAGTCGGCGACGTAGGGATGATTCCCGGCGAGCAGCACGTTGGCGGGTTTGATGTCGCAGTGGAGGATCCGTTGTCCGTGGGCATGACCGAGCGCGGCGCCAATGCCCCTGGTCAGGGCGAGCACATCGTCGACCGAAAGACGCTCTTCTTTCGTGAGCCGATCCCGCAGCGATCCTTCACGCATGTAGGGCATGACGTAGTACGGGTGGCCGTCCGCTTCCCCTGCGTCGTACAAGGGAAGGATGTGCGGGTGTTCCAACCGGGTGGTGTACCGCACTTCCTTGAGAAACTGCTGCACCCCGATGCCACTTACCGCCTCGGACGACACCACCTTGATAGCAACGGAACGGCCCAAGCGAACATCACGCGCGAGGTAGACCGTACCCATGCCACCGTGCCCGACCTCCCGGTCGATCAGATATCGGTCGGAAAGCGCCTGTCGAACGCCCTGATCACCCGTCGCGGTCTCGACTTCGAACAGGTGATCGCTGGCGACGTCGAACAGCTCGAGGATGCGCTCCCTGGTCTTGCCTGAGGGATACACGTGTTTGCCGTTCACGATGTCGGACCAGTGTCCACGGGACAGGCCGAGCTTCATCGCCCAATGGTTCTGGGAGAGGTTGCTGCGAGCGATCAGCTCGCGGAGCCGGTCATGATTGAGTCGAACGCGCATAGTGCCGGGTCAGATACGAGAAGGTACCGCCATGGTTTCTCGATTCCAGCCAAAGGCGGGAAGAAGTGTTCGGAGAAGTTCGGTTTGGTGATGATCCGGCGAGTCATCGGCGGTTTCCACGGCTAAGCCGCGGTCGACGTTCGCAGGCAAGTTGGAGCCTCGATTTGGCTCAGATAACCCGAGTGTCGGGCTCTTGGTGTCGCGAAGCTCGCCCAACTTCATCGGTCGAGGGGGCGTTTGTGCTTGCGTTCGTGCTTGAGGTCCTCGGCGAGGTAGACCGTCGCCATGCCGCCTTCGCCGAGGCGGCGTTCGATCCGGTAGCGGTCCGCGAGGGCGGCGGAGAGCCGGGAGGTGATCTCGGGCATGGGTGCCTAAGGTACGGATCGTCTGGCAGGACGGCGAGTGCGAACACGGGTAAACGGAGAAGCGGGTAAACGGCCAGGACAACGCGGCTGAGTCACCGCTTACCCGATTCCCCGCTTACCCGTTTCTCAGTGACCGGGCTGGGTTTCGAACCCAGGACCTAAGGATTAAAAGAGCGACACCTTGTGCCAGCGCTATAAGACGGGATAGTGGGGATAGCGGGGATAGGGGAAACGGCTGGGGCAACACCCGGCGGTCACGAAGATCTCTACCAACGAAACACCTGGGGAGATCAACGTCGTCCTCAATTGGTTCAGAGAGTTGAGGCGAAGGTCCCGTACTGATTGGGGCTGTCACTCGTCTCACAACATTCGACCGCTCGACCTTGAACATCTCCGGCGTTCCGGAATACTAGAGAATACCCCTCAACCACCTCGACAAACACGACATGACCGATCTCCGGTACGCGATCCGCCAACTGGCGAAGAATCCCACCTTTTCCGTTATAGCCATCCTGACGCTCGGCCTCGGCATCGGCGTCAACGTGGCGATCTTCAGCGCAGCAGAACAGACATTCCGGCCGGACATCCCGTTCGCGGATCCAGATCGCCTCGTTCGCGTCTACCAGATCCCCGAGTCCGGATCGCCCAATCTGAGCCCTCGGGTACCGGTGTTCTTGGAGGTCCGCGATCAGACCGACGTGTTCGAAAGCGTGGCGGCGAGTCGATTCACGGATCTGAGTCTCACGACTGACCAAGGACCACAACGGGTTGTCGGAAATGCCATCACGCCCGGATGGCTCGCCACCCTTGGTATCCAACCTGCGATCGGACGTGCCTTCACAGCCGAAGAGGAAGCGATCGGGACAGGTAGTCGAGTCGTGGTCGTCGCCTATTCGACCTGGCAAGGACGCTTTGGCGGCGAGAACGACATCGTGGGGCGGACCATCAGACTGAACGGCGAGCCGCACACGGTGGTGGGCGTCATGCCGCGCGGGTTCACCTACCCATATGAAGCAGAGTTCTGGATGCCGTTCCGGCCGGAAGACGACACGGGCGAGGCCTTCTGGGCTCTCAACATCAAAGCCCGCCTTCGGCCCGATGCCACGCTTGCGATGGCGCGCGATGAGATGAGGCGAATCAGCGAGCAGATCGGCGGGCAGGTATCAGGTCTCACCGCGGGCATGACGATCACGCCGATCCCTGTGCGGGAGGTACTTGTCGACAATCAAGCCGGCACCGTCACGATCCTCACGATTGCCGTAGGCTTCTTGTTGCTCGTCGTCTGTGCCAACCTTGCCAACCTCATGCTCTCGCGAGCATTGACACGCGATACCGAATTTGCATTGCGCTCGAGCCTCGGCGCGTCTCGCCATCGCTTACTTCGGCAATCGCTGACCGAGAGTGCCGTGTTGGGTGCCGCTGGGGGTGGGGCCGGTGTCGTCATCGCGTGGATGACCCTCTCGTTCCTCGAACCGCTGGTCCCGTCTCGATTGGTGACGATCGGAGCCGAATTGTCATTGAACGGGGCGGCTCTCGGGTTCGCCATCGGCTTGTCGATCGCCACCGGGCTCTTGGTTGGCGTTGTCCCCGCCTGGCGGCTCTCATCGACCAGTCCGTCAGCCACACTCCGCCTCGGCGCACGAACGGTGAGCCGGGGACACCGAGGCCTTGGTGGCACGCTCGTCGTCGTTGAGCTTGCCGTTACACTCGTGCTGCTCACGGGAGTGGGGCTCATGGTGCGTGACCTGCAACGACGACAAGCCTTCGATCTCGGTTACGAACAGCGTTCCCTGGCCGTGTTCTCCGTTGCGCTTGACCGGGAGCCGTACATGAGCGGCGAACAGCGAGCGCAGTTCATCGAACGTTTCGTGGACGAGCTGCAGGCGTCACCGATGATCACAGCGGCAGGAGCGACCACTATGTTCCCGCGGCATCGTGGAAACGTGCTCTCGCAGGTGGAGGCTGAGGGTCAAGTACTCGACGCCGATGCCGACGGATTGACGGTGAACAGCCGGTTCGTCACGCCGACGTACTTGAGGGGTCTCGGCGCGTCGTTGGTGCAAGGTCGCTGGCTCACCGAACTGGATAGAGAGGGAAGCGAGCCCGTGGTGGTCGTGTCCCAGAGTTTCGCTGAACGCCTCTGGCCGAACCAAGATCCGGTGGGGCAACGGGTCCGAGATCGGCGCGCGGGCACCGAGGCCCCCTGGCACACCGTCGTAGGCGTCGTGCGTGACGTGCGCGAGTCGGACGAGATCTCTTACAGCTGGTATCGGCCCTACGCGCAGAACGCCGACAGCCGCGGAGCTGCGCAGCTCACGATTTGGGCGCGTGCGTCGCTCGGGACGGGCGCGCCAATGATCCGCACGATTCGCGGTGCGCTCGACCTGATCGACGGTGCCCTGCCGATCTTCGAGGCGACAACGGCCCAGATGCTGAACAACGATGCTCTGGCGCGCGAACGCCAAGGAGCATTACTCGGGATCGCATTTGCACTGTTCGGTCTCATCCTCGCCGCGCTCGGCGTGTATGGATCGATTTCCTACTCAGTGTCTCGAAGAATGAGAGAGTTCGGGATTCGCATGGCCCTTGGCTCCGACCGGCAGCGGATTCTCCGACAGGTCCTCAGCCGAGTGGGAATCATGGTGGCGGTAGGCGGCGTTGCCGGACTCGTGGGCGCAATCGCGATCGCCCGGGTGATCGGATCGCAACTCGTGGAAACCGGTCCGTTCGACCTAATGGCGTTCACCGTCGCCATTGGCCTCTTGAGTATCGCTGGATTTGCGGCCGGCGCGTTCCCGGCCTGGCGAGCAACACGCGTAGATCCCGCGGAGGCCTTGAGGGCTGACTAACCTCACACCTTTCGATTCGCCTTGATGCATTCTTGGAGACGCGGAGCCGCGATCTTGCGGCTATTGCCCGCTGGCTGCGTGGGCAAGCGCCGTCGCCATGCCGCTTCACCAGGGTGGCGTTCGATCCGGTAGCGATCCGCGAGGGCCGTCGCGAGCCGGGAGGTGATCTCGGACATGGGACCCAAGATACGGCGCGTCAGTCAGTGAGGCGAACGGGGCTGCCCCGACACTTAGAGGCGGCTGCGATAGGGTTACGTTAGGGTTATCCCTCTCGTCCTGGACGGCTGAAACCTCAGTGACCGGGCTGGGTTTCGAACCCAGGACCTACGGATTAAAAGT
>JBDHLU010000045.1:0-30991 GCA_039656555.1 Gemmatimonadota bacterium | reverse complement strand
CTCGGCGCAACCGCTCGAGTGGGGGGAGTGTGTACTCAGCCCTAAGACGTCGCTTGCGAGATGCAGCGACCTCGGCGGCCACGTCGACCGGAGCCCCAGGCTTGGTGGCCGGAGATGCTGAGTATGGATGCGCCACAGGCTCATGGATCTGCGCCGGCCGTAGGTACCGGCGCAGCGCCTCGACCAAGACCCAGCTGCGTGACCGGTCCATACTCTGGGCCTTTTCGTCGGCGGCGGCGACGAGGTCTTCAGGGATGGTGATTGTGATTCGACTTTGCATGGTATGATATAGTATGATAAAATCATACGTTCTGCAAGAACAAGGGGCGGAACTGTAGATTCGTCGATCGTCAGTAGTCAATGGCTAGTAGACCACAGCCCTAGAGCAAGAAGGGGACAGAATGTTGCGAAGTTTTTGTGCTGGATGCCTGCTCGCCGCACTCGTACCGGTGACCAATCTGTGCGCCCAAACCCAGGACACGGTGATTCTGCGCAGTGGTCACCCGGTGATTGGTGAAGTGAAGGTGCTGAAGCGTGGGAAGCTCGAGTTCGACACCGCCGAAATGGATCTCCTCAAGATCGACTGGGATGACATTGCCATCGTCATCAGCCACAGTCTCTTCGAGATCGAGTTGACATCCAGCGTAAAATACTTCGGGAGCCTCGCGTCCGCGGACACTGGGGTGTTGATCATCGTGGGCCCGGTGACGGACACGATCCCGTTTTCAGAAGTCGTAGTGATCCGACAACTCGAGAGCGGATTCTTCGCACGGACGAACGGCTTCCTGGATGTTGGAACCAACTTCGCACGGGCCAATAGTCTCCGGTCTATCCTGGGCAAAGGTCGTTTTGCCTATCGCGGACCCAAGTGGGGGTTCGATGTCTACGGCGAGACCTATTGGCAGAGCCAGGAAGCGACGAGCGACCAGGGTGACACCGTCAAGACGTCGACCACGCGTAACACGATCTCCTCTGGTGTGTCACGGTTCTTTGGGGCCCGATGGACGGTCAATGGGAACGGCCAACTCGAACAGAACGCAGAGCTCAACCTCGACAACCGTTTCCTAGGCGAGTTGGCGGGTGGCTATCAGTTTATCCGGAATCACGGACTCGAGTTCTCGGCCGGTGCCGGCGCAGCGTTCAACGCCGAGCAGTTCACTGGGGAGGCGCGGGCTGAGAGTGTGGAGATGCTGCTGGCTCTGAACTTCGATGCATTCGACATCGGAGACATCGACTTGTTCAGTTCGATCTCCACGTACTCTAACCCAAAAGACGGTGGGCGCTTTCGCGTGAACTTCGATGCCCGCATTGCGTGGGAGATCTTCAGCGACTTCTCGATTGGTCTCAACGTGACCGAACGATACGACAGCGCGCCACCGTCACTGAATGCGCAGAAGCGGGATTACCAATACGCGTTTACGATTGGGTGGAGCTGGAGTTGATGACTGCCGTCGATCACGCGAGGTACTGGTCCGTCTCGCGTAGTAATGGTGTCGTCCCAGCGCCGTTCCCGATCCACCTTGAGGCATGTTGCCCACGCTTGTGAATGCACTACATTGTAGTGCATGGCCAAAAACGAAGTGTACAGCTGGCGTTTGACGCGCGATCTCAAGGTGGCACTGGAGGAGGCTGCCCGTCGTGACGGGGTATCGCTGTCGGCACTACTGGAACGCATCGCCTCGGCGTGGCTTGCGGGCAACGGTACGGCGATCGAAGATGCCGTCGAGCAGGAGCGCTTGCACCAGCAAGCAGCAAAGTGGATTGGGACGGTGAGTGGAGCGGATCCTGAGCGATCGACTCGCGCACGGTCCCAGGTCCGCAAACGGTTGAGGAAGCGTGCTCGCTAGGGCTCTTGTTGATACAGGAGCCCTGTTGGCGCTGCTCGACCGCGACGATCATTGGCACCGGCCCTGCGTGGACGCCTTCGCAGAACTCTACCTTCCGCTCGTGACCTCCACCGCGGTTCTGACGGAGTTGTTCCACCTAGTCGGCGACCATGTGCGGGATGTGCGGGCGGCTTGGGACCTCTTGGCTCGTGGCACGGTCACGGTGTCTCCGATTGAAGACTTGGATTTGCCAGCGATCCGGGCTTTGATGCGCACCTACGCGGATCGTCCGATGGACTTTGCCGATGCGACGCTCGTGCACCTTGCTGTCCGCGATTCGCTGACGACCGTGTTTACTGTGGATCACAACGATTTTGCCACGTATCGCATCGGTACACGGAAGCGTTTTCGCATCGTGCCGGCGTCGAGATTGACTCGCTAGGGTGGATTATCGTGCTGTCATGCGACGAGCGTTGATGACTGGGTTCGAAGGAAAGCCAATCGGTCGGTGCCGATGGACCATAGCCGTCCTCGTGGTTGTATTTGCGGCCGCATGTTCTTCCGACCGTGGCGCGCCGCGGCAAGAGCGGTTTACCGGAGACTTCGACGCAATCCGCGAGCGGGGCCGGATCCGGTTCCTCGCCCCAGTGATCTCGACAACGGGCATTCCCCGCGGGCGCACTCCCCTCCAGGCCGAACGTCGCCTAGCGGGGTTCTTTGCCGAGCTCAGAGGGCTGGAGCCCGAGTGGGTCTGGGTCGAGGAATATGCGGATCTCATCCCTGCGTTGCAGGACGGACGTGGCGACGTCATTGTCGCGAACTACACGGCAACGCCAGAGCGGCGGGAGCGCATCGAATTCAGCGCTCCATTTGTGCGAGTTAGAGAAGTCATCGTATCCAACATCAACTCAGCGCCGATCGCAACGTCCGCAGATCTGGAGAATCGCACCATCTCCGTTCGCCGCTCGTCCGCATTCTGGTCGACGGTTGATTCGCTCGCTCGCGAATTCCCGTCGATCAACCTCATTCCCGCTCCCGAGACGTCCGACACCGAAGAGCTGCTCTACCGCGTCTCGCAGGGCGATCTCGATGTTACGGTGGCCGATGACTTGATGGTGCAGGTCGTCCGATCGTATTTGCCCGAACTTCGGATCGATATGGAGCTCGGTGCGGAGCGCGACATCGCGTGGGGGGTACGGCCCGAAAACACGTCGCTTCGCGATACACTCGACGAGTTCATGGCCCAACTGCGGCCCGAGGACGATAGGCCGGACCGCTACGTCGCCGACCTCCCGGGTATTCGCGAACGCAAGGTGCTCCGGGTGCTTACGCGCAATAATCCCACCTCATACTTCGTGTGGCGCGGCCACATTCTCGGCTTCGAGCACGACCTGATGGCAAATTTTGCGAAGTCACAGGGTCTCAAGGTCGAATTCGTGGTGGCGCCGACCCGTGTCGCGCTCTTCACGTGGCTTCTCGATGGGATTGGCGACGTCGTTGCGGCAGGTATCACGATTGCCGACACCACAGAGCGGCTTCTGTCGTACACGCGGTCATACAACCGGGTGGTGGAGATGATCGTCACCGATTCTGCCGACACGGCGCTGACCGAGCTGGCCGATCTTGCGGGGCGGACGATTGCCGTACGGTTTTCGGGTGCGCACTGGACGACGGTCGCCCGACTCCGGCAGGAAGGGATTGACGTCAACGTGGTTCAAGTGCCGGAAGACATGGAGACCGAAGAGATTCTGCATGGCGTGGCGACCGGGGAGTACGATCTCGGCATCGCCGATAGCCACATCCTCGATATGGAACTCACGTGGCGTGACGATATTCGCGGAGCCTTTGCCGTAACTGATACCGTGGATCATGGATGGATTACCCGCCCGGGCGACACGGAACTTCACGATGCGCTCAACGCGTATTTGGACTCCGTCGTGCGAGGACGGTTCTACAACATCACCAAGCGGAAATACTTTGGGAATCCGCGATCGAGCCGGAGTTACGTCACTGACCGCACGATTCGCACGGGTGTGTTGTCGCCCTATGACGACCTCACACGGAGCTATTCGGCACGGTACGACTTCGATTGGATATTGATCACCGCGCAGATGTACGAGGAGAGCAAGTTCAATCCTACCGCGCGGTCGTTTGCAGGTGCAGTTGGTTTGATGCAACTGATGCCGCAAACGGCAAAGGGCTTTGGGTTCGATTCATTGGAAGTGCCCGCCGTGTCCATCCACGCCGGCACGCGGTATCTGCGCCACGTATGGAACCTGCTGGACGATGTCCCGGACGATACGGAGCGTATGTGGTTCGCGCTCGCCTCATATAACGCGGGCCTCGGCCACATCAACGATGCGCGGCGGTTGGCCGAGCAGGAAGGACTCGATCCCAACGTATGGTTTGGGAACGTCGCCGAAATTGCGCCGCTGCTCCAACGGCGATCGATCCACCGCCAGTTCCAATACGGGTACTGCCGCTGCAACGAACCGGTCGCGTACGTCCGGAAGATCAGGAATCGGCACCGTGCGTACGCCGAGGTCGAGCCGCGCTAATCCATCCAGCCGAGCACGTCGCGAATCACGCTCCACCTGGGTCGCATTTCCTCGCTTCCTTGCCCAAGTATCCAATACTCATAGGCAGCATCGAACACACCTTGGCGTTGTTTGAGGCCGATCCAGTGGTCAACAAAACGTTTCATGGCGCCGTCTCCGGCGGGCAGTGTGGGATAGACGAGTGGGACTGCGAGGCTCCGGGGGAAGGGCGACACAACACCGAACGCCGGATACAGCAGTGTCCAGGCTGCTCCTTCCTGAGCGCTGGTGATCCAGGCGTCCACGTCCTCACCGGGCCCGGTGCGCTCGAAGAAATCCCTCGGGGATGGGACGATAACAAACTCGGCATTCGGAAACAGCGTGCTGGCCGTATACCCCACGTATTCCTGGCTCGCAATGCCGATCGTGACGGTGCCGATTTTCCTGATCGACTCGAGTGACGAGAACTCATCCCGGCGGTGATCCGGCACGACCAACGCGATGTTGACGTCGAGGTAGCTCGACAGTGGCATCTGTTGCGATCGGTCGACCGTGCCGACGATTCCCGACATGGCGATATCGAAGTGGTCATCGGCCATTGCCGGCGTCAACCCGTCGAGTTCTAAGTCGTGCGCGAGTTGATGCGCCAGGTCAATGTCGAATCCTACGAGTTCGCCCTGCCCGTTGGAGTACGCCCAGGGCAGTGAGCCAGGAATGTACCCAACGCGAATCACCCCGCGTTCGTTAATCCGCACCAGCGGTGATCGATCGATAGCCAGGGGGATGGGATTCGGACCCGGCTCCACGATCACGGCGCCCGCGGGGTCACTGAGCAGCTGCATGTTGGCGACGACCTCGTCCTTGTTGTAACTGCCCTCGAAGACATTCGTCAGATACACCCGGGTTCCACCGATGAGACTCGTTCCGAGGACCGCGGTGCCCCCAACCACGAGTGCCACTGCCTTCCAGTCGATACGCAATGTCCCCGCCATTGCGCAGGCGACGAGGACCGTGAGTGTCATGATGTGCATGGCGGTGAGGCAATCCGAGATGTTTGCGGCGATGACGCCAGTCACCAAGAACAGCTGGAACATGTCAGCGGGCAGTTGCATCAACTCCAGTGAAAAGGGGATTGCGATGGTGACACTGCCAAAAAAGCTCGGGAACCCGGCACCGATGTAGAGACCATAGTCGGCGAGTCCCAGGGGATCTCCAACGAACCATGCCGCGAACGGTACGAAGAGCATGGCGAGCATTCGTCCCAGACTCGGAAATGGGTACGCCAGCGGGACAACGATTTCGGCGGTGGCGACGGCCTCGTCACTCCGGACGTCGTGCGTCTCGAAAAGCTCTTTGACACTCTCGATGATCATGGGCAACACGACAAGGGCTTTGCCCGTCGCAAAGGCGATCAGCAGTGCGGTCCGTGACGCGGCTAGGATTTCCCGGTATTTGAATGGCGTAACGGCGGCCACGAGCCCAGGCAGCACCAAGAAGGTGAGCAGTGCGAACGCAATGATGTAAGCGATGAAGTACCCTTGTAGGCGTCCCAGTTCGGCGAGCGTCATCGTGCCGGCCGCGCTGGCTGCGATCGCAAAGATTCCGATCGGCGCCATTCTCGTGAGGCCCTTGGTCACCCGTGTCAGTGCTTCCGAGATGATCGCGAACAACCCGAGCGCCTGCTTTTTTTCCTTGATTCCAATCAAGGCAACGCCGATCGCGATGCAAAAGAGAACGACGGCCGGCACCGTATCGTCCACCAGTGCGTTGAACACGTTTTGGGGCACGAAGAGGTCGACGAGATCGATCTTGGCGGGAGATTGCAGAATGCCTGTCGAGAAGAACGAGGCAGTTTGCAGGGTCGGGAAGGCCAGGGGTATGGTGACGACCATGATGAGGCCGATGCCCCACAGGATCAGCAATACCACGCCGGCTCGTTGCACGAGGAGCTTGGCCTGTTCCAACGTGAGCTGGCCAACGGTGCCGATCAGTGAGACGACGATGTAGGGTAACACGGTCATCGTCAGCAGATTCACGTAGATGTTGCCGACGAATCCGATGCTGGCGGCCATCTCGCCAAAGAACAGGCCGACGGCGATCCCGGCGGTGAGGCCCAGGATCGTTTTGGAGGCGAGGCTCGCGCCGTGGGCGTGACTTGTTTCGGGTCTCGACATGTCGAGAAAAGAACCTCACGTGTAGGGCTTGCACTAGTGCGAGACCCGCATCGGCGTACATCTTCCGAGATATGACCGAGCGATCGCCAGGGCACCCGTCCAGTTCTTCGGATCCAACGCTGAAGCCGGCGGTGCTCACTGGCCGTTGGATGAAAAGACTCGCAACCGCGCCGGCTCGCCGAATGTGGTCTACCGCCCGCAAGCGCCGGGGCAAGGTCGCCGCCGTCGTATTCGTCGTCTTTCACCTTCTGGGAGTTGTCTCGTCCATCCATGCCGTGATGGGCACCCGCACCTCTCAAGGGGCGATCGCGTGGGTGGTATCCCTCAACACGTTTCCCTATGTCGCGGTCCCAGCTTACTGGGTGCTGGGGCGCTCGCGTTTTCAAGGGTATGTCACGGCCCGCCAGGCCAATGATGAGGCGGTCATGCACCTTGTCGACAGTGCCGCGAGGGAGGTCCGCGAGTTCATCGTCGATTCGAGCGCGCTCACGCCGGCCGGTCGAGTCGCGTCCAACCTCGCGGAATTGCCGTTTCTCAGGGGCAACGATGCGGAGTTGCTCATCGATGGCGAGGCGACGTTCACCAGCATCTTCGATGGGATCGATCGGGCTCGGGACTACGTGTTGGTGCAGTTCTTCATCGTGAAGGACGACGAGCTGGGGCGGGAGTTTCAGGAGCGACTCATTGCGAAGGCGCGTGATGGGGTACGCGTTTACTTCATGTACGATGAGGTCGGCAGTAACAAGTTGCCAGGGCGGTACGTCAAAGAACTCAGGGCCTCGGGCGTGGAGGTATTCAGCTTTCATACGCGCCAGGGTCCGAGCAATCGCTTCCAAATCAACTTTCGCAACCATCGAAAAGTGGTTGTGGTGGACGGGCGGGTCGCGTGGATTGGGGGTCACAACGTAGGTGACGAGTACGTAGGCAAGAGTGACTTCGGCCGTTGGCGCGACACGCACGTCAAGATCGAGGGCCCTGCAGTGCTGGCCGCACAACTCATCTTTCTGGAGGATTGGTATTGGGCTACGAGGACGGTGCCCGACGTAGACTGGACTCCGCATCGCGCCGAAGGTGCGGACATGGTGGTCTTGATCGCTCCCACTGGGCCGGCCGATGCGTTGGAGACCGCTGGATTGATGTTTGTGCACGCGATCAACTCCGCGCAGGAGAGGATTTGGATTACGAGCCCGTACTTCGTGCCGGATGAGGCGGTCATGGCGGCGCTGCAGCTCGCCGGGCTTCGCGGGGTGGATGTACGCATTCTGATTCCGGACAGGCCCGATCACCTACTCGTGTACCTCGCAGCATTTTCGTACTTCGAAGATGCAGAGATGACGGGAGTCAAGTTCTACAGGTACACTGAGGGATTCCTCCATCAGAAAGTCGTGTTGGTCGATGACCAGGCAGCGGTGATAGGAACGGCGAACTTCGATAATCGATCGTTTCGATTGAATTTCGAGATCTCGGCTATCTTTCCGGATTCGGCGGTGACGTCGGCGGTCGAGGCGATGTTGTTGGAGGATTTCGCGAGTTCGCGGTTGATGCAGGAGGGCGACTACGAGAACCGCTCGTTCTGGTTCAAGCTTGCGGTGCGTTTGGCGCGGTTGACGGCGCCTATCTTATAGAGGGGTTGCCTGATATTCAAGGAGATACACTACGTCCAGAACTTGGATACCGGAGGTGGAGAATGATGATTGTTAGAGGGCGGCTGCGCTTTGCAACTTTACTGGGAGCCACATCGTTGCTCGCGGTTACCATGATAGCAATAGTGCCGCTCCGAGCCGCGGCACCCGAATGGGCAGACCAAGCTGATGAACCGTTCACCGTGGAGTACTACTACAAGATTCGGTGGGGTCATTTCGCGGAGTTTCTCGAATTGTACCAAAGGAACCACTATCCGATTCTCAAGAAGCTCCAAGAGCACGGCCGCATACTCGAGATGCACGCGGTAAGTCCCCGCCACCATTCCGGCGAGGGCACGCGGTGGGATTTTCGCTTCACGATCGTCTACAAGAATGTTGACGTCGCCCACAATCCTGATGTCGAGCTGAGGGAATCGATCATCCGAGAACTGTACCCCGACCGCGAGACTTTCGAGGCCGAGGAGCAGCGGCGTTTTGAGTTGTTCGAGGAACATCTGGATGTTCCCATTGAGTCGTACGACATGACGGCTTGGTGAGAACTGCACGCCGGGCTTGGAGTACGCGTGACCGAACGACTTCCCGGCTACTCCGAGAGAGCAGGTGAGGTCCCGGAGCTGCTGAGTGCCGCTATCGGGTCTGCTCCAGCCTGCATCCAGGCCCGGTACATCGTGTAGCCGACGGCGAGGACGATCGCCCCGACGAACAACCCCAGGATCCCGTACGCCATCATTCCGCCGATGGCGCCGATGAGTATGACCGGCATAGGCACGTCCACGCCTCGCCCAAGAAGGAGTGGTTTGAGAAATCCGTCACTGATGCTGACGATAACGCTCCACACCGCAAAGATGATCGCTACTGCGGTGCTGTCGTTGTGTGCAAAGACATAAAAGATGATTGGGCCCAACACGATCAGGGGCGGGAGTTGAATCACTGCCAGGACGAGGATTACCATGGCCCAGAGGCCAGCGCCAGGGACACCCGCGAAGATCAATCCGGCACCGCTCTCCGCGGGCGCCTGCCAGCCGCGTAAAGACACTGACCGATGCCTTTCGCGATCCCTCCGTGTTCGCAAGCATGAACCCGGCAATGATGATGGCAATGATCGTCTGGATGACACCGGAACCAAGGCCCCTGAGGAGGTCAAGTGCCTTCGCACCGACCTGGCGTAGTTGTGGTGCCATACTCGCCAGGGTGGATTCCAGGTCGGTGGCCGCCTGAGACCAGAGTGTGTAGACGCGTTCTCCTACCAAGGGCCAAGTCTGTACGCGTTCGGTAGGGGCCGGAATGGAGAATGTTCCGGTCTGGACCTGCTCGGTGACGGTTTGAATGCTGCCGATAGTCGAGCCGGCGAACCGGATAGTCGGGATAACGACCAGCGCGAGCCCCGCCAACACGAAAACAGTGGCGGCAAGCTTATCGCTACCACCCAAAATACTGCGCAGTTTCGAGTAGACCGGATAGAGCGCTACGCCGATCACGATGGCCCACAGTATCGGAAGGACAAACGGACGAAAGATGACAAAACACCACGCGGCAAGAATCGCGAGCGTGGCAAGGCGAACGGAGATCTCGACTGCCCTACTCAACAACAACGCGTTTTCTTCTGCGGGCGATCCCAACGTGGGTGCGGTCATTTTCGATTGTCCAGTTCTGTTGGAGTGCGTAGCCGCATCGGTTTGGCTCGTGTTTGCGGCGGGGCCATACTACGATGTAATTGTGCCGCAGGGAAGGGGAGACGGGGGGTGGTTGCGCCCGGGCGGCGAATGGGCCAATCTCATGGGCGAACTACCATCGCCCCGGTTCCGAGCAATCGGTGACCCCGCCCCCGAAGGAGCATCGCACATGATCAGCGTCAAGGCGTTTCTCGACGATAAAGGTCACCAGGTATACACGATGAGCGCGAAGGATATGGTGATGGAGGCCGCGCAGGTGATGACGGAGCGGGGAATTGGGTGCGTCGTCGTTGTGAAGAGCGACGAGGTCATGGGAATCTTCACGGAGCGTGATATGGTGCGGAACGTCGTGCTCGAGAAACGAGCCCCCGAGGATACACCGCTGGGTGACGTCATGACTTCACCCGTTACGACATGTCAACTCGAGGACACGCTCAGAGATTGCGCTCTCATGATGCACGAGAAGCAGATCAGGCGACTTCCGGTGGTGGATGAAGGAAACCTGGTGGGTATCGTGACCTCCCGCGACGTCCTCATGTCCCAACTGCAGAATAAGGACGCCACTATCGAGGACTTGGTGCACCACATCTTCACGGCCGGGGTGAATCCTCGAACTTAGGCGGTCAGACTCACCAACATTTGTACGGGTAGTAGGTGATCTCGAGCTTTTGCTCGAGGCGCTCGGCGATCGCGGCGAGATCGGGGCGGTCGTCCGGGACATCCTTCTGGGCGTAGCCATCGGGATTGATCGTGACGGTCGCCGTCTTGTTGAAGATCTTCTTGGCCCGGGCACGGATGATTTGCAGACCGTCCACGGAATACATGGAGCGTGACCACTTCACGTTGCCTTCGCCGATCAGCTTAAAGAGCGTGGCTAGCAAGCCGGTCAGCGGACGCCCGGACAATCCGTCGACCTTGTCATAGACAACCATGTTCCCAAAATCCACCAGCCTGTACGTGATGACTTGATGGTTGGTGATCTTGAGTTTGGGTACCGACAGAGTGTCAGAAAAGCCGTACTTGGTAACTGCATCCAGCCGGTCGAGCCAGGCCACGCGAACATTGAGCGCCGCGTAGTGAGGTGGGCCGGACACCACTTCCTGAATGATACTGTCGGACCGGTATTCGATTCTGATGTCCTGTCGGTATTCGTACGCCAATTGCCGGTACAGTGGTGCCTTCTCGGGTTCCCCTTGGAGACCTGCCACCTTCAGAAACTCGAAATAGATATCCTCGGCTGTGACGAAGAGTACTTCACCGGTCATGTTGCTCTGTCGGGCCCGGCGGACCAACTCCAGAATGAGCGCCGTCTGAAAGCGCGTGGCGTTTGTGGTGGCCAGGATGTCGTAATCGCCGTGAGCCCGGGTGGCGACACGCATCGCCGCGGCCACGGTCTCAGCCTGGACGGTATCGACGGAGCACGATTGTCCGTTAGCCTGACGTGGGACTGCTAGCAAGACGGCGGCGCACGCGCCGACGGTGAATTGTCTCAGCATTGAGTGCCGGCAGCCCTACCGCGGATCCACGCTTCGGTAGGCCTCGATCACCGAGCGCTCACCCTCGCGCCCCGGCTTCGAATTCCCGTGCTCCATGCCCATGATGCCGCGGAACCCCTTGTCTTGGATGTGCTGGAATACGTTCGGAAAATTGATCTCGCCGGTCGTCGGTTCCTTGCGGCCGGGGTTGTCACCGATTTGGAAGTAGGCGATCTCGCTCCACGAACGATCGAGGTTCGGAATGAGGTTGCCCTCGTGAACCTGCTGGTGATAGAGGTCGTCGAGGATTTTGCATGCCGGGCTGTCGACCGCGCGACAGACCTCGAAGGCCTGGGACATTTTCGTAAGGAAGAGCCCGGGGTGGTTTCGGAAGTTGAGGGGCTCCAGCACCATCACCAGCCCATGCGGTTCCAAGATGTCTGCGGCGCGCCGGAGTGCCTGTACGACGTTGGCCGTTTGGTATCCCATGTCCAGTCGTAGGTCCATGTGACCGGGAACAACGGTCATCCACGTGGCATTCACGCGCTTCGCGACCTCGACCGAGTTTCGGATTTCGCCCACGAACTTCTCGCGGTGCTCTTCGATGTCGCTCGCTATGCTCGGCTCTTGCCAAGCAATCGTGTGGGCCACGAATACACCCATCCGCATGCCGAGTTGCGCCATCTTTCGCGCGATGCGCTCCTGTTCGTCCACCGGCCTATTGCGCATCTCGTTGTCTTCCAATGACCGAAATCCTTCGTCGGCCATGAACTGCAATTGAGACATGAGGTCTTGGCCGGCGTGTGCGCGGAACATCCCGAAGTGGGGCGCGAAATCCATGGTAAAGGGTCGCTGGATGCTGGAGGTTGGGTGCTGGAGATGTTGTCCATGTGCGATTGTGGCGGTACCTAGGGCGGCCGCTCCAGCCCCCACCGACTGTTGGACGAATGTTCTGCGTTTCATGGGGCCTCAGCGTGGAAGTGCAGAGCTTGTGTACACTGTTTGCCAATTGGTGCTATCGAGTTCGTAGACGCTGCCCGACACATCAGGCCGCGCGTCCAAGAGCTTGGCGGCCTGTGCGCCATCGAGGACGCTGACCGCTGATGCGAGGGCATCGGCCTCGGTGGCGTTTGGCGCGAACACGGTGGCAATTCGGCGCGTGGTCAAACCGATGCCGCTTTCGGGGTCGATAATGTGTGAGTAACGCACGCCATCGACCTCGAAATACCGATACGTATCACCCGAGGTGGCGACGGCGCAGTTGGCAATCCGCACCGTACGAGTGGTGACCGTTCCCTCCTGGAGTTCGGGAATAGCGACACGCCACCCGCTACTTCCCGGGGGCGCGTCCGACGCCACGACGTCGCCACCCGCGTCAACGAGCGCACGTTGAATGCCTTCGCGTTCGAGTATTTTGAGGGCTGCGTCGGCCGCAAACCCTTTGCCGACTGCGCCGACGTCGAGGCGCATGCCGGGCGCTGTGAGCCGAATGCGGCGCGCCGATGTATCGAACTCGACCAGTGCATGTCCTACAGCGGCACGCGCCCGAGCGATACGGTCTGCATCGGGCAGCTGCTCGCGACGGCTTGCCCATCGCCACAACCGCGTCAGCGGTCCTATCGTGACGTCGAAGGCGCCGCCCGTTTCGATCCCTAGGCTGTTGGAGTACTCCACAATTGCCCAGAGGTCGTCGCTCACGGCAATCCATTGGCCCGACCCGGCGGTAGTGGAGAGCTGAGATATTTCGCTCGAGGTATCGTAGTCACTGAGGATGCGGTCCAGAGCGTCGATCCGTCGAAATGCCTTGGCCGAAGCCTGGCTACCACGCTCGGCATCCACGGCATACAAAACGATGCGGAATGTCGTACCCATCGCGGCATGTTCGAACTCGAACCGCTGCGGAGGGTGCGCCAGCCCGGCAACGGCCAACACGAACCAATAGAACAACCTACAACGCCCTGGTTACCCCGGGCGTCGGAATCACGTAGCGCCCGTGCTCGTCGGGAAGCACCGGAGGTGGGGCATCCCACGCGAACCGCTCCGGCATCAGGCTGAGTTCGGAGTTCAACGCCTCGTCCCATTCGACTACTTGGCCGGAGTATGTAGCCATGCGACCCAATATGGCAGTCATGGTTGCTTCGACGCCCCGCTTGGCGTCGGCATACTTGTAGTCTCCGGCATTAATTGCCGCGAATAGTTCGTCGTGCTCGACCTGATACGGATTTGGGTCGTTCTCGTCATCGTGCTTGAAGAGCACCTGGCCCGAACGCGAAAGGATTACCCCGGGACGCGGTGCTGTGCCGTTCGTCCCGTGGAACCCTTCGGAAACCCGGTTCATGCAATCCGGCATGTGGCGGCACTGGCTGAGTACTCTGGAGCCATCCTCGTACTCGAATTCGACGAAATGGTGATCGAAGATCTCCCCGTGGTCAGGCCCAGTGCGAACCTGTCGTCCTCCCTGTCCCTGGGCGCGGATCGGCGTGCCCCGCTTCACCCAATTGGCGACGTCGAGGTTGTGAATGTGTTGTTCGACGATGTGATCGCCGCAAAGCCAATTGAAGTAGTACCAGTTGCGCATCTGGTATTCCATCTCGGTCTGTCCGGGCTGACGTTCACGCACCCACACGCCTGAACTATTCCAATACACTCGGCCCAACGGGACATCGCCGATCGCACCTTTGTGGATCCGGTCGACCCAGGATCGATAGATGGTTTGGTAGTGTCGCTGGAGGCCAACTACCACGTTCAACTTCTTGCGTTTGGCTTCCTCCGCGGTCGCGAGCACCCTGCGGATACCGGGTGCATCCGTGGCCACGGGTTTTTCCATGAAGACCTGTTTGTTCGCGGCGATCGCGGCCTCGAAATGGATCGGCCGGAACCCCGGCGGAGTAGTGAGTATCACCACGTCTACCAGCGGTAGCACTTCTTTGTAGGCGTCGAAACCGACGAACCGCCGGTCCATGGGGACGTCGATCTGTGCCGTGAGATCGCGCCGGTCCTCCCGCTCTCCATCGGATATCGTCTCGAAGCTCTGTGCCAGTCGATCCTCGAATGCATCGGCCATAGCGACGAGCTTGACGTTGTCACGAGCATTGAGTGCCTGGACGGCCGCACCGGTTCCCCGACCACCACAGCCGATGAGGCCGACGCGGATGGTGTCGTCATAGGAGTACGATGGCATGGCAAACGGATGAACGCCCATGGCCGTGATGCCGACGGCGGCCGCGGATGTCTTGACGAAATCACGCCGATCGAAGGGATCGCCTGTTTGTGAAGTGCTCTGGTCTCTCATGGATAGACGCCGTTTTGATTGAGTTTGGCTATATAAGGAATACGAGCTGGTCTAGCATGCCGCGAAACCAGGCGAGACGCAACTCCCCCTCACGATCCAAGAAGCTCCTCCCAGTAGGCGCGGATTTCCTCGATGGTGAAGGCGATATCGGGCGTGACTACGCGGAACCCCACGTGCGGCGAATCCGTGTTCCACCACGCGCTCTTGGGAAGCTGGGGGTCCCTTCGCTTCCAGCGAAGTGTCGACTCCAGGCGGTCGGCGCAACGGAGTTCGGTGGCTTCGTCATCGTAGGCGCCGCCACGAACGGTGCGGGGGTGCTTGTTGGTTGGCCGAGACCATGGGCCGGTCACTCCGTCCGACAAGGATTCGTAGAACGTCGCGTCATACTGGTCCAGGGTCCATTCGGCGACATTCCCCATCATGTCGTGGACGCCCCAAGCATTGGGGGCCATCTGTCCGACTGAGTGAAAGACGTCACCGCTGTTGGCGGCGTACCAAGCGTGCCCGGCGAGCGAATCCGTATCATCTCCAAACGGGAACGTGGTCGCGGTTCCGGCCCGGCAGGCGTATTCCCATTCGGCCTCGGTTGGCAACCGGTACAGGCGGCCCGTCTTCACGGACAACCAACGCGCGTATTGGAGAGCTGCCCACTGCGTCATCCCGGTTGCGGGATGGTTTCCCTTACCCATCCCATGTGCGGGATCTTCGTACGGTGGGCTCGGGCGGGAGACAGCATCGACATCCAACGTCTCTCCCTCGACCGCCGTGGCGTCGTTGTCGAGCCGGCGGTCACGGAAGACCGCGAACTGGTCATGCGTTACCTCGTGAACGGCGACCCAGAACGGCTCGATGGCTACGGACCGTTGAGGGCCCTCATCCGAATCGCGACCGGCTTCCGTGGCCGGACTGCCCAGCGTGAATGTCCCGCCGGGCGCCAACGTCATGGTGAGCGTGACATCCGTTCCCGGAATTTCTTGGACGAATGTCCGTGGAGTTTGTGCGTGCACGATGCCGGCCGCCAAGACGGACGCGAAAGCGGAGATGAAAGTGGGGCGTATCACGTGGAGTCCGCCGGCAGTTCTTTCAGGAGCACCTGTCGGAACTGGATAGGATGGCTTTCGCTCTGCAAAGCGATGTACCCGGAGGTTAGGGGCTGGCCGTCCTGCTTGACGTCCTCGTCGTAGCCGTTCACGACGCCCCCACCAATCACCGGGCGCGAGTACATGAGCACCGTGTCACCATCATAGAGGTGGGCGATCAGCGAGTCGCCCAGAACGAGAAAATCGACGGTGACCCATTCCTCACCGTGGAATGTCGGCGCCGTTGAATCGATGCAATGCTCGGTGACCAGAACACCGTTCATCTCAACGTGGGTACCGGGCGTGCAGAGGTTCGATGTCGGGCGTTCGTCTTGGCCGTTGCCACCGAGAAACTGTGCTTCTAACGAGATGGGGAAGTCTTGATTCAGCCCCATCGATTGGGGGCTCTGGGAGTGGAACATCAAACCACTGTTCTTGAACGCCCAGCCGGGACCGTCCGGCACCTGGGCCCCGACGAAGCGGTACTCGATGCGTAGTTGGTAGTGCGAGAACGGTGCTTCGTAGAAGAGGTGACCGAAGCGATCGTTGAATGTGTCGTAGTTCTCGTACCCAACGGTCAAGAGACCATCCCTGACGCGGAACGTACCGAAGGGGTCGTCTCCCAGCGCACTGCCCCTGATCTTTGGGATCCACCCGGTAAGGTCGTGCCCGTTGAATAGCGGGATCCATTCGTCGTCGGCGTCATTGGCGGTACACGCTGCACACAATGCGAAGATGAATGGCAAGGCTCGGAGTGGAATGGTTCGGATCATGGAGTCAATCCTGAGGCAGTCCGCCCCCATCGGGCGTGTCTTGGTATGATTCTCTTGTGCGGTTGCTTTGCAGACAGGTACAGAAACGTATGGACCAAGGTACCTGTCGGTCTCGTGTCGTCAAACAAACTCAATGGGAGGCGGAGCGTGCTCGAAGAAAGCCATTTCTACTTCAATAAGGCTGCGGACGTATTGGATCTTTCCACCAAGATTAGACAAATGCTGCTCGCTCCGAATCGCGTCGTGAAAGTGGAGATCATTACCGAAGACGACCAGGGTCAGCTCATGCACCATTTCGGATTTCGCGTGCAGCACAACAGCGCGCGCGGGCCGGTCAAGGGCGGCTTGCGCTTTCACCCGAGCATGGACGAGGAGCACGCCACAGCCCTCGCCAATTTGATGACGTGGAAGACGGCCGTGGTAGACGTGCCGTTCGGCGGAGCCAAGGGCGGCATCAATTGCGATCCCCACAACATGAGCGAGGCAGAGCTTTACGACGTCACAACCACCTTCGTCAGGGGCATCAAGGAAGTCATCGGCCCAACCATGGACATCCCGGCGCCAGACGTGAATACCAACGCGCAGATCATGGGCTGGATCATGGACGCCTACTCCAGCTACTACGGATTCTCCCCCGGTGTCGTGACGGGCAAACCGTTACAGCTCTTTGGTTCGCCCGGCCGTGACGAGGCGACGGGGCGGGGGGTCATGTACGTTCTCGAAGAGGCGCTGAAGGATCAGGGAATGTCCATTGCCGACGTTACCGTCGCGGTACAAGGCTTCGGTAACGTAGGTAGCCACGCGGCTCGTCTCATCGCCGAACGCGGGGCCAAGATCGTGGCCGTGGGAGACCACCTCGGTGGTGTGTGCAGGGCGGAGGGTCTGGATGTCCCAAAACTCGTAGAGTGGGCAAAGGAGCATCGGACGGTAAAAGGCTTCCCTGATGCCGACGCGTTCGACAGCTCGGAGGTCGTGACTTGGGACGCCGATGTGCTGATTCCAGCGGCACTCGAGGACGCCATCACGCGAGACAACGCCGGCGACGTTCGTGCCACGTGCATCGTGGAGGGAGCCAACGCGCCTACGACTCCGGAGGCGGACGAGATCCTGCACAAGAAGGGTGTCACAGTGGTGCCCGACATCCTCGCCAACGCCGGCGGTGTGACCGTCAGCTACTTCGAGTGGGCGCAGAACATCCAGCAGTTCCGTTGGGAGCTGGATCGGATCAACGACGAACTCGAAAAGACCATGCGCCGCGCGTATGCCGCTGTCCGACAGATAGCTGGAGAGAAGAACGTAGACCTGCGGACCGCGGCATTCGTTCTTGGCATCCGGCGCGTGGGTGAGGCCGCGATCTCCCGCCGCTACGTAAAGGAAAAGTTCGACTTCTGAAACGAGCGCGAACAACACATGGCCATCACAACTCCGGTGACCGGATGACCGTGAGTTTCTGCACCTGCATGTCACGCATGGTATAGCCGATGCCTCCTGTGCCCAGTCCGGATTGTTTGAGCCCGGCAAACGGCATCCAATCGACCCGGAATGCCGTGTGGTCGTTAACCATGACGGCTGATGCATCGAGGCGTTGGGTCGCGCGCAGCACTGCGTCGATGTCCTGTGCGAACACGGCGGCCTGGAACGCGTGCGGCAGCGAGTTTGCCCGGTCCGTCCCCTCATCCAAGTTCTCGACGGGATAGACACACACCACCGGCCCGAAGATTTCCTCAGTGCTCACCTTCGCGTTGGGCGATGGGTCGTAGAGCACGGTCGGCGCGTAGGCCCGCGACGAAATGGGCACTCCGCCGGCAAGCACTTCGCCCCCTGATTCGGCTACCCACTCTCCAATCCGTGTCACTTCGGCCTCCCGGATCAGCGGGCCAACCTCGGTGTCCGGTTGGGTGGGGTCGCCGACGGTTAGCGCGGACGCTGCTTCGGCCAGCCGCGCCGCGAGCTCGCGGGCGAGCCTTTCCTCTACAAAGACCCGCTGCACCGAGACGCACACCTGGCCCGCGTGGTAGAAACCACCTCTTGCGAGCAGTGGAATCGCGTTGTCGAGATCCGCGTCGGCAGCGACGAGGACTGGTGCCGCCCCGCCATGTTCTAACACGCATCTGGTACCGGGGGCCAACCGCGAGCGGAGCATCCACCCAACGCGCGCGCTCCCAATGAAAGTGAAAAAGTCGACGCGCGGGTCGGACACCAATGATCCTGCTGTCTCTACGTTGTCAGTCACCAGCGCCTGGCACCACGCCTCCGGCAAGCCCGCCTCGCGCAATATCCCCACGAAGCGCATGCACGAGAGCGGAGTTGCTTCGGCGGGCTTTACGATAACGGGGCATCCCGATGCCACGGCGGGGCCCACCTGGTGGACGATCAGGTTGAGCGGATGGTTGAACGCGCTGAACGCGAGGACGACGCCTATCGGCTCCCATCGGGTCAGGGCGATCCGGTTTCGCGACGCCGCATCGATACCCATCGGGATCTCCGTCCCAACCTGGGTGCGCAATGTTTCCACGCACAGTCGGACGCCATCGATAGCGCGATCGGTCTCCACGAGCGAGTCGACCAGCGGCTTGCCGCCCTCCCGCGCCGCCTCGACGGCAAGCTTCTCTCGTCGCTCTAGCATTATCGCCGCGGTGCGTTCGAGGATGGCGATCCGTTCGTCCTTGGGAAGTAGGGCGTCACGGTCGTCGGCGAGGGCCCGTGCGGTCGTCAACGCCGTCTCGACGACATCGGCGCCGCCCGTTTCGATATCGGCGATCACACTGCCGTCCCACGGTGCGTGTACGGTCATCGTGCCGAACGGCGTTGCGCCCGGAACCAGCGTGGGGAAATGCGCAGTCATGGTCGCCTAGGTTCAGCCGCGGGCAGCAAATCGGCCGAGCTTCTCGGTCAGCTTCATGTTCTCGGAGTAATCGACGGGACAATCGATGACGACGACCGTGTCGTCGTCTAGCGCCCGACGCAACGTCGGCAAGAGATCTGCGGATGATTCGACCCGATACCCCTTGCAGCCAAAGCTCTCGGCGAGCTTGACGAAATCGGGGTTGGTGAATTCGATGTGACTCGCACGGCCAAACTTGCGCAGTTGATGCCACTCGATGAGGCCATACTTGTCGTCCCGCCAAATGAGAGCCACGATGGGTGTACCCAAGCGCATCGCAGTCTCGAGTTCCTGCACGTTCATGAGAAACCCCGCGTCGCCGGTAACGGTGACGACCTTTCGATCGGGAAACGTGCGTTTCGCGGCGATGGCGCCGGGGAGGCCAATGCCCATTGAGGCGAAACCGTTTGAGATGATACATGTGTTTGGGGCCTCGGCCGGATACAGCCGTGCCATCCACATTTTATGCGCGCCAACGTCGCTGATAACGATGTCGTGGGCACCGAGCGCCTGCCGGAGGTCTCCGATAATCTTCTGTGGCTTGATGGGGAAACAATCATCTTCGGCGTGGTCAGTGAGTTCGTTCGTGATGACCCGCTGAAGCTCCACGATGTTCGGATCGGGGAAGGGCGCGACGAGATTGCCGATCGCGTCCAGCGTTTGTTCGATCCTACCCAGCACGCCTACGGTCACGATGTAGTGCTCGTCGACTTCCGCCGGCGACACGTCGAGGTGCAGGATCGAGCGATCTTTCGTCGGGTGCCAACGTTCCGGGGCGTACTCGATCATGTCGTAGCCGATGCAGACAATGACGTCCGCCACGTCGAAGCCGGCCATGACATAGTCCTTTGCCTGAATGCCGATCGTTCCGAGGCTGAGCCGGTGCGACGCCGGGATGGCTCCTTTGGCCATGAAGGTCGTTGCCACCGGGATGTTGAGTTTTTCCGCGAAGGCCACCAGATCGTCCGACGCATTGCCGCGAACGACTCCGTTTCCGGCCAGGATGAGAGGATGCTTCGCGCCGGAAAGCACCTCGACTGCGTGTTTGATCTTCTCCGGCGCGGGGGCGGGTTCCATCGGTTGCTGGACCAGAAGGGGCGGTAGGTCTTCGACTTCCATCTCTGCCACGTTCTCAGGTAGTTCGATGAACGACAGTCCGGGTTTTTCAGTCTGTGCGGTCTTGAATGCCTTCCGAATCACCTCGGGGATGATCTCCGGTACCCGCACTTGCACCGCGTACTTCGAGATGGGTTCGAACATGTCCACCAACGGCAAGTGCTGGTGACTCTCTTTGTGCATGCGCGTGGTATCTGCCTGCCCAGCGATGCCAATCACCGGAGCGTGATCCATATTGGCGTCGGCCACGCCGGTGATGAGATTGGTGGCCCCGGGTCCGAGTGTTGCCAGGCAGACACCCGCCTTGCCGGTGAGGCGGCCGTAGACGTCAGCCATGAACGCCGCTGCCTGCTCGTGTCGCGTGAGCACGAATTCAATATCGCTCGAGAGCAAGGCGTCCATCATGTCGATGTTTTCCTCGCCCGGAATTCCGTAGATGCAGTCGATGTCTTCGTTGGCGAGGCAACGGACAAAAAGTTCAGCGGCATTCATGGTCACCTCTCCAAATACGGAATAGCGTTTCTTGGTTCGCCTTCTATCGTGTAATCCCCAACCGTTCCAGGAATACTCCCTCTGGTTCGCTGAGCGCCAGGATCTGATGGCAAGCAGTGCAGTCACTCGCGATCGACTGGCCGTCTAGACTGGTTTGCATACCGCCGTGGCACCGAAAACAGCCGAGGAAATCGGAGTGCCCAATGTTGTCGGGGTACGTACCCCACTCGACACGCATCTCGGGAAAGACGTTGCGGGAGTAGATCTCGAGCAACCCTGACGCCGACCGCGTCACGGTTTCCTCCATGCTCGCGAAGATGTCGGGATGCTGAGTCTGGTAGAAGTCGACGAGAGCTGCCGGAATGCGTTCTGCCGCCTCCTCGGTACTCGCGTACTCGACCCTGAGGATCTCCAACCCCTGCTTCTTGATCCACGGAAGAGTCGTATCTACCGTGCCGAGGGCGAGGGCCTCGTTGAGCGCCCGCTGCGGCATCTTGAATCGATGTGAAGGTCTCGTATGACAGTCGAGACAATCCATCACCCGGCGCTCGCGTTGCGCTCCATCACTTTCCCTCCACGCTTTGGTCGCGAACTCGATCACTTCGCCTGAGGTGTCAGTGTACCGCACCCAATCGATGGTTTGCCGAGTCGAGTCTGCCTCGTACTCGATCTCTACGCCCGATCCAACATGAAAACTGTGGATGCCGGTACTCCCGGGTCCGCCGCCAACTACCATCGCCAGCACCGTCTTGGAGCGCGTGTTCAGCGAATCCGGGGCAAAGTTGTCGACGACTCTGAGCTTGATACCGGTCGATTTGCCAGGCCAGTGGCAGCTTTCACAGATCTCGCGAGCGGGGCGCAGGTTGTGTACGGGTGTCGGGATAGGGCGTGGGAAATTATTGAACACGGTGCTGACGACCTCCGACAGACCGTTCAACTTCGCTTGAACGTACGCTTGCCGGCCCGATCCAATGTGGCACTCGACACAGTCGACGTTGCGGTGCGGTGAGTCCTGATACGCGATGAACTCCGGCGTCATGCTGTGACATGTCGTCCCGCAGAAGTTGGGCGAGGCCATGTAGTGGATGGTGGCCCGGCTAAAGTATCCACCGACCAGAACATTGAGCCCGGTCGCTGCGACGATGAACACCGCGAGATTACGGAACTCGCGATTGTCCCACCCAAGCGGTCTGAACTCCCGTGGCTGGACAGCACGCTTCTTCTGTTTCCTCCCGCGGAGATAGATCCCGAGCGGGATCAGAATCATCCCCAGGCCGAAGGCGACGGGAACCACTCCAAGAAAGAAGACGACCAGATACGGATGTCGCTCGCCCTCCCCCGTGACGACCGGGAGAATAAAAAGCCAAATTACGGCCGCGGCATTGACGAGAAACAGACCCACGAACGAAAGCGGGTTGTGCGCGAGGAACACCAGCGGAGCTAGCCAACTGCGTTTCTCCTTCGCGGTGTTCATTTCGCTAAGTGAGGTCAACAAGCCCGAGCTACGCTTCGACTTCGACTCTCGTCCAGTATCCATTGCAGTGACCAATCCAGACCATGTGTTCCCAGAGCGGCGTAAGATGGAACAGTTCAGAAGAATGGGGAAGAGGGATTACGCCGGGCTTGAAAGGTCCCGACCACTGCTTCATTTTCAGGACGGGCGGTCAAGCGGTGTCACGATGCTTGTTCGAGCCAGCCGTCCCAACCCCTTGAACCTATCGAAACGAGCGATGGCGCTTCATCGAGTCAAGCGCGGTCTCAAGCTCCCGATCTCTGGAGAGCCCGAGCAGAAGGTCACCGGCACTGCCACCGTAGCTCAGGTGGCGTTCCTCGGAGACGATTTTGCGGGCCTCAAGCCGAGGTTGTTGGTCGAGGTTGGTGATTCGGTCCGCCTAGGCCAGCCAATCGTAGAGGATCGCGCCATTCCGGGAGTGCACTACACGTCGCCAGGTGCGGGTCGGGTGGTGGCGATCAACCGGGGCGCGCGGCGCGTGTTACAATCGATTGTCGTCGAGTTGGACGATTCCGAAGCGTCCGTCGTGTTCGAACACTTCACGGGTAGCGATCCCGCCACCCTGGATACCGATCAGATCAGGGCTTTGTTACTCGAATCTGGTCAATGGGCCAGTTTTCGCACGCGACCTTACTCTAGAGTACCCCGACCGGAATCGACGCCGGCCGCGATTTTTGTAACAGCGATGGACAGCAATCCCCTCGCGCCATTGCCGGAGGTGGTGCTGTCGGATCGGCTCGAGGAGTTCGATCGTGGCTTGAACGTCATTGCGAAGCTCACTGAGGGCGAGACGTTCCTGTGCCAGCGACCGGGATCGACCATCGCGGAGGGTGTGAAAGCGCCGGTGACGGTGGAAGAATTTGCCGG
This sequence comes from Gemmatimonadota bacterium, assembly GCA_039656555.1. Classification (GTDB taxonomy): domain Bacteria; phylum Gemmatimonadota; class Gemmatimonadetes; order Gemmatimonadales; family GWC2-71-9; genus CAMYLY01. Next base: position 7,647 of record JBDHLU010000045.1, on the reverse strand, counting down.
ACCGCACCCCGCTGGCACGGCTGGCCTGCACGTGCACCTCGTGAAACCCGTGAGTCGAGCCCGAACGGTGTGGACCATTGGGTACCAGGACGTTGTGGCGATTGGTCGCCTCTTTGCCACGGGGCAGCTTGATGTGAGGCGGGTCGTGGCGCTTGGCGGGCCGGGTATCGACCGGCCTCGCCTGATCGAGACGCGGATGGGCGCGCGCGTGGCCGACTTGTTCGACGCGAACGAGCTGGGTGACGACGTCCGGCCCATTTCGGGTTCGGTGTTCTCCGGCAAAGCGGCCATTGGTGAGGCCTTCGGCTTCCTTGGTCGCTATGACAACCAGGTCAGCGTGCTCGCGGAAGGTCGAGAACGCGAGTTCATGGGATGGATGAGGCCCGGCTTCAAGAAGTTCTCCGTAATCCCGATCTTCCTGTCCAAGTTCTTTCGACCTCGACAATTCGAGTTCACGACGAGTACGAACGGCTCGCCACGCGCAATGGTGCCGATCGGAATGTACGAGCAGGTCATGCCGTTCGACATTATGCCGACCATGCTCCTGCGTGCGCTGGTGGTCGAAGACACCGAGACCGCCGAACAACTTGGTTGTCTCGAGTTGGCGGAAGAAGACCTGGCGCTCTGCACGTTCGTCGATCCAGGCAAGATCGACTATGGTCCATTGCTTCGGCGGATACTGACGACCGTGGAGCACGACGGATGAAGATGCTCCGCAGGATGCTCGACAAGGTCGAACCGGCCTTTCACGAGGGCGGGCCGCTCAAGGCACTGTTCCCGCTCTACGAAGCCATCGACACGATTCTCTATACTCCGGGGACGGTCACACGTACGGCGTCACACGTCCGGGACGGGATCGACCAGAAGCGCATGATGTCGTTGGTCGTGCTCGCGCTGGTCCCGTGCATGCTCATGGCCATGTACAACACGGGATACCAGGCGCAGTTGGCCATCGCCGCGGGCGTCCCGCCGTTGGGTGATTGGCAGACCACCGTGTACACGGGAATCGGCCTCAGCTTCGACTTCTCCAATCCGATTCTCACTACCATTCACGGAGCGCTGTACTTCATTCCCGTCTCTCTCGCGTGCTTTGCGGCTGGCGGTCTGGTCGAAGTGGCGTTCGCGACAGTGCGGAACCACGAGATCAATGAAGGCTTTCTCGTGACCGGCGCGCTCATCCCACTCATCCTCCCGCCCACGATTCCCCTTTGGCAAGTGTTTGTCGGGACGGTGTTCGGTGTCGTGATGGGTAAGGAAGTGTTCGGCGGTACCGGGATGAACTTCTTGAACCCGGCCCTTGTCGCCAGGGCGTTTCTGTTCTTCGCCTATCCGGCTGACATAAGTGGTGACGCGCCTTGGATCGCCGCCGACATCTTGGCGGCCGACAACTTTGCCGGTGCCACGATGCTTGTCGAAGCAGGGGTCACGCCAGGTGCTCTCGCCGGCTTCGACTGGTGGGCCGCGTTCTGGGGGCGTATCCCCGGGTCGATGGGTGAGACCTCGGTGTTCGCGTGTTTGCTGGGGGCGGTCCTACTGTTGGTCACGCGAATCGGATCGTGGCGAACCATGGCTGGCGTGACGCTGGGCACGTTCGCCGCCGCGGCGTTGCTGAACTGGGTTGGGTCGGACACGAACCCAATGTTCAGTGTGCCGTTTCACTGGCACATCGTACTCGGTGGATGGGCCATCGGTACGGTGTTCATGGCGACGGACCCGGTATCGTCGGCGTTCACCAGGGTAGGCAAGTGGTGGTACGGCATCGGCATTGGCGTGCTTTGCATTCTGATTCGCACGGTCAACCCCGCCTATCCCGAAGGGATGATGCTCGCCATCCTGTTCATGAACATGTTTGCCCCGCTGATCGACTACTTCGTGGTCCGGAGTAACATCAAACGCAGGGCGGTGCGCTATGCAGCATAGTCCCGCCTACACGCTACGATTTGCCGCAACCATCAGCGTGGTTGCGTCAATTATCGTGGCGACCCTGAGCGTCGCTCTGAAGGATCGGCAGGAACGCAATCGGCTGCTCGACGTGCAGAGGAAAGTCATCGACGTGTCGGGTTTGGTCCGCGTGGCGGGTTTGGTACGTCCGGGTGAGAGGCTCTCGAGTGACGAAGTCGTTGACCGCTTCAACGATGCGATTCGACCCGTAGCCATCGACTTGTCGAGTGGTGCCTATGCTCCCGAGATCGACGTCACGGCGTTCGATCAGCGCCGAGCGTCGCACGACCCGGCTACCAGCACTACCGCACCCGATAACAAGGCTGGACTCACGCGTCTGCCAGATAATGCCATCGTCTACCACGTCATGAGCGGAGACGACGTGTCAGGTCTGATCCTTCCTATCGAGGGCAGCGGGATGTGGGGCACAGTTTATGGGTTCATCGCCCTCAGCTCCGACCTCCGGACCATTCAAGGCATCACGTTCTACGAACACAAGGAAACACCGGGTCTTGGCGGAGAGATCGAGAATCCCGGTTGGCGGGCGCTGTGGGAAGGTAGGCGGGCGTTCGACGACGACTGGATACCGCAGATCAGGGTGATCAAGGGGCCTGCAGGATCGGTCGATGACGCGCCGTTCGAAGTCGACGGTCTCGCCGGCGCGACAATTACCGGGCGAGGTATCACGAACCTCGTGCAGTTTTGGCTCGGGCCGCAGGGTTTCGGCCCTTATCTGGAACGGTTTCGGACTGAGCGGGCGAACGGATGAGTAAGTCGAACCGCGACATCCTGTTCGACCCCCTGGTCAACGACAATCCCATCACGTTGCAGGTGTTGGGCATCTGTTCCGCGCTCGCGGTCTCGACCAAGATGTCCACGGCGTTCGTGATGAGTCTGGCAGTTGTCGGCGTGCTCGTCGGATCCAACGTCACGATAAGCATGATTCGTCGTCGCATCCCGAGCAGTGTGCGCATCATCGTGCAGCTGACGATCATTGCCTCACTCGTCATTGTAACGGATCAATTGCTGAAAGCGTTTGCGTACGAGATCAGTCGACAACTGACCGTGTTCGTTGGCCTCATCATCACGAATTGCATCGTCATGGGTCGGGCGGAAGCATTCGCGATGCAGAACCCGCCGGGGAAGAGTTTGCTGGATGGATTGGGCAACGCGCTCGGCTACGGAATGATCCTGATGCTCGTCGCGTTCTTCCGGGAGCTGTTGGGTTCCGGTTCCGTCTTTGGTGTGACGGTGCTGCGAACGGTAAGCGACGGCGGGTGGTACCTCCCGAACGGGATGATGGTACTCGCACCCGGTGCGTTCCTACTGATCGGCATCTTCATCTGGGTGATCCGTGCGTGGAAACCCGAACAGATAGAGGAGGACTTCAGTGCTCGAGCACTATTTGAGCCTGGCGACCAAAGCCATATTCGTTGAGAACCTGGCGCTCGCGTTCTTCCTCGGGATGTGCTCGTTCCTCGCCGTCTCGCGCAAGGTCGAGACCGCGTTTGGGTTGGGAGCGGCTGTCATCTTTGTGTTGGGGATCACGGTGCCGCTCAACCAGGTTCTCAATGCCTTCATCCTGAAGCCGGGGGCGCTGAGTTGGTTGCCGGGTGGCGAAGCGACCGACCTTTCGTTTTTGACGTACCTCGTGTTGATCGGCACGATCGCGGCGTCGGTCCAACTCGTCGAAATGGCGATCGATCATTTTTCGCCTGGACTCTATCACGCGCTCGGTGTCTTTCTTCCACTGATAGCCGTGAACTGCGCGATCCTCGGTGGATCGTTGTTCATGGTCGAGCGCGAGTACACGCTCGCCGAGAGCACCGTTTACGGAATCAGTTCGGGAATCGGTTGGGCGCTGGCCGTCGTCGCACTGGCGGCAATACGGGAACGCCTTCGCTACAGTAACGTGCCGGCACCACTTCGCGGATTGGGGATCACCTTCATTATCGTCGGACTGATGTCGATGGGCTTCATGGCGTTCTCGGGAATCTTACTCTGAGATGAACACGGTTCTCTTTGCCGTCGTTGCCTTCACCCTGGTCATAGGGGTGCTTGTCTCGGTGTTGCTGATCGCACGTAGGGCTCTGGTGCCGAGCGGCGAGGTCAAACTCGTCATCAACAGTGGGAATGGGCCCCAGATCAAGGCGTCAGCGGGCGGAACCGTCCTCACGGCGCTTACCCAGGCGGGTGTGTTTCTCCCTTCCGCGTGCGGCGGCCAGGGAACGTGCGGGGTGTGCCGGGTGAAGGTAATGGCCGGTGGTGGGGAACTTCTTCCCACCGAGGCTTCCCACATCACGAAGGGCGAGGCCAAGGATGGTTGGCGACTCGGCTGTCAGGTAAAGATCAAGGACGACCTCGAGCTAGAAGTGCCGGCGGAGGTGTTTGCCGTCGAGCAGTGGGAGTGCACGGTCAAGAGCAATCACAACGTCGCGACGTTCATCAAAGAATTGGTGCTCGAGCTGCCGGAAGGCGAGGAGGTACCGTTCCGCGCGGGCGGGTACATCCAGATCGAAGTGCCGCCGCATCACGTCCGCTACCAGGACTTCGCCGTCGAAGACGAGTATAGGGCGGATTGGGATAGGTTCGACCTGTGGCGATTCGAGTCCACACCCAAGAAACCTGTGACGCGGGCGTACTCGATGGCCAACTATCCGGAAGAGCGCGGCATCATCATGCTCAATGTTCGGATAGCCACGCCGCCACCCGGCACGGATGCTCCCCCGGGCGTCGTCTCGTCATACATCTTCAACCTGAAGCCAGGCGATACAGTCACGATCACCGGCCCGTTCGGTGAGTTCTTTGCCCGCGAGACGGACAACGAAATGATGTTCATCGGGGGTGGTGCGGGCATGGCGCCGATGCGGTCGCACATCTTCGATCAATTCCGACGGGTCGCGACGCACCGGAAAGTGACGTTCTGGTATGGAGCGCGAAGCCTGCGTGAGGCGTTCTACGAGGACGACTTCAACTCTATTGCGGCTGAGCACCCCGAGTTCGAATGGCATCTAGCGCTATCGGAACCACTGCCCGAGGATGCGTGGACCGGCCTTACTGGATTCATCCATCAGGTGGTGCGCGACAACTACCTAGAGGGCCATCCGGTCCCCGAAGAGATCGAGTACTACCTCTGCGGTCCGCCGATGATGATCGATGCGACCAAGGAGATGTTGTACGACCTCGGTGTCGAGCCGGAAAACATCATGTTCGATGACTTCGGGAGCTGATCGTCCCAATCTGACGCCGCGCATTGCCAATCGCGCGGTTCTCATACCGCTGGTTGGGTTGGCGGTGTTGATCAGCCTTACTGCATGGCGGTTGCTTGGGAGCGGCAATGGGCCGGCGGTGTACGAGTTCACCGGCGGCACGATGGGGACGACCTATTCGGTGAAGGTCGAAACGGTGCCGTTGTCGACGGAAAAGCAGAATGAGATCGCGTCGATCATTCAAGCGGCATTGGATGATGTCGACGGGAGAATGTCGACGTACGACACCGCCTCGGAGTTGTCACATTTCAATGCCCATCACAGTACCACACCATTTCCGGTCTCCGAATCTGTGTACGAGGTTTTCGCGCTCGCCAAGCGGATCAGTGGAATAACCGGAGGCGCGTTCGACATAACGGTGGGTCCGTTGGTCAACCTGTGGGGGTTTGGGCCCATCGCGACCACAGGAAGCATGCCGGACGCAAGCGTGGTAGCACGCCTGCGGGCATTCGTTGGGTGGGACAAGATCGTGCTCGACGGTGATGGGCGCACGCTCACCAAGCTTCATCCAGAGACGGTGGCCGACCTTTCGGCGATAGCGAAGGGGTACGCGGTAGACCGTGTGGCGGATGAACTTGTCGCGGAGGGGATGTCGACATTCCTCATCGAGGTGGGTGGAGAGCTAAAGGCCCGTGGTACGAAACACTCGGGTGACCGATGGCGGGTCGCGATCGAGGAACCAGACACCGCCGCCCGCCGAGTGTTTCGTGCCGTCGAGTTGGAGAATGCGGCAATTGCCACGTCCGGGGACTATAGAAATTTCGATGAGCGCGACGGCGTGATGTATTCCCACATCATTGACCCCAGGACTGGGCGGCCAAACCCCTATCGCGGGTCGCTCGTGAGTGTGATCGACGGGAGCGCCGCAGTGGCGGATGCGTGGGCCACGGCCCTCACGGTGTTGGGCCCCGAGCACGGCTGGGAACTTGCGGAACGTGAAGGGATCGCGGCGTTCTTTGTCACTCGGGCTGACACCGGTTACGATTCTGTGGTGACCACGGCGTTTCGGGAGCGGACCAAGGGAGGGGAATCATGACGACGATTGTGGCAGCCATAGCAGTCTTCCTCATTGCGGTCTTGGCTTTGGGGGTCGGAAACTTTTTTGGGCGGCCGCCGCTTCGCGGCAGCTGTGAGCCGGATTGTGTGTGTTCGCCGGAAGATCGGGCCGCGTGCAGGAGAGTGTCATGAAGAAATGTGGAATGCTGACGGCCCGCGACATCATGACGCGGAAGCTCGTGACGGTGCGCCCGTCCACTTTGGTCAGAGATGCAATCCATTTGATCGTGAAGAAACGAGTGTCAGGATTGCCTGTAGTTGAAGACAACGGCAAGCTCGTGGGCGTGCTTAGCGAGGTGGATTGCCTCCGGCATTTTGCCGTAAGCGAGTACGACCAACAGAGAGACCCCGAGCGCGGAACCGTTGCCACGTACATGACCGAGGACTACCACGCGATTTCGTCATCCACGGACATCTATACGATCACTGACGACTTTCTGGAGCATCGAATCAGGCGGCTCCCGGTGGTGGATGGCGATCACCTCGTAGGAGTGGTGAGTCGGATCGATGTGCTGGCTGGTATCGAACGCATGGCCAAAGGCGCCGACTGGCGCCATCGTCGCGCCAAACGCACGCCGAATCTCTACTTGTCGGCGACCGATTCCGATGCAGAGGTGATTGCGAGGCGCCTCGAATAACCAGCCAAACCACTCCTCGATGTTGCGACGAAAGAGACGATCCGTCATGCTGCTACGCACCGCTGCCGTTACCACTGCTACGTTCATCATCCTCCTACCGACAGCCTACGCTCAGGCGCCAACATCCCTACCGGGTCCGGTCGTCACCAGTTTTGGCGCCGTATATACGATCGATCGTCCCGACATTCCGACTCAGCCGGATCTGTCTTACCGCGCGGTGTTCGAGGTTCGGCTCGCACCTGACAATGTCGGCGCCCTCAACCGTCGTATCGAGACCGTGGCGCGGTATCTCAACATGCACGCGCAGGCCGGAGTGCCAAACGAAAACGTCCACGCGGCATTGGTGATCCATGGACCCGCGGGCCGGGCGCTGTTGAGCCACGATGCCTATAGGAAGAAGTACGGTGTCGACAATCCGGATCGCGATCTAATTGCAGCGCTCGCGGAGGCCGGTGTCGACATCGTGATGTGTGGGCAAACGGCAATGTCGAGAGGGTTCTACCCCGAACTCTTGGTGCCCGAGGCCAAGGTGGCACTCTCGGCGATGACGGCGTTGGTGCGATATCAGGCGGACGGGTACGGGCTGATCGCGTTCTGACACCACGCTTGCGCATGTATGCCCGAGGCCAAATGTTAAATGGTTGGGGCACTCACACAACGGAGACCGCCATGAGTAAGAAGCAGACCATTTCCCGTCGGGGGTTCGTGGGTGGGACGGCGGCGGCTCTGGGCTATTTGGGGCT
>JBDHLU010000044.1:0-22144 GCA_039656555.1 Gemmatimonadota bacterium | reverse complement strand
AGCGAATGATCCGTGTGCCGGGCATCCCATGGCTCCGAGAGCTTCGTCCGCACGCTCTGCTCCGCAACTTCTACGATTTTAACGGGTTTCACGAAACGCGGTATCTCCATATCGACATGGCAGGGGAGCTCGAGAACGGCGGGTTCTTCTCGTTTGCCACCAATGTCCAGCGCGAAGGACTGAAGGATCCGTTCGAGATTTCGGACGGAGTGATCATCCCGCCGGGCACTTATGACTTCCCCGAGATTCGAGTGCGATTCAGCACTAACCCGAGCGCCGTGTTGGCTCTTGGTGGTGATGTCACGGTCGGAGGGTTTTATTCAGGCCATCGGAGGAGCTATGGCGGTGAACTCACTAATCGTCTAGGATCGACGTGGGTCGGCGCGCTCCGAGTGGCCCACAACAACGTTGACCTCGTGGAGGGTGCGTTCACCAACACATTGGTCGGGGCGAAGCTCGCCTATTCATTCACGCCTCGGATGTTCCTTCAGGCGTTGGTCCAGTACAGCACCGATGACAGCGACGTTTCGGCCAACATCCGGTTCGGGTGGTTAAACACTGCGGGAACCGGCCTCTACCTGGTGTATAACGAGATTCAGCATACGGAGTCGCCCGTCGGGCCCGTCGAGCGGTCGTTCATCATCAAGTACACGCATCAGTTCAATGTCGTGCGGTAGCGTAGCGTATTTCCGTCGAGCGCTTGGGGCAGCGGTCGTGATGATCGGGATGGCGCTGTCACCGGCCTCTGCGGTCGCGCAGAATGACATTGTTCTGCGGGTGTTGGCCTACAACATCCGCCATGGAGCTGGGATCGATGACAGCGTAGATCTTCGGCGTGCTGCGGCCGTGATCAATAGACTGCGCCCTGACCTCGTTGCCCTTCAGGAGATAGATAGTGCGACGACGCGAACAGCGGGCATCGATCAGGCCCGACGACTAGGTACGCTCACGGACATGAATGCTGTTTTCGGTGGATTCATGGAATATCGCGAGGGACAGTACGGCATGGCGTTGCTGTCTCGGTATCCGATCGTCGAGTTTACCAATCACCGCTTACCGGATGGTCTAGAACCGCGAACCGCCCTGGCCATTGCCGTGCAACCGACTGACTTTTCAGGGTCGATCGTGATGGTAGGCATCCATTTGTATGCCACCGAGGCTGAACGCCTGGCGCAGGCTGAACGGCTGATCGACATATTCGCGGATGACCCGCGACCCGTCGTACTGGTCGGTGATTTCAACTCCCAACCCGAATCGCCGGTCATCGATCTGCTGTCACGAAGGTGGTCCATTCCCCCCAAGAGTGGTAACCGTCTGACGTTTCCGTCGGACCAGCCGGCCAGAGAGATCGACTACGTCATGCTGCGCCCGGCATCTCGTTTTGAAGTTCTCGAGTACCGTGTCATCGACGAACCCATTGCTTCGGATCATCGGCCGGTTCTGCTGGTGGTACGTTTGCTGGAGCAACGTCAGTAATGGCGAATGGCGCGCTCACCGTCGGACAGACTGCAACGCGTGAACATACGGTTACCAAGAGGCATGTGGAACAGTTTGCCGAAATATCCGGTGATTACAATCCGCTGCACTTCGATGAAGAGTTCGCCGCAGCGACCCGTTTCGGAAAACTCGTTACGCAGGGTGGCTTGACGACGGGGCTCTTGCACGCGTTGGTCGCCATGGATCTTCCCGGACCAGGAACGGTGTTCTTGAGTCAAAATTGGAAGTTCACGGCTCCCGTGTTCATCGGCGATACGATTCGCGCTACGGTTGAGGTGCTGAGTGTGCACGAATCGAAGCCGGTGACGCAGTTGGCAGTGCGCGTCGAACGGGATGAGGGGGAGGTGGTGTTGGAGGGTGAGGCATGGTGCTATACGATGAGCCCGGAGTGAGTGCCTTCCAAGGCAAGGTAGTGGTGCTGACGGGTGCGTCGCAGGGCATCGGTCGGGAGATGGCACTCCAATTGGCCGATCGAGGTGCCCGGCTGGTACTCGCAGCCCGGACACACGACAAACTCGAGCAGGTGGCGCAGGAGTGCCGTGACCGGGGAGGGGAGACCACCGCCGTGCCTACCGATATCACCGATCGACTGGCCTGCGAGATGTTGATTCGCCGGGCCGTTGCCGACTTCGACGGAATCGATGTTCTGATCAACAATGCGGGAATCTCCGTGGTCGCGCGATTTGGGGACTTGGAGGCAATGGACCTTCCGGAACAGGTGATGAAGGTGAACTACCTCGGAAGTGTCTATTGCACCTACTCCGCGCTCTCGTACCTGCGCCGCGCGAAGGGGAGAATCGTTGCCGTCGCGAGCCTCACCGGACGCACGGGGGTACCGCTGCGAAGCATCTACGCCGCAAGTAAGCACGCGATGGTGGGATTTTTCGAGAGCCTGCGGATCGAGGAAAAGCCCCATGGTGTATCTGTCACGATCGCGCTTCCGGATTTTGTCCAGACCGAAGTGCGGGAGCGTGTCCTCGGTCCTCGCGGCACGCCCCTCGCGTTCGATGGCGGGAGCAGCCGGTTCATGACGGCGGAACGCTGTGCCGAGCTGATCCTCCGTGCCGCGGCGAAACGCAAGCGCGAAATCGTCATGTCCGGGCGTGGGAAACTGGGAAAGTGGATCAAAGTGATTGCGCCGGGCGCGGTCGACCGAATGGCGGAGCGGGCAATGAGGCAGGTGAAATACGAGGACTCGCGGTGATCGCCCCATCTTAGCATCTTCCCACGCATGACTCTTATTCTTCAAGTCTCCATGAGACTCTCCGTACTGGTTGCGCTGGCAACGGCCGTTGGTCCAACCTCGGCCGCGCTGGGTCAGGCTGTGACCTATCCGGTGTTGTTCGACGATACGATGCCCCCCTATGCCGTGGGGCTCGGTCCGTTGACGTGGCCGATCACGACGCACTCGGATGACGCCCAGGCCTTCTTCGATCAGGGTATGCAGTTCATGTATGCCTTCACGCCGAGGGATGCGGCACGGTCGTTCGTCGAGGCGCAGAAGCGCGATCCGGATTGCGCCATGTGCTACTTCGGTGAGGCGTGGGCCTGGGCGCCGTATCTCAACGGCCCGATGCAGAGCGCCAATGCTCCTCGTGCCTTTGCGGCTATCCAAAAGGCCAAACGATTGGCATCGAAGGCCACCCCACTCGAGCAAGCGCTGATCGACGCGATGGTGATTCGGTTCACCGAAGTTCACGATCCTGACACGCGTCGCGAACTCGACGAAGCCTACTCGGCGGCGATGGCGAAGGTCTGGGAGACGTTTCCGCAGGAGCAAGTTGTCGGGACGTTCTACGGTGAGTCGCTGATGTTGTTGCAGCCCCGCCGAGGCACGTGGGACCTCGACAATCCCGAAGTGCAGCACATTCACCGAGTATTGGAAGCCGTGCTAGCGGTAGACATCACGCACCCCGGCGCCTGCCATCTATACGTCCACGCTACCGAGTCGACCACAGCACCTGGCAAAGCGCAGGCCTGCGCCGATCATCTAGGGAATGCTATTCCGGGTGCCAGCCACATCAACCACATGCCGTCGCACACCTACAACCGTGTCGGTCGGTGGGATGAGGCCGTACAGGCCAATGTTCAGGCGTGGCACTCGGATTTGAAAGCCGAGGTGGGTGAAGGATTCGCGATCTACCCTTCACACAACTTGCATATGCTCTTGTTTGCAGCGTCGATGGGCGGTCAGGGTGCGCTCGCGAACCAGGCCGCCAAGGACTACGCGAAGCTCGTGCACGACGGCCAATTCTACCAGGCTCTTACGCTCGTTCGGTTTGGTCGCTTCGATGAGTTGCTCGGTCTGCACGATCCACCCGAGAATCCGATCTTTAAAGGACTATGGGAGTTCGGGCGTGGCTACGCACACCTGCGGGTCGGCGATCGTGACAGCGCGCGCATCTATGCGGAATTCGTGGAGGAGGCGGCCACAACCGTACCCGACTCCATTTTGTTCAGAGGGCACACGGCGGCCAGTCTGCTCGGTGTGACGGGCGGCATCCTGAGAGCAGAGATTCAAGCGAGCGAAGGGCAGTACGACGAAGCCGTCGTTACGTTGGAGCATGCCATCGAACTTGAGGATGGCCTACGCTATGATGAACCCGAGCCGCTCAATTTCTCTGCGCGCCATTGGCTCGGCGCTCTGCTCCTAGATCTCGACCGTCCCGCTGAAGCCGAGCGAGTGTATCGCTTGGCACTCGAGGACCATCCTCATAATGGGTGGAGCTTGTTCGGCTTAGACCGAGCGCTTCGAGCTCAGGGGAGGGAGGCCGAGGCGAATCGAGTCCGCGACGAATTCAATGAGGTGTGGGAACGGGCGGACGTGTGGATTCGGAGTTCGAGATTCTAAGGAACTGCTGCCACGGATAAACGACAAGGATGCGGATATGCGCAATTTGATTTTTGCTACGATTCTCATTGCTACAGGCGCCTGCGTGGCTCCCGCTCCTACTTTCGACGCCCAAGCCGAAACTGCTCATTGGGTGGAGCTGTGGCGCACCTACGATCTTGACCGTGTTGGTGACCTCTTCGTAACCGATTCCACGGTCTCCTACCTTTCGTCGGAACGTGAGGGGCTCGTCTTGGGCTTCGACTCGATTATTGCCCATCACGAGGGATTTGGGTTCGTGGCCGGCGGCTCACTGCCGGAGCAGGAACTCTGGTTGGAGGACGTTCACGGCCAGCAGCGGGACGACGTAGCGACCGTGACTGCAGCGTGGTTCTTTGGCGACCGCACTGCGCCACGCGACAGTGTGCAGCGGGGCCCCGTGACCTTCGTGTACGCCCACATCGATGGGAATTGGCTAATTGCACATGTACAGTTCGCGAACTACGAGTAGGCGGGTGAGTGGGATGGGGCCCGTTCTATTCCGCCATCCCACCATCTCGCCATCCCGCTGTTAGATTGTGCCACATTCCTGACCCTTAACCCGGTACCCCCTTCAGAGTCCTTATCATGGTCACTCCCACAGCCAAGAAAATAATGATGGCGTTCTTGGTCGCGGCCTTTGCCGTGCAAACGGCCCTCGTCTATTCCGACGAGCCGACGGGACCGATCGACGAAGAGGCCATTCGCGGAAGGGAGCTCTGGCATGACAATGGGTGCCAGGTATGCCACCAGTTCTACGGGCAGGGTGGGTTCCTTGGGCCGGATCTCACGAACGCATACAGTTCCGTCGATACTGTCCGCTTGCGATCTCTGCTCACAATCGGGAGCGGCCAGATGCCGGCATTCAACTTATCGAATACCGAGATTCGAGACATCCGCGCGTTTCTGAAGGCGATGGACCGACCCGATCTTGGGCGAGGACAGCTCCGGCTGGCCCGCGCAGATTCGGGCGGCACCCCCTGGGATCGCTTTGGCGACACAGTAGAGCCGTTGCTGGAAGATGCGCCGGTCGCGCGGGCGGGCTGGGATGCTATGCGAGCGCGGATCTGCTCGTCCTGTCATCTACCCCTCGCGGCCTCACCCGCTGGTGCCCCTGACCTCGCGCTCGCGACGGGACGGATGACGACCGAAGAGCTGCGATCAGTGCTCGTGGAGGGCCGGATCGTGAACGGCATGCCTCCACCAACACCTTCGTTCTCGGGTAACGAACTCGATGCGATGGTGACCTTTCTCGACTGGCTCGCCGAGAATCGTGAGGCTATTGCCGCTGGCATGCGTGCCAGCGAGCCGGACCGTTCTGTACGGTTCCGCGACATCCCGTGGTGGGAGTTTCGGTGACGGATGTAGCAGGCGGCGTTTCGATTATCTCTGAACCGGTCTCTTCACCTGCCATGGTCGTGGCCGACGACGCTCGGCAGTTTGCGACGCTCACGTTCGTACGCGGTGGATTGATCGCACTCAGCATCACACTGTTCGCCGGCATCCTCGCGGCACTCTACTCGGTGCCGGCACTCGCGCCGTTCATGCAGTCCATCGGCATCGATCTTCGTCAACTGCGTCCCATCCATACGACTTTTGCCATCGCCTGGATACTCTTGGCTGGGGCGGCTGTGGTCTATCGGTTTCTCGAAGACGTTGGTGGCCCGGCCACGCCGGGAGACCGCTTGCGACTCCGTGTGCAAGTGTTGTGTTGGGCGGCTGCCGGCATTCTCGTAATCGGAACCTTGGCATTGAGAGTCACGTCTGGCCGCGAATACGTAGGATTTCATCCGATCGTGTCGGCCCTGATCGTGATTGGTTGGGTCTGTTATCTATGGAATTTCTATAGAGTGGTTGGTAGGTCGTTCTGGGAACAACCGGTTTACGTCACAATGTGGGGCGTGGCCTTTTTCTTTTTCCTTTTCACCTTCCTCGAACAGCACGCGTATCTCCTGCCACAGATCTTCGCCGATCCGGTCCAAGACCTTCGCGTCCAGTGGAAGGCCACCGGCACGTTAGTCGGCAGCTTCAACCTCTTCGTGTACGGTACCATCGTCTACATCGCTGAGAAAATGACGGGTGACAAATCGTACGGTCATTCGAAGATGGCATACGCGTTGCTCGCGGTTGGACTACTCAATTCGTTTACGAACTTCGGTCACCATTCGTATCATCTCCCGCAGAGTGCTGCGGTCAACTGGATTTCATTTGTAGTATCGATGACCGAGATCACGATCCTCGCGCGGTGTATCAATGACGTGTGGTGCTTGATGCGTGACGGAGGCGGAAAGCATGATGCCTCGAGAACCGCCTTCAACTCAGCCAAGTGGTGGACGTTCGCCCTACTCTTTTCTTCGATCCTGATCTCCATCCCACCGTTCAACGCCGTAATTCACGGTACCTACGCCGTTACGGGACATGCGATGGGCGCGACCATTGGGATCGATACGATGGTGTTGCTCGCTGCGGTCTTCTGGTTGCTGAAGGAGTTTGTGTCGGCCCGTGACGGTGCCGATCCCGCCTATTTCAGCTCAGCATCGATGCGACGAGGCCTCATTGGGCTCAACGTGGGCGTTGCGGGCCTAGTAGTGTGGTTGCATGTCTCGGGCGTGGTCACCGGCCTTACCCGCATGCGATTCGCACCCGGAGAGACGTACGTTCCTCCTGCGTGGCTTGGTGCATCGAACGGGATCCTGTTTGCGGTGACTGGCGCGGTCGCGCTCGTGTTTTTCGAGAGGGTGTTGCGAACGTTGATGCCCTTAGTGTTCGGAAGGTTCCAGCTTCCGATGGAGCGGAGTTAGCAGGGCGTGACTCGCGTTCGATTGGCCATCGCAGCACTCGTTGTTGCCGGATTCCTGGGGGTGATCGGCGTTGTGCTGCGGTCAATCTCGGTGCGGTCGATCGAGGCACGGATGGCAGAGGAGATGCGGACGCTCCTCAAGGCCGATGTGACCGCTCTCCTTCTCTGGTTGGGTGACCGTGAAGCTGTGACGGAATTCTTCGCGGCACGACCCCGTGTAGTTGCAGCTTCAACGGAATTGGCGGATCGCAGTCTCCGTGGAGCGAAATCCGATGAACTCCGTGACGCCCGTGCCGCGCGGACATTGCGGGACATGTTCGATCCGGTGCTTCCGACTTTTCGGTATGGCGCGTACTACCTGATCGACGATCGGGGCCGCATCATTGCCTCGTCGCTGGATGCTTCGGTGGGCCAACAGGTGAGTGTGGCAACACAGGGATACGTATCGCGAATGCTCACAGGGGAAACGGTGGTTACCCGTCCCGTCAACGTCGCCAGGGACTCGTCGAACGGGGACGTCACTACGGCAGATATGTACGTCGGGAGCCCGATTCGGGACGAGGATGGGGCGATAATCGGCGTACTCGCGTTCGGTATCCCGCCGGAGGAAGGGTTTACCGATATTCTGCGTGTCGCGCGCATGGGGCGATCAGGAGAAACATATGCCTTCGACTCGACCGGGTTGATGATTTCGGAAAGCCGGTTTGAGGATGAGTTGCGTGGGATCGGACTCTTGCCGGCTGATGCCTCATCTGTCTTGGGGCTTCAGATTCGTAACCCTGGTCGCGATCTGCGGCAGGGCGATGGCTCACCGGTGTCCCAACGCGAGTTCCCTCTCACGCGAATGGCCGCGGACGCTATTGACCGGCCCTACGATGCAGCAAGGGAAGATCTGGGTATCGTGACCGACGTAGACGGGTACCCAGATTACCGTGGTGTGCCCGTAGTTGGCGCATGGGTATGGTTGCCAGAATATGGATTGGGTGTCGCCACCGAGGTCGATGTCGAAGAAGCATTTCAACTGCAATACGTCATTCGCAATGTGCTGTACGGAGTGTTCGGCCTGCTTGTCGTCAGTGCGCTGGTGCTTCTCCTTTCCTCGCTTTGGATCGGACGGTTGCAGATGCATCTGTCGGAGGTCGAGGACATCGGGCAGTACAAGCTGGAAAAGAAAATCGGTGAGGGTGGTATGGGGCGTGTGTATCGCGCGCATCACGCATTTCTGCGACGTCCAACGGCGGTCAAACTCCTTGCGCCGGACAAAGTCAACGACATCACGATCAAGCGGTTTGAACGGGAAGTGCGCCACACCTCCCGTCTCTCCCATCCCAATACGGTGGCGATCTACGACTATGGCCGAACACCCGACGGACAGTTCTACTACGCCATGGAGTACCTGCCGGGGTTGGACCTCGACCGTCTCATTGAAGTTGAAGGTGCCCTACCCGATGGGCGGGTGCGCTACCTGCTCGCACAGGCCGCAGGAGCATTGGCGGAAGCTCACGAGGCTGGCCTTGTACACCGCGACATCAAACCCGCCAACCTCATGCTGTGCGAGCGGGGCGGGCTATTCGACTTCATCAAGGTGCTGGACTTCGGGCTCGTGCGAAACACAGACCAAGCGGCGACGCAGGCCGTGACCGCAGATGATGTGTTGGTGGGTACACCGCTCTACATGTCGCCCGAAGCGTTCAAGGATCCTGAGAAGGTTGGGCCTCCGGCCGATATCTACGCGCTTGGTGCCGTAGCCTACTATCTCCTCACAGGTCAACATGCCTTCATGGGAGCCACCATGGCGGTCGTGGTCGGGGCGCAACTTAATAAGATGCCGGATTCACCCTCGACGGTACGCGGGCGACCGGTGGTGGAAGCTCTCGAAGTATTGGTGATGCAGTGCCTGGCCAAATCTGCCGACCAACGTCCTACCGCGCGCGAACTCGTTGATAGGTTGGAAGGAATGGCGGAGGTGGCTCCGTGGACGCAGGTGGATGCGCGCGCATGGTGGGAGGAAAACGCCAGCCGTCGCGAGAAAGACGGCACGTGGCGCGTCGATTTCCTCGAAAGCATCGCGACACCGCTCACCGGCGAACGGGTTAGCGACTCGGCGTTCGACGTGGATCTCGATCGGCGCGGCAGGAGCGACGAGGCGTCCCGCTAGGTTTCTACCCTCGTGGCGGTGAACTCCCGCTCGCCGCGCGGCGTCGACACCGTTCCCTGCATCACACCCTCCACGATCTTCGCCGTGTAGGTCAACGTCATCGAGTTGCCCTGGAAGTTGCGTGTGAGGTTGAACGAGATGGTGCCGTCTTCGTACGTCACCTCGTCGATTTCCGTCTCGCCCATGCGACCACTCATCGTACCCTTGAGCACGTCACCGTCCATCCTGAAGACGTACGTAGTCGTGGCCGTGCCACGTTGGGTCTCGATCGTGGATGTCCACTCGCCGAGGAAGTCCTCCACGTCTTGAGCAGGGAGAGTGGCCGGTGTCGCGACGAAGGCGGCCAGGAGGGCCAATGTTGCACGGGGCATGAGGTTACCTCTGAATATGAGTGTCGAACGGCCAAAGCCGCCGATGCTGGGTATACGCGTAGGGGTGCCGGTTTGTTAGGCCGAGCCCTTAGCCGCCCCACAACAGATTCCCGAACGACAAGATCGTGGCGACAGAGCCGAGCCAGAAGAGAAACATCCACTTCAGCAGCTCTGCTTTGAATGCGTGCAGGTCGGTGCGGAGCGCGCTGATTTCGGTCTTGAGCTCTTCCTTGTTCTCAGCCAACCGTCGTTTAAACTTGGCGCTCAGCCCCTCGAGTTTGATGTCGATTTCTGTTCTGAGCCCCTCGAGCTTCACATCGATCTCCGATCTGAGCCCCTCGAGCTTGACGTCCATGGCTGATCCAAGCCCCTCGATCCTGGCTTCAATCTCTCTTGCCCTGGCGTTGAGCACGGCCTCGAACTGGCGGAAGTTCTGGGTGTTGAGTGCCCGTAGCTCGGTAGTTGTCGAAGCGTCCACGTGGTTCAGCCAATCCGCGAGTTCGTTCGCGATCTCGTCGCCAAAGCGTTCGTAGAAGAGGCGGGACAGCTTCACAGTGACTGGCATGTCCCGAACCCAGTATACGCTCGGCTCGGCCGAGTAACCAAATTATTGCGTGCCGGCCCTGAAGCTCGCGGAACTGGGTTCCAGACCCCATCTTTGCCCGCCATGGGGATTGTTGTAAATCTCAAATCACTGATCGTAAATCGCAAATCTGATGCCCAACGTCACTGACCAACTCAAAGTTGCCCTCGTCGACCGTTACCTCATCGAGGGGGACATCGGTGAGGGCGGCATGGCGACCGTATACCTCGCGCACGACGTCAAACACAACCGCAAGGTCGCGCTCAAGGTCCTCCGGCCCGAACTGGCCGCGGTCATTGGCGCCGAGCGGTTCTTGAAAGAGATCGAGGTCACGGCGAACCTGCAGCATCCGCACATCTTACCCTTGCATGACAGTGGGACCGTGGCCCAGCAGGACGGCGGGCCGGAATTTCTCTTCTATGTGATGCCGTACGTCGAAGGCGAATCGCTCCGGGATAAGCTCGATCGCGAGAAGCAGCTCGGCATCGACGACGCGATCGACATCGCGCGGTCGGTTGCCGCGGCGCTCGACTACGCCCATCGAAAAAAAATAATCCATCGGGACATCAAGCCCGAGAACATCCTGCTCCACGACGGCCAGGCGTTGGTCGCCGACTTCGGGATCGCGCTTGCCGTGAGTGCGGCGAGCGGCACGCGACTCACCGAGACCGGACTCTCGATCGGCACGCCGCATTACATGAGTCCTGAGCAGGCGATGGGCGACCGCGAACTCGACGCGCGGTCCGACGTGTATTCGCTCGGCGCCATGTTGTACGAGATGTTGACCGGCGACCCGCCGTACCAAGGTTCCACGGCGCAGGCCATCGTCGCGAAGGTGATCACGGAGAAGGCGCCACCGGTGACGGCGGTGCGCGACACGGTTCCCCCACATGTTGCCGCGTCGATCCACAAGTCCTTGAACAAACTGCCGGCGGACCGCTTTGCCAGCGCGGCGGGTTTTGCGGACGCGCTCACACGGCCGGGGGCGATTCCAATCACGACGGCGGGCGAGTTCGTCGAAGCCGGTGCGACGACTGGCGTGCGCGGCCTCAACTGGAAGGTCATGATCCCCGTCGCGGCGGTCGTGGCGATGCTGGCCGGTGCCGTCGGATGGTGGATCAGTCCCGACCCACCGGCTCCGCAGCTCACGCGGTTTACGGTTCCGGTTGCCGAAGGAGTGGTTGGGGTAGGATTCTGTTGCAGCACCGGCCTGCGACTCTCTCCTGATGGGACCAGGCTGGTGTACGTCGGAAACGTCGGTGGCGAGACGAATCTCTACCTGCGCTCGATGAGTCGCCTCGAAACGACGGAAATCTCTGGAACAGAGGGCGCTCGGAGCCCATTCTTCTCTCCCGACGGCAGGTGGATCGGCTTCCTGGCGGGCGGAGAACTTAAGAAGGTTGCGCTCGCGGGGGGGCCGCCGATTAAGATTGCCGATGCAGAAGCTGGCAGGATAGAAGGCGCGTCCTGGGGCGAAGGCGATGTGATCGTGTTCGCTCGCAACAATCATGATGCGCTGTGGCGGGTGCCGGCTGCGGGAGGTGTGCCCGAGGTTCTCCTGGCTCCTGACTCCGGATTCACGGGCGAATTCAGTCACCCGGACGTGTTGCCCGGTGGGCAAAAGGCACTCTTCACGTTGTTCACGTCGCTCGAAGCGGCGCGCATCGGTGTCGTGACGCTAGAAACCGGTGACACGACGATGCTCGCGACGGGAACGCAGGGCCGCTACGCGCACCCGGGGCAGTTGATCTATACGGGCGCTGATGGATCGCTCCTGGTGCGCCCGTTCGATCCTGACCAAGGGCAGGTCACCGGCGACGCCGTGGCGATTCTCGACGGCGTGAACGTCCGCGGCAACGGAACTGGCGAGTTTGACGTCTCCCGTTCTGGGTCTCTTGTGTTTCTCCCCGGGGGTGGTGCCACTGGGGGGAACGAGAGTCTCGTATTCGTCGATCGTGGCGGAGCGGTCGATGAGATCCGGCCGGGGCTGGCCAACTACGAGGACCCGGCCTTGTCGCCCGATGGCTCACGCGTGGCAGTGACCATCAACGACGGGTCTGAACTCGATATCTGGATTTACGATATCGAGCAAGGCACCACGACTCGGCTCACGTTCGGCGGGGGCCAATACCCGCGCTGGACGCCAGACGGCGAGCGCGTCGTGTTTTCGTCGAATCGAACGGGATCTTGGGAGGTGTATTCCAAGTCCTCGGATTTTAGCGGCCCCGCAGAGTCCGTCTTTGGCTTCGGCGGGTTCATAGCACCCAATGCCGTCACGAGCGATGGCCAATACCTCGTGGCTACGGTGTTCGACTCGACCCTGGGACTACGCGTCATTTCGCTCGTGGACTCCGGTGATGCGCGTACCTATGCGCATGCCCAGTTCAATCATAGGGAAGCTGCTCTCTCACCCGACGACGCGTGGCTCGCCTACGTCACCAACGAGACGGGACGGTCCGAGGTGTACGTGTCGGGTTTCCCCGAACCTGGGCGGAAGGTTCAAGTCTCGACGAATGGCGGAGCCGAGCCGATGTGGTCGCCGGATGGCCGGGAGCTCTTTTTCCTCGATGGGGCGCAAGAGATGACCGTGGCGACGGTCGAACTCTCACCCACGTTCCGTGTCACGTCTCGCGCGTCACTGTTCGAGACGGCATTCGACACCCGATTCCCTCAAGTGTCCATCTCGCTACATCCCGACGGGGAGCGTTTTGCCGCGCTGCGGGTTGGCACGGCCGAGTTTGGAGCGGCGCCGGAGTTGGTGGTGATCCTGAATTGGTACGAGGAGGTGCGGAGGATGACGACGGGGAACTGACCTCACCTCCCTGACCCCCTCTCCACGTCGCTTTAGCGACAGTCCGTTCACTGAGCCGCGGCTTTAGCCGTGGGAATCCACGTGGCAACTACTGCCGCGGATGAACGACTGAGGACGCGGATTATCCGTACTCGCCAAAGCGGATCACACACGCCATACTATCACCAACCACAACCA
Source organism: Gemmatimonadota bacterium (assembly GCA_039656555.1). GTDB lineage: Bacteria > Gemmatimonadota > Gemmatimonadetes > Gemmatimonadales > GWC2-71-9 > CAMYLY01. Next base: position 8,877 of record JBDHLU010000044.1, on the reverse strand, counting down.
AACCGGAGTCCCAAGCATGCGCATCGCGTACCTCGTTACCGTTGCCCTCCTCCCAATAGCATCGTTACAAGCCCAACAAATCCCATCCTCGACCTTCGACCAACTCAAATACCGGTACATCGGCCCCGAGGGAAACCGCATCTCAGCGGTCGAAGGCATCCCGGGCGATCCCAATACGTATTACGCTGGCGCCGCCTCCGGCGGGATTTTCAAGACCACGGACGGCGGGACGTACTGGGAACCGATATTCGATGGTGAGGATGCGCTCTCGATCGGATGGATCACGGTCGCGGCGTCGGATCACAACGTGGTGTGGGTGGGGACCGGCGAGCCGAACATCCGTAGTCACATCTCGATGGGCAAAGGCGTCTACCGCTCGACGGATGCCGGCAAGAACTGGTCGTTCCTCGGGCTCGAGAACACGGGGCGGGTGAGCCGCATCCAAGTCGACCCGCGCGACCCGGATGTCGCCTACGTGGCGGCGCTCGGCCACAGCTACGGTCCGCAGCAAGACCGTGGCATCTTCCGCACGAAGGACGGCGGCCAAACGTGGGAACACGTCCTCTTCGTCGACGAGAACACGGGCGCGTCGGACCTGGTGATGGACCCGAACAACCCACGCATTCTGTTCGCGGGCATGTGGACCATCGAGATCAACACCTGGGGCCGATTCAGCGGCGGGCCAGGGAGCGGCATCTACATGTCGCGCGACGGCGGCGACACTTGGACCAAGCTCGAAGGCAGTGAGCTTCCGAAGAAGGATCACGGTAAGGTGGCGCTCGCGATCGCGCCGACGAATTCGAATCGCATCTATGCCTTGATCGAAACGGGCGACGGCGTGCCGCTGCCCGACGGAACCGAAACCGAAAGCGGCGAGTTGTGGCGTTCGGACGACGGCGGCGATACCTGGCAGTTGATCACCCACGACCGCGAACTCGCCGGCCGCACGCATTACTACAGTCGAGTCGAGGTGTCGCCCAACGACGAGCTCGAGGCGTACTTCCTCGCGGCACCGTTTTCCTCGACGACCGACGGCGGTGTGACCTCGACCACGCATCAAGGTCGCTCCTCACCGTGGGGTGACAATCACGACATTTGGATCGACCCCGACAATCCCGACCGTATGATCGTCGCAAACGACGGCGGAGTCGATATTTCTGTTACGCGCGGACGGACGTGGAACCAGATCGCGCTTCCCGTTGCCCAGATGTATCACGTTACGGTCGACACCCGTATTCCTTATTACGTCTACGGCAATCGGCAGGACGGCCAATCGGCGCGCGGCCCGAGTCGCACGTTTTACGGCGGGTTCCTTGGCTCGGTCGGCAATATTCCGCGTGGCGATTGGCACGATGTCGGCGGCGGCGAGAGCGGGTTTGCCACGCCCGATCCGGTCGATCCGAATATCATATGGTCTAGTGCGTCAGGCGCGGGCGCCGTGGGCGGGATCGTCACGCGCATGGACCTCGAGTCACGACAGATCCGCAATGTCGAGGTGTGGCCCAAGAACACGATCGGTTGGGCTGCCGGGGATTTGCGGTACCGATTTGTCTGGGATCCGCCTCTGCTGATTTCACCGCACAACCACAACCGCGTGTACACCGGATCTCAACATGTACATGTGACCGAGGATGGTGGAGACAGTTGGCAGGTCATCAGTCCGGACCTCACGCGGAACGACCAGAGCCGCATGGGCCAGTCTGGCGGTCTCACTCCGGACAACATCGGCGTGGAATACGCGGGTGTCGTGTTCTCGATCGAAGAGTCGCCGATCACGGCTGGGTTGATTTGGGCCGGTACCAACGACGGTCTGATCCACCTGACGCGCGACGGTGGGAACACGTGGACGAATCTGACCGACAACGTGCCGGATATGCCGGAGTGGGGATCGATTCGGAACATCGAGGCGTCACGCTACGATGCCGGAACGGCGTACTTCGCGGTGGACGGCCACCAGGCGAACAACCGCGACCCATGGATCTATCGCACCCGCAATTACGGCGACTCGTGGGATTTGATCGTCGATGGCATCGAGGTGAGTCCACTCAGCTATACGCGATCGGTGTTGGAGGATCCGGTGCGTCAGGGATTGCTCTACGCCGGCACGGAGAACGGGCTGTTCGTGTCGTTCAACGACGGGGACATGTGGCAGCCACTCCAGTCGAACCTTCCCCACGCGCCGGTCTATTGGATGGTCATTCAAGAAGAATTCAATGACCTGGTCGTCGGAACGTACGGTCGAGGATTCTGGATTCTCGATAACATCGGCGTGTTGCAACAGATGACCGCAGACGTCGCGTCCAGTGATGCGCACCTGTTTGCGCCGAGGGCGGAGTACCGCTTCCGTCCCACGGTACCGCCGTACGCAACCGGGCAGGAGCCGACAGCCGGCGAGAATCCACCCTATGGCGCGCCACTCGATTACTACCTCTCGGCGGAAACCGAAGACAGCGTGACGATCGAGATCATCGATGAGTCGGGCATGACGATTCGCACGATGAAGGACAGTACGGGTGCCGGAATCAACAGGGTCTGGTGGGATCTGACGCACGACCCATCCGAGGAACCCGTGATTCGCACTATGGCCTTACACGCGCCGTGGAACAAGTTGGACGATGAGGGTACGCGCTCCGGTCCGTTGGGGCCGTTCTCTAAGCTCGCAATGCCCGGCACGTATACCGTGAAGCTGTCGGTCGGAGGCCAGGAATACACGCAGCAGCTCGAGGTGCGGAAGGATCCGAACTCCAAGGGATCCATGGCGGACGTGCAGGCGAACTTTGCGTTGGTCAGCGCGCTCGTTGACGATCTAGATCGTGCGGTCGAGGTCATCAACGGCGCCGAGCGCATTCGTACGCAACTTCAAGCGCTCCGTCGAGTGCACGATGGGGATGAGGGCGCCGACATCCGCACTGCTACAGAGGAACTCGAGGACAAGTTCACAGAGGTCGAAGGCCAACTACTGCAACTCTACGCGACGGGGCGTGGGCAGGACCAGATTCGGTGGCCTATGCGGCTGGCGCAGCAGATCGGCAGCTTGGCGGGTAACGTGCAAGGGTCGGATTTTGCACCGACACAACAAGACCAGGCGGTTGCCGACGAGATGCGCGCAGAGCTGGCTCAGGTCGAGGCCGCATACAACGCGCTGTTGATGAACGAACTGCCGGCGTTCAACTCGATGATGACCGCGAAGGGTGTGGTCGGCATCGTCACTGAGGAATGAGGAGTCACTGATGGTCACACGCCGTGAATTCATGGGAACGTCGGCGGCAGCGATGGCGGCTGCCGGTATGCCCCCACAACCTTTGCTTGCTGAATCACTCCCGCCATTGGGTGTGTTGCCACCGTCCATCGCTGCGCTCGAGTCTCGGCAGGACGAAGCGGTACCGATTTCGAACGACGAACGTCGCGCCCGCATCGACAAGGCACGCCGCCTCATGCGCGAGCAGGGGATAGACGCGGTGATGCTCACGGGGGGAACGTCGCTCGTTTACTTCACGAACATTCGATGGGGCTTGAGTGAGCGGCTACTGGGAATTGTCATTCCGGTGAACGGCAGCCCATTCATGGTCACGCCCCAGTTCGAGGAAGAACGGGCCCGTGAGCAGATCGCGATGGGGCCCTTGGCGGACGCCGGGGTCGACGTCATGACCTGGGAAGAAGACCAAAGTCCCTCTCGCTTGGTCGCAGAAGGTCTGCGGTCCCGCGGACTGGCCAACGGAACGCTCGGTATCGAAGAAACGGTGCTGTTCGTGTTCAGCGACAGCGTGTCATCGGCGGCACCGGGATTGACGCTGACGAGTGCGACGCCGGTCACGGCCGGGTGTCGTGGTCGCAAGGACGAGCATGAGATTGCGTTGATGCGCCTGGCGTCAGAGGTGACGCTGCAGGCGTATGAAGCAGCCTACCATGCGCTCGAAGAAGGCATGACGCAGGCGGACTTCGCTAGGCTCGTAACCGAGGCCCATACGAAACTCGGATTCTCGGGCGGTGCGGGTGTACAGACTGGCGAGTATTCTGCGCTGCCGCACGGATCGACTACGCGACAGGTCGTTCGCGAGGGGACGATTCTGCTGATCGACGGTGGGTGTGGTGTCGAAGGATACCGCTCGGACATCAGTCGCACGTTCGTGTTGGGGCAACCGACCGACAAGATGAAGCGCGTGTTCGACATCGAGTTCGAGGCGCAGACGGCCGCGTTGCGAGCCGCGCACCCCGGCGTGGAATGCCAAGCGGTTGATGCTGCGGCGCGGAAGGTGATTACGGATGCCGGGTACGGGCCGGACTACACTTTCTTCACGCATCGCGTGGGGCACGGTATCGGCATGGACGGGCACGAGTGGCCGTACCTCGTTCGTGGCAACACGTTGGCGCTTGTGCCTGGCATGACGTTTAGCGATGAGCCCGGTATCTACATCCCGGGCGAGTTCGGTGTGCGACTGGAAGATGACATGGTCATCACGGAAAACGGTGCGGAGTTGCTGACGCCACAGAGCCCGTCACTCGAGGATCCGTTCGGGCACGTGTGATGCGTTGTTCGTCGTTGGCCATCGCCTTCGTGCTGGTGGGGAGTCCAGTGTTGGCACAGCAACCGATTTTTTCTCCCTCTGTGGGGCCGACGCGCTACGGTTCGCTCGAGTACCGATACATCGGTCCGCCCGGAAACCGGACGATAGCGGTGGCAGGGGTTCCGGGCGATCCCCTTGTCTACTATGTCGGGGCTGCGTCCGGTGGCATCTGGAAGACCACCGATGGTGGAATTCATTGGAACCCGATCTTCGACGATCAACCCGTGTCATCGGTGGGCGCGCTTGCCATCGCGCCATCCAATTCCGATATCGTGTGGGCCGGGACGGGTGAGACTTTTCTCCGAAGCCATATCTCCCTCGGGTGGGGCGCTTTCAAATCCACAGACGCGGGCCAGACATGGCACCGCATGGGTCTCGAGATGACCGGGCGCATTGGGCGCATCGTCATCCATCCCACGAATCCCGACATCGTCATCATCGCAGCACTCGGCCATGCCTACGGCCCGCAAACCGAACGGGGCATTTACCGGACGACGGACGGGGGAACGACGTGGAATCGAGTGCTTTTTGTGAACGACTCGACGGGCGCGATCGACGTCGTTATGAAACCGGATGATCCCAACGTCCTGTTCGCGGCCATGTGGCAAGTTCAGATGCGAACGTGGAACCGCACGAGCGGCGGATCCGGGAGTAGCATCTGGAAGTCCACCGATGGCGGTGCGACATGGTCCCGCTTGGTGGGGAACGGTCTTCCCACTCGTCCCTTCGGCAAGGTGGGCCTGGCGATCACGCCCGCAAACCCCGACCGAGTCTATGCGTTGATCGAAACCGGCCGTGGCGTGCCATGGAACGGAGAACCGTCCGACACCGGAGCACTTTGGCGTTCCGATGACGTGGGACGCACGTGGCAACTCGTGAACAACGCCAGCAGTCGCCTTTTGACTCGACCGGCGTACTACACACGGATGGGTGTCTCGACTGACAATCCGGACGAAGCCTATTTTCTCACCATCTTTTTGTCGAGTACTTCAGATGGGGGAGTGACGTTGGACCGGCGACCGCCTTTGGCAAGTCCCGGTTTCGACAATCACGACATTTGGATCGATCCCACGAATGCCGACCGGATCATCGTTGGCAATGATGAAGGGGTGTCGATATCGCTGACCCGTGGTGCCACTTGGCATCGCATCAAGCTGCCCATCGCGCAGATCTACAAGGTGACGACCGACACGCGGGTACCGTACACAGTGTGCGGCAACATGCAGGATGGACCCTCGACGTGTGGCCCGAGCAATACCAAAACTAGCGGTGCCGATATTACGGGTGGCGCAGAGATCCCCCGCGGTTTGTGGTATGCAGTTGGTGGCGGAGAGAGTGGGGCTGCGACTCCTGATCCCGAGGATCCGAATATCATGTGGTCATCCGCTTCGGGGCGTGGACCGGCAGGCGGTATCGTGGTGCGTCACGACCGGCGAACCGGTGATACACGCGACGTCGAGGTTTGGCCGGTACCGCCGTTTGGGCATGCCGCGGCCGACGTGAAGTATCGATTCGTGTGGGACTTCCCGATCACGATTTCACCCCACGATCACAACCGCGTGTACGTTGGAAGCCAATTCGTCCATGTGACGACGAACGGAGGCGCGAGTTGGGAGTTGATCAGTCCTGATCTGACGCGGAACGACAAGGGGATGCAGATCCACTCAGGAGGCATCACACCGGATAACCTCGGCGTCGAATATGGAAACACGATCTATGCGATCGCCGAATCGCGCATCGCACCCGGACTAATTTGGGTGGGTACGAATGATGGTCTTGTCCAGATAACGCGGGACGGGGGGGCACGGTGGACCAACGTCACGCCGAATGCCTCTGGTATTCCATCGCTTGGGACCATCGGCAATATCGAACCATCAAAGTTCGATGCCGGGACTGCGTACCTCACGGTCAACGCACATCAGGAAGGCAATTTCGATCCGTGGGTGTACAAGACAACCGATTACGGGCAGACGTGGCAACTCATTGTTGGAGGTCTTCCACGGAGTCCGGTGGGGTATGCTCGGGTGGTGCGCGAGGATCCGGTGCGGCGTGGCCTGCTCTATTTGGGTACTGAGAACGCGCTGTATGTTTCCTTTGATGACGGTGAACAGTGGCAGTCGTTGCAGCTGAACTTGCCTCCGGCACCGGTGTCCTGGCTCACGCTTCAAGAGCACTTCAACGACTTGGTGGTAGCGACCTACGGGCGGGGGTTCTGGATTCTGGATGACCTCTCGCCGCTGCAGCAGTTCACCGAGGACATTGCCACCACCGTTCATCTGTTTGCGCCGCGGCAGGCCTATCGGTTTCGCCCGTTCGACAATGGTGTCCGTGAGATGTCGGACGATCCAACGGCTGGGCGTAATCCACCCTACGGCGCATCGCTTTCGTATTGGCTGCCGGCCGTTCCGGATGGCGAAGTCGAATTGGCGATTGCCGATTCGACTGGCGCCGTGGTCCGCACGATGGTAGGCACGAAGGTCTCAGGGGTGAATAGGGTGACTTGGGATCTGCGCCTTGGTGGTGCCGGTGCATCACAGGGGAGCGGGGGCCCTCCACGCTCATCCTTCAGACCTCTCGCTCCGCCCGGAACATATAGTGTCTCGCTCCGCGTCGATGGCAGGGAGAGCACCCAGCCTTTGACTGTGCTCAAGGATCCTGCGTCCGGAGGCACCGCCGGGACAATCGCCGAGCAATTTGTGTTGGTGCAAGCGATTACACTGGAGATCGACACCGCCAAAGCGTTGACGACTCGGATCGATACGATCCGTGTGCAGTTGGAGACCCTCGAGCAACAGCTGGTCGGCGAGGGCGAGGTGAGCGATCTCCTGGCGGAGATTCAGCAGCTCGATCGTGCATTTGCCGGGTTGGCCGACAGCCTAGTGCAACAGAAGCCCGGCGGGTTCTACATGTGGCCGGTAAGGCTCACGACCAAGCTCGTATACCTAGCGAACCACGTGCAAAGCTCGGATCATGCACCGACACAACAGGCGCATGAAGCCCACGCGTTTCTCGAGAAACTACTCCGGGGGGCCATGTCGGAGTACGAGCGGCTAGCGAGCCACGACCTCACGGATTTGAATGCGCAACTGGGTGCACGAGGACTCCCGATCGTCGAACCCTAGAGTGCGCCTTTCATGTCGCGTCGTTCGAGACTTGCTCCAGATCGCCTATTTCTTCTTCGATCTGTTCCCATTCAGCCATGAGGTCGGCGACTTCAGATTGAAGGCCGGTTCGTTCCTCTTCCAGTGGGCGCACCTCGTCGGCGGGCGTACGCGCGAAATAGTCCGGTTCGCAAAACAACGTGTCGATCTCGCGCACCCGCCTCTCGGCGACTTCGACTCTCTCCGTAATGGTGTCGAGGCGCCGCCGCAGCTTCGGTAGTTCTCGTCGAGTCGCACCCTTGGTCGATGATTGCTTGGTGCCCTTCCTTTTCTTGGCGCGTTTCGCTTTGAGAACCACCCGATCCACGTCGAGGTGGTCATCTCCGCACGCGTGGACATACTCGTCGTAGGTGCCGAGGTAGTCGGTGATTCCGTCTGGTTTGATTTCGAGGATACGCGTGGCCAACTGACCGACGAACCATCGATCGTGTGATACGAGAACGAGGGTGCCTGGGTATGCCTTGAGTCCTTCGACCAGGGCCTCGATCGATTCGAGATCGAGGTGGTTCGTGGGTTCGTCCAGGACTAGGACGTTCGGTTGCTGGATTGCCAGCCGCGTGAACACGAGCCGAGTGGTCTCGCCACCCGAGAGCGTGCGTAACGGTTTCTTGCCGTCGTCGCCTGAAAAGAGCGTCAAACCCATTGCCCCGCGCACGTACCCAAAGTCGCGTTCGGGGCAGAAACTCCATACCCACTCCTCGGCGGTACCCGTCCGAGTGTCGAACGCGTCCTTGTGGTCCTGCGCGAAGTACCCGGGATGGGTTTCGTATCCCCATTCTACCTCACCAGCATCGGGCTCGAGCTGTCCCATCACGATCTTGAGCAGAGTGGACTTGCCAATGCCGTTGGGACCCATGATGGCGAGGCGCTCGCCGCGCGATACCGTGAGGTCAACGCCATGGAGCACCTCGTTGTCGCCGAATGCCTTCTTTACGCCCTTGACGGTGAGGACCTCGCGGCCACTGTCGCGGCGCTGCTCGAACCGAAACGTGGGATAGCGACGGGAGCTTTCCGGCAACACTTCGAGGGATTCCGTTTTCTTGGCGATCATGCGGGCCTTGCTTTGTGCCTGCCTGGCCTTGCTCGCCTTGGCACGAAATCGATCGACGAACTTTTGGTGATGGGCAATTTCTCGCTCGCGCGCCGCGATA
>JBDHLU010000043.1:0-22203 GCA_039656555.1 Gemmatimonadota bacterium | reverse complement strand
CAACGATTGCTTCAGCGTGCCCTGGCGATTTCAGCAGGACTCGTCCTCGATGCTTGGACAGACGTGGAAACGGTGATTCCCGGTGATACTATCGACGTGAAGGTCCGGCTCTACAACGCCGGGGCCGATGAGGTCGGCGCGATGGGAATCACGGTTCACGCCTGGGAATGGCAACGCGTTGAAGGCGGGGGGAGGCTTGCACCGGGTGCAGATATCGTAGTCACCATCCCCGTCGTCGTTCCGGCCGGCACCGTGCCCACACAGCCGTACTTCTTGGGTCACGAACGGAATGGTGATCTGTACGATTGGTCCGATGTGCCGTTTGGACTTCTGGGACTGCCGGACGATGGGCCGGTGATACGCGTCGTGCAATTGGTAGGTGTGCGCGGACAGAACATCTTGATGGAGCGCGGCGTGTCATATCGGTTCCGAGATCAGGTATTTGGCGAGATCCGGAGACCGGTGCGCGCGGTGCCGGCGGTTGAGGTAGCGCTCGACCCACCCACGTTGATTTGGCGGACCGACGGGCCACGCTCTGTTCTGTTCACGGTGAAGGTGACGTCTAACGTGGACCGACCGGTTGCGGGAACACTCTCGATGCTCGGCGACTGGCCGATGCCCGAGTCGCAACCGTTCTCGTTGCTCGAAAAGGGACAGTCGCGCGATTACGTCTTCTCAGTGGAACGACCGGCGGGTGATTCCGGGAGCCAGCTCTTCTTGCGCGCCGTCGCGGATGTGAACGGACAGGAGTTTGACGCATCGGTCGAGGTTGTCGACTACCCACACGTAAATGCCATCACGGCAATCCGGCCGGCGGTGAGCGCCGTTCACGTTGCCGACATCCGGTTGCCCGAGCTCGGCCGCATTGGATACGTGCGTGGGGCCTCTGATCGCATACCCGAAACGGTGGCCAGCATAGGATTGGAGATGGAACTGCTGGATGTGACTGCGCTCGGCAGTGGCGACCTAAGCGTCTTTGATGTCATCGTTATTGGACCGCGCGCCTACGAGACGAGTGCGGCCCTTCGCGAGAACAACGCGCGGCTGTTGGAGTACGTCGATGGTGGCGGCACCCTGCTCGTACAGTACCAACAGTACCAATTCGTCCGCGGCGAGTTCGCGCCGTATCCGTTGACCATCAACCGTCCCCATGATCGCATCACGGACGAGACCGCACCCGTCACCGTGCTCGAACCAGGACACGCGGCGCTCACGCACCCCAACGCGATTCGTGCAGAAGATTGGTCGGGTTGGGTTCAGGAGCGGGGATTGTATTTCGCGGGTGAATGGGACAACCGGTACCTCGCCTTGCTCGAGATGCAGGATCCCGACATGGATCCGATCCGTGGTGGCCTGCTCATCGCCCAGTATGGTGCAGGTACCTATGTCTATAGTGGAATAAGCTTCTTCCGGACACTTCCTGGTGGAGCGATCGGAGCTTACAAGCTGTTCATGAATCTGCTGGCGTTGGGAGAGCGGTGACAGGCGGCAAGAGCACCTTCAGAATCACGCTAATACGGGTGCTCGCTGTCCAGGTGGTGACGCTCATTCTCCTCTGGATTCTTCAAACCCGATACGGTGGTTAGCCGGCTCACGTGCATTGGCTGAATTGGGTCATCGTCATCGGATATCTCACGTACGTCGTCGTAGACGGCGTGCGTCGTTCCAAGGATACCGACAAACTCGAAGGATATTTTCTCGCCAACCGTAGTCTTCCGTGGTGGGTGGTTGGGCTGTCGGTCATGGCGACGCAGCTTTCCGCGGTGACGATGATTGGGACGACAGGGCAGGGCGCCACCGACGGCCTTCGCTTTGTGCAGTTCTATTTCGGTCTTCCGATTGCCATGGTCATCCTTGGCGTCACCCTCGTTCCGTTTCTCTACAAGGCCAAGGTGTTCACGGCCTATGAGTATCTCGAACGTCGCTTCGACGCCAAGACGCGCTCGCTGACGAGCTTATTGTTCCTGGGTTCGCGCGGAATGTCGGCGGGAGCGATTCTCGCCGCGCCTGCCGTGGTGTTCTCGGCGATTTTCGGCTGGGACCTGGTCACATCGGTCATCATCATCGGGATCCCGACGATCCTCTACACGATGATCGGCGGCGTCCAGGCGGTCCAGTGGACGGATGTCAAGCAGATGGTGCTGATCGTCGCTGCGCTGCTCGCCATAGTTGTGGTCCTGATCGTCAAGATGCCGGTGGGTGCGGACGAGGCGCTCTCGATTGCCGGTGCGACCGGGCGCCTCCAAGTGTTCGACTTTTCGTTCTCCCTCAATAAGACCTACACGTTCTGGTCGGGTATCATCGGTGGAACATTCCTGATGCTGTCGTACTTTGGCACCGATCAGAGCCAAGTGCAGCGCCATCTGACAGCGAAGTCGTCCGATGCGGCCCGGAAGTCGTTGTTGATGAGTGCGTATTGGAAGATCCCCTTGCAAGCCCTGGTGCTGATGGTCGGTGTGCTGGTGTTCGTGTACTACATGTTCCAAACGCCTCCATTGTTGTTCAACCCAGCACAGGAGCAACGAGTACGGGACGCGGAGCCAGCGGCCTTGGCGGCGCTAGAGGCACAATACGACGATCGGTTCCGAGATCGTGAGGCTGCCGCACGGGCCGTGGCCGAAGTGCGGCGTTCGGGAGGTAACCTCGAGGTGGCGTACGCAACCCTGGTCTCGCGCGAGGCTGGGATCGAGAGCGTGCGTGTCGAGGCCTTGGCACTGGTGGAGCGCGTAACCGGCGAGCCCTCGAGGGACGTGAACTACATCATTCCGCGATTCGTGTTGACCGAACTCCCGCTCGGGTTCGCTGGGATCTTCATTGCGGCGGTGATGGCAGCCGCCATGTCCAGCATCGCGGCGGAACTGGCGTCGCTCAGTACGGCGACCGTCATCGACTTCTATCAGAGATGGTTCAAGCCGGAAGCCAGTGATGCGCACTATCTGCGGGTTTCCAAGGCCGCTACGGCATTCTGGGGGCTGTTCGCGTGTTTCATTGCGGTGTCCGCGGCCACGTTGGGATCGCTTATCGAAGTGGTTAACCGGTTCGGATCCTTTTTCTACGGTTCGATTCTCGGGGTGTTTTTGCTCGCTATGGTCCCGGCGGCGCGAGGTAGTGGTGGTTTTGTCGGTCTGCTGGCCGGAATGAGCGTGGTTGCCGCCGTGACTTTTGGAGCCCCGGATGTTTCCTTCTTGTGGCACAACGTAATCGGCGCTGTCACCGTAGTGGTGGTAGGGGTGGTCTACAGCACCATCAGTCGGTCGCTCGAGACCACTCAACCATCAGCGTAGGGACCCCGAGGACTCCACTTCTTGAACCAAACCGTAAAACGACTTTCCGTGCTCATGACCACGGCCTTCGTGGACATGATCGGATTCGGGATGGTATTCCCGCTACTGCCGTTTTACGCGAGGCGCCTGGACGCCGCGGATTGGATGATCGGGCCGATGATCGCGATCTTCTCGATCGCGCAGCTTGCATCGGCGCCGTTGTGGGGTCGTATCTCCGATCGATACGGTCGTCGACTCGTGATCATCGTCGGCCTGAGTACAGCAGGGATCGCCTTCGCGGTTTTCGCCTTTGCCACATCGTACTGGTGGCTGTTCGCTTCTCGGCTCGTCCAAGGCATCGGGGGCGGCACGACCGGCGTCTTGCAGGCGTACGTGGCCGACGTATCGGAGCCGAAGGATCGCGCCAGAGCGCTCGGGTGGCTGTCGGCGGCCACTAGTGCCGGGGTGATGGTTGGGCCGGCCATCGGGTCACTGGCGTTTACCGAACCAGCCATAGGGGTGTCGCTTCCCACACTGGGAACCGCACTGCCGGGGCTCTTGGCCTCTGGGCTAGTGATCGTCAACATCATGTTCGCGCTTCGCTGGCTACCCGAGTCGAAGCTGCATGCCGAGCCGACCAAGAAACGCCGGTCCATTCGGCTGACCGTGCGCGAGTACATCGTCCATCCACTGGGTAATATCGCGCGGCTCGTATGGATCTACGCGGTTGGCATGCTTGGGTTCATGTCTATGACGGCAGTGCTCGCGCTGTATCTACAGGACGGTTTCGGCGTCGATGAAAAGACGATTGGAATCTTCTTCGTCTATGTAGGGGCAGTAAGCCTGGTGATGCGGGCTCTGATCTTGGGCCCCTTGGTGGACCGGTTCGGCGAGACGCGCGTGATGCGTGCGGGAGCTGTCCTGTTGGCGATTGGCTTAGCCGGAATCCCGGTGCCCACAAACGTGTTTGCGTTGGGTGCTATCGTTGGGCTGGTTCCGATCGGTACTTCACTGTTGTTCCCGAGCGAAACCGCGCTGGTGATACACCTGGCCCCCGATGACGAGCGGGGACTGATTCTGGGAGTCCAACAAGCCTTCGGAGCCGTCTCCCGGATCATTGCGCCAGTATGGGCAACGGTAGCCTACCAGGGTATCGGACGAGACATACCCTTCTATGTTGCCGGAGGCATCGTGGGGCTCGTATCGTTGCTTGCGTTTCGTGTGCGCGAGGAGCCACGCCGAGCACCGGAACACGCCTAGGGGCTGTTTTCCAGTAGGTGCGCCCGCCAGAACGCGTGGAGGCGTTCCCGGTACGCGTTTCCACCCACCAGGTAGGTGTCGTTGTGTCCCGCCCCGTCGATCGCCACCAGCTCTTCGGCATGCCCTGCCTCGGCAATCTTCTCGCCCATCGAGAACGGGGCAATGATGTCCTCCCGGCCATGAAAGACGAGCAGTGGTATCGTTAACTGTTGGGCACGACCGAGATTGTCGAGTTCCAGGTGAAGCAGAGGGCCGGGAATGAACGGGTAGTGTTCGGTCGCCATGTCGCGCCCAGTAGAAAACGGTGAGTCGAGTGCCAATGCGCGGACGGGTCGATTGGTAGCGAGGTAGAGACCCACCGCACTGCCCAGGGACCGTCCATACACGCCGATCCGCGTCGCATCGATATCGGGGCGTTCCGCCATGAATGTCCACACGGCTTCGGCGTCGCGATACAGCCCTTGCTCTGTCGCCTTCCCGTCGCTCGCCCCATACCCACGATAATCCACGACGAGCAGTGCCGCGGTCGAGTCCCTCAGCCAGCGGATCGATGCCTGCAAGTCGTGTACGGTTTCCATGTTGCCGTAGAACCAGATCACTCCCGGCCCAGCGGTGTCGCGCGGTGGGTTCGCCGGGATATACCACCCGCGGAGCGTCACATCGTCGTCGGTGACGATACTGACCGTCTCGCCCTCGGTGATTCCGGCGTCGGCTGGAGACGACCTGGGGCTGCTCGGGCCTGGGAACGCCAACCGATTCTGAAATACCCAGGCCAACAGCACGACGGCTGCATACGCGATTGCCAGAGCGAGGACGATTCGCAGGAGCGTGGCCATCATATCCGGAACCTAACGGGCCGCTTGATTCTGACCTCCAACACCTCTTGATTGCGAGCCTATGCGTGACATTGCGGTGGCGTGTTCGGGCTTGGTGAAACGGTACGGGGCGGTCACAGCCGTGGCCGGTCTCGACCTACGCGTTCCCCGCGGGGAGTGCATTGGCCTGCTCGGTCCCAACGGCGCGGGGAAGACCACGACGATCGAGATGATCCAGGGAATTCTCGTCCCGGACGAAGGGACTATCGAGGTCCTTGGGATGAACTGGCGTGACCATGAGCAAGAGCTCCGAGAACGCATGGGCACGCAATTGCAGGAGACAAAGCTCCCCGATAAGCTCAGGGTCAAGGAAGTCGTCACCCTCTTTCGCAGTTTCTATAAGCGCGGTACCGAAGTTGACGATGTGCTGCGCACCGTGTCGTTGGTCGAAAAGCGGTCCGCATTCGTGGTGGACCTTTCCGGGGGCCAGCGCCAGCGCCTGGCCGTTGCCTGTGCCCTCGTGTGCACGCCCGACATCCTGTTCCTCGATGAGCCGACGACGGGACTCGACCCGCAATCACGACGCCAGTTGTGGGATGTGATCGAATCCTTCAAGCGAAGCGGCGGCACGGTGCTCATGACCACGCACTACATGGAGGAAGCAGAGCGTCTCTGTGATCGAGTCGCGATCATCGACCACGGGAAGATCATCGCGCAGGGATCGCCTCAAGAACTCATTGCAACTTTAGGGGCAGAGCAGGTGGTGGAATTTGCCCTAGAGAAGGGCACCGATCTGAACGCCGAAATGATGCACGCACTCCCGGGTGTGCAGCAGGTGGCCCACGATAACGGACGCACGCGTCTCACTGTATCTACCGTTCACGCAACGGTGCCGGAACTCATGAAACTATTGGAAGACCATGGCGCCGTCTTGAGTGAGTTGACCACACACCATGCGACACTCGAGGACGTGTTCTTGGTGCTGACCGGTCGCCATCTGCGCGATGATTGATCTTCGTACCAACCCACTGGTACAACTCACTCTCTGGCGGACCCGTGAGTTTCTCCGCGAACCTGAAGCGATTTTCTGGGTGTTCGCGTTCCCCATTCTCTTGGCCTTCGCATTGGGGTTGGCGTTTCAAGCAAGGGGGACGGAAACCGTTCGCGTTGCCGTTGAGCGCGGTCCCGGTGATGTGGACATCGAGTCAGCGCTGAGCGCCGCGTCGGACGTCGATCCGGTGGTGCTCGACAGCGCAGAGGCGCACAACCGCCTTCGTAGTGGCCGGGTCACCATGGTCGTGACCGCCGGCGATCCGATCGAGTTGCGCTATGACTCTACGCGAGCAGAGAGTCAATTGGCTCGGGCAGTGGTGGTGAACGCCCTCCAGGGCGCGGCGGGCCGAGAGGACGTGATCGAGATTCGCGATGTGCGAGTCCGCGAACGCGGTGCCCGCTACATAGATTTTCTGATTCCAGGGCTGCTCGGTCTCAACATCATGGGTACGGGAC
Source organism: Gemmatimonadota bacterium (assembly GCA_039656555.1). Classification (GTDB taxonomy): domain Bacteria; phylum Gemmatimonadota; class Gemmatimonadetes; order Gemmatimonadales; family GWC2-71-9; genus CAMYLY01. The sequence goes on along the minus strand of JBDHLU010000043.1, from coordinate 15,356 downwards.
TGTGGGGTGTAGGCTTCGGCATTGCCAGAAACAGACAAAACCGACTGTTGAAACGCTGTATCGCCTCCCCAATGAGAAAAGCACATTACCTCATCGCGCAGATGCTGGCGCGATTGGTGTTCCTGGTGCTCGAGGCCACCGCGGTCGTGGCGTTCGGAATGATCGTCTTCCACGTGCCGTTACGCGGTTCGGTGTTCACGCTTGGGTTGATCATTGTGCTGGGTGCGGTGACGTTTGCCGGATTCGGCCTGTTGGTGGCCTCGAGGGCGCGGACCATCGAGGGAGTGTCGGGACTCATGAACATGGTGATGGTCCCGATGTGGATCGGCTCGGGGGTCTTCTTTGCCTATTCGCATTTCCCCGACCCCATGCAGCCGTTTCTCAAGGCGCTTCCACTCACCGCACTCAACGACGCACTGCGGGCGGTCATGCTGGATGGCGCTGCGCTGGGATCGCAGATCGGCCCCATAGCCCTCCTCGTGACTTGGACTGCCGTCTCGTTCGGTGTGGCGTTGAAGCTGTTTCGATGGCAGTAAACTGCCGTCAATCGTCAATTGTCGACGGTGATTGACTCTTACTGATTAGCTTCGGTTCTCAAATCGTCCAACGCATTCACCACTTCCCTTCCATGTGTCAACGGCAGCAAGTGTGCGGCTCCCGGTACCACCCGGAGTTCGGCGTTTGGCATGCCGTCAGCGAGGTCGTGCGCGACGTCATGCGTGAAGAACGAATCACGGGGGCCGTGAAGCACGATGGTCAGGATGTTGACGTCGTCCAATCTCGATCTCACGTCGAACCCGCGCATGGCAGCTCGGTATGAGCGCAGGGCTTGCCAATGCGTGTTGCGCCACCCCGCGAGGTCGACCGCAAAATCACTCTTGAACGGTAGTCGCTGGAAATCCACGGGCCGTGCCTGGAGGCTCGCGGTCGTGAGTGCCTTCATGAATTGGGTCACAAGGGGAAGATCCCACGCTGCCAACAGCGGACCCACGGGCACCCGCAGCTCCCTCGACCCAAAGCCAAGGATACGCAGGCGTGCTCGATCGAGCATCGGACCTGCCGTAGTACCGGTCAAGATGAGCCCGTCGATCTTCTCCCGCTCATCCTTGTGTTCCGTCAGCCACGAGAGTGCGAGCATGCCCCCAAAAGAATGGGCAACCACGTATCGCCGGTTGGATTCCCAGAAGCCCTCGCGGCTGAGCGCGTCGCGGAGCAGGCGTACGTAGCCTCGCATACCATCGGTTTGAGGAGCGTCAAGGGCGGTAAAGTCGACGCTAACGGTGTCGATCGGTAGCGCCGGAAAGATCGAGCCGTTCAGCGTCATACCGGGAAGCAAGAGTGCGACCTCGCGCTGATGCGCGCTCGCCGCGGTAGACTCGGTCCGCGATGCCAAGAAGAATCAGTACCTCGGTTTCAAAGTGATGCGTCCCAGTCGGGCACGATAACATTCTACCCATTCTCTGCCCTTTAGGTAACAAGCCAGAACCCGCCCGTTGACCCTGTAGTGAACGATGTTAAGTTAACGCCGTTCACTTTTGTTAACGGTGTTAAGGAAATGGGGAAGTCACGACATGAGTCCACGAGTCGTTGATCCAGATCGGGTCGCGGAAGTCGAAGCCAGCATCGTCGAAGCCGCACGAGACCTTCTCGCGGAGGGCGGGCCAGCCAGGCTGTCAATGCGCCAAGTCGCCGATCGGGTTGGGGTGAGCGCCGCGGCGCTATACCGCTATTTCGAAAACAAGGAGGCTCTGGTCCGGCAGGTCATTGGGCAGGCCTTCTTGCGCTTTGGCGAGTATCTAGAACGAGCGGCGGGGACGCAGCCTCGAGGTTCGCTCGAACGGGTGCAAGCATTAGGGGAGGCCTACCTCGAATTCGCGACGGAAAACGAAGCTTACTTCCGTGTGCTGTTCAGTATCCAGCGGGATGATCCTCGAGCCCTCGAGGACATTCCGGAGGGTGGAGGGTTCGATCTTCTCAGGGAAGCAGTAGAAGACGCGATCGAATCGGGTGCCATGCGTCCGGTCCAGCCCGAATTGGTGGCGCTCTACCTGTGGAGTGTCGCACATGGTGTAATGACGATCGCCTTGGCATGTCGCATCGAGGAGTGCGTGCATTCGAAGGCTGGGGGTGTTCCGAGTACGCCGCTCGAGCTGTTTCGGGCATTTCGAACGCTGGTTCAAGACGGCATCAAAGCGCCCGTCGAGGAGCTCGTATGAAGGCCAACCAAGCCGCGATTGCGATTCTCATGACCGGTGTGCTTTTGGCATGCGTACCGGCCCGTGCATACGCCCAGGGGCCCAGACCGGAACTGTTCTCGCTTCGCCGCAGTCTCGAGACTGCGCTCGCCAACTCCGATGAGATCAGGGCGGCAGAAGCCGGATTGCAGATCGCCAACCAACAAGTGCGCGAGGCGTGGAGCAGCGTTTTGCCGGAGGTTCGGTTCTCGGCATCGTACACGAGGAATTTCAAGGTACCGGTGGCGTTTTTGCCGGCCATCATCATCGATCCGGACGCAGATCCCAACGATCTGATTCCGGTTCGATTCGGGGCTGACAACGCCTGGTCAGCTGGGCTCGTTTTGGATCAACCGATCTTCGAGGCGCAGGCGTTTATCGGTGTGAGTACAGCGGGACGCTTCCGTGAGGTCGAGGTGGAACGGTTGCGCGGCACCTCGCAGCTGGTCGTCTCGCAGGTTCGCCAGGGCTATTTCAACGCGCTCGTGGCTGATGAGGATCTGCGACGCCTTACGGAAAGCGTCAACCGCATCACAGCAACGCTGGCGGAAACGCGTGCGCTGAACCGCGCCGGTTTGACCTCGAGTTACGATGTGCTGCGTTTCGAAGTCCAGCTGGCGAACCAGGAGGCGCAAGTCACGCGCGCGGCCAACACGGTGGACGAGACACGCCGGTTGCTCCTGGTGGACCTGGGCCTGAATCCGAGCGAGCCGATCGAGCTCCTGGGCAGTTTCATCGAGATAGACCTCGACGACCTGTCAGCCAACACGCCGGCAAACCGTGAGATGTTGGAGTTGGCAGGTGCGCTCGGAGCGGAGACCAAGGATTTCGAGGAGTTACTCCAAACGGCCAGCGTCTACCGGACCGACCTCCGTCAGCTGCGTGGGGCGGTAGATTTGGATGAAGCGCGGCTCGCGATCCAACGGGCGGAGTTCTACCCGACGTTGTCTCTGTTCTCGAACTGGAACATCCAGGCTCAGGAGAACGGGTCGCTGTCGTTCTTTCAGAACTCCGCGACCTCTACCGTGGCAGGGCTCCGAGTGGAAGTGCCGTTGTTCACGGGATTCGCGCGGTTTGCCCGGGTGGAGCAAGCGAAGGCGACGGTGGCACAGACCGAGGCGCGGCTGGCCCGCGCGGAACGGGAGGCCATCGAACAGGTCCAAACGTTCTACAACAACGTGATTGAATCCCGCCAGCGTGCGAACAGCCAGCGAGTGGCGGTCGGGCAGGCGCAGCGAGGGTTCGAGATTGCGACGGCCGAGTATCGAGCCGGTGTTGGGTCCCAACTGCAGGTGACTGATGCGGACCTGGCGTTGCGGACATCTGAGTTCAACTACGCGCAAGCGGTATTTGACTATCTCACCGCCCGGTCGCTACTCGATCTGGCATTGGGAACGGCTCCAGCGGACCTACGCGATGTTGGGCAGTCGTTGGGAGACCGGCAATGAGGATGAGAATGCGAAATTGTGACAAAGTGTTTGTGGGTGTCCTAATCCTTGCAGCGGCGTGTTCCCCTGCCGACGGTGAGGAAGCTGCCAACTCGGCCACCGCCGCGCAGGAAGCGGCTGGGGCAAGGGTCGTCAATGTAGAAGTGACCCCGGTGGAGCTGACGGATTTCGTCGAGTACGTACGCATTACCGGAGAGGTCGAAGCCCTCCACGACATCACGATCGCGGCCGAAGAATCAGGTGCGATCACTCGCTTCCATGCCGAAAAGGGCGCATTTGTGCGCAAGGGCGACCCGATCATGGAGATCGATAATCAGGTATTGGCGGCGGGCGTAGAAGAGGCCCGGGTGTTGGTGGACATTGCGAACGTCCAATTCGAACGTCAGCGCCAGCTTTGGGAGGATGAGGGCATGGGGAGCGAGATCGCCTATCTCCAGGCGAAAGCGGCGGCGCAGGCTGCCCAAGCGCGACTCAAAACGCTCGAAGCAAGGATAGCCCGGACCACCATCCGTGCCCCGGTGAGTGGCGTGTTTGACGAATACTTCCTCGATATCGGGGAGATGGCGTCGCCGGGTACCCCCGTGGCCCGCGTGGTCTCGGTAGGGCGGGTGAAGATCGTAGGAGGTGTGCCCGAACGGTATGCATTGACGGTACGGCGCGGCGACTCTGCCCGAGTCGAACTCGATGCATTGCCGGAGGGCGAATTCCTCGGGACCATCAGCTTCGTCGGCGCGTCAGTCGACGAAAAAGGGCGGACCGTGCCCATTGAGATTCTTCTGGATAATCCTGACCGGGCTCTGAAGCCACGCATGGTCGCCAACGTCGAGGTAGAACTCGAACGCTTGTCCAACGTGGTGGTGGTGCCGCAGGACTTGGTCGTCCGGACGGAAACCGGATACCAAGTGTACGTAACGGAGACCGTGGACGGCGAAACGGTCGCGCGAGCACGAACCGTCACGCTAGGGCGCTCGTATGCGAACCGTGTCGTGGTGACTGACGGGTTGGCGGAAGGGGACTCGCTCATCACGTTGGGGCACAGACTGGTCGACGACATGGGTCGCGTCCGGTTCGTGAATGAGGGAGGATCTAGGTAATGGAAAAGCGAACAGGCTTCAAGGAATTTCGGCTCACCTCGTACGCGGTAGATCATCCAACCAGTATCGTGGTCCTCACGTTTATCCTGATCGTCATGGGGTTGACGTCCTATCGGCAGGTGCCGAAGGAATCGAATCCCGAGATCGTGATCCCGATGATTATCGTGACGACGGTTTATCCGGGCGTGGCGGCGAAGGATATCGAAACGCTGGTGACGCAGCCGCTCGAGGACGACCTCAACAGCATTGGTGACGTCAAGACCATCACGTCGACGTCGGTTGAGGGATACTCGTCCATCACGGTCGAGTTCAACGCGGGTCTAGATATGAACGAGGCGCTGCAGCAGGTCCGCGAGAAAGTCGATCTCGCCAAACCCGACCTGCCGCCGGCCGCGGAAGAACCGATGATCCTCGAGATCAATTTATCGGAGTTCCCGATTCTACAGGTCAACATCTCCGGCTCTTACAGCCTGGTCCGACTGCGTGACGTTGCCGAAGACCTGCAGGACGAACTCGAGACGATTCCCAGCCTGCTCGAGGTACGGTTGGCCGGTGGACTCGAACGAGAGGTACAAGTCGATGTCGACCTGGCAAGACTCAAGTTCTATGGGGTGGCCTTCGAAGACGTCATCAGTGCCATTCGAAACGAGAACGTCACCGTGCCTGGTGGTTCGATTGACGTCGGCCACTTGAAGTATCTCGTTCGGGTTCCCGGTGAGTTTACCGAGACGTCGCCGATCGCGGATGTTGTGATCGAGACGCGCAATGGCTACCCGATTTACGTGCGAGACGTCGCAACGGTCGACTTTGGCTTCAAGGAACGGGATTCGTTCGCCCGGTTGGACGGAAAGCCGGTGATCACACTTTCTGTCGTGAAGCGTGTTGGGGAAAACATCATCGAAGCCGCCGACGCCGTTCGAGCCAAGATTGCGGCGGCTGAAGTGGGGTTCCCGCCCGGTACGGTGGTCAAGCTGACGTCAGACCAATCCGAAGACATCTTCGACATGGTAAGTAGCCTCGAGAACAACATCATCTCGGGCCTCATCCTCGTGGTGGCAGTGTTGATCTTCGTGCTTGGTGTGCGGACTGCACCCTTCATCGGATTGGCAATCCCACTGTCGATGCTGATTTCGTTCAGTGTGATCCAAGCCGTCGGATTCAGCATGAACATGGTGGTTCTGTTCAGTTTGATCCTCGCGCTCGGCATGTTGGTCGACAACGCGATCGTGGTAGTCGAGAATATTTATCGCTTTCGGGAAAACGGATTCGACCGCGTTCACTCGGCGAAGTACGCCACCGCAGAGGTGGCCATACCGATCATCGCATCAACGGCGACCACCCTTGGTGCATTTGCGCCCATGGCATTCTGGCCGGGAATGGTCGGCGAGTTCATGAAGTTCTTGCCGCTCACGTTGATTATCACACTCACGTCGTCGTTGTTCGTAGCTCTGGTGATTCTTCCGACATTGGCTTCGAAGTTGTTGGACACTGAAGACACTAAGGTGGCCATGCCGGTGGCGATGCGGAATCTGCTGATCGGCCTCTCGATTGCGGTCGTGCTCGCCCTTTTGGCGATCAATCCGCTGACGGCCGGACTCATGGTCGCTACGGCGATCTTCGCCTACGCCTTCCATCATTTCGTTGGGCATCCAGCCGGACACTGGGTCATGAGCAAGGGGCTTCCGCGCGTCATCGTGCACTACGAAAGCTTGCTCAGGTTGGCGCTGCGCCGACGGTGGACCATGGTTGGTGTCGCGGTGGTGACATTGGTGGGGACGGTCATGATCTTCGGCCGGTTCAATCCAGGGATCGAGTTCTTCCCGGAGGACATACCTCCTCCCACGATTTACGTGCAGGTTGAATCTCCGATCGGCACCCGAGTCGAGGAGACCGACCAAATCGTGGCAAGTATCGAGCGGGAGATCGACAAGTTGCCGGGTGCTTCGGACATCGCATCCGTCGTCTCAACCGTTGGATCGAGGGTATCGGCCGACGGATCAGGGGGCGGGAGCCAGACGCATCTGGCGACGGTCGCCGTGAATTTCGTGGACTATCAGGATCGCGAGGGGGATGCGTTCGCGATCATGGAGGACATTCGCCGGGTGGCGGGGACGGAGATTGCGGGGGCGACCATTTCGGTCGAGTCGATGTCAATGGGGCCGCCGACCGGCGCGGCCATCGCGATCGAAATCTCCGGCCAGGAATCTGATGTGCTGAAAGAACTCGGGGACGACTTGGTGTCGTTGCTCGAGAACTCACCGCTATTTGCCAAGCTCGACGGACTCGAAAGCGATATGAGTATGGGGCGACCCGAACTGGTGATCGAAGTCGATCGGGAGAAGGCGGCCCTCTACGGCTTGACCACCCGGGACATTGGGACCACCGTGCGCAGCGCGATCAACGGGACGGAGGCCTCCAAGTTCCGCGACGGGAAAGACGAATACGACATCACCGTCCGACTTGCGGAGGAGTACCGTGACGATCTCAACGCCATCGGTGATCTGACGATCATGTCCGATGGCCAACAGATTCCGTTGTCTTCTGTGGCCAGCTGGAGCGTGGGTAAGGGAACGGGTGACGTGTTACGTAAGGATCTGGACCGTGTCGTTACCATCACGTCCGATGTCCGTTCGGGGTTCAACGCCAACTCGGTGCTCACCGAAGTCGAAGAGCATATTGCTGATTTCCAGGCCGGACTTCCGAGTGGGTACCGGTTACAGTTTGCCGGGCAGCAGGAGGAGCAACAGGAATCGCAGGCGTTTCTTCTTGGCGCCTTCTTTACCGCGATCTTCGTGATCGGGTTCATTCTGGTGTCGCAATTTGACTCGATTACCAAACCACTCATCATCTTGAGTTCTGTGCTGTTGTCTACGGTGGGCGTGCTGGTCGGGTTGATGGTGTTTCAGATGCCATTCGGCATCATCATGACCGGCGTGGGAGTGATCAGCTTGGCGGGTGTCGTGGTGAACAACGCAATCGTGCTCCTCGACTACATCGATATCCTCCGGCACCGAGATGGGCTTTCTCGATTCGAGGCGATCGTTCAGGCCGGGAAGACGCGGTTTCGGCCAGTGATTCTCACGGCGATAACAACCGTACTGGGGCTGTTCCCGTTGGCCGTGGGGCTCAATTTCAACTTCATCGGCTTGTATAGGAACTTGTCCCCGGAGTTTTTCTGGGGCGGCGAGCAGGCCGCATGGTGGGGACCGATGGCCATCGCGGTGATCTCAGGATTGACCTTCGCTACGTTCCTGACACTGGTGCTGGTTCCCGTGATGTATTCGCTGCTGGACGACTTCGATCAGTGGGTAGTGCGGACCTTCACCCGCCTTCCCGAGGACGAGACGGAAGTGATCGATAGCGGCGTCCAGAAACGGTTGAGCCGGAAGCTACGCCAACCAGTTTCCGTATAGATCGGGCCGGCGGTGGTGCCAAAACAGGGTTCGCGCCGGTGAGTTGACGCATTCGGCGAAATCGAGGTCAGCGATGACGAGGTCAGTTTCGAGTCGTTTGCCACGGGCAACGATCCGCCCCACTGGATCGACGACGAACGACTCACCCGCAAAGGTGAGTCGTTCTTCTTTTCCCACCCTGTTACACAGTGCCGTGAAGTATCCGTTTTGGAAGCCGGCCGTGCGCACCTCGGCTTCGTACATGCCATCGGGCCATTCGTCGAGGGCACCGGCTTGGGGGATGATGACCAATTCGGCACCGCCCACCCCCAAGGCGCGCATGTACTCCGGATAGTGCCGGTCGTAGCAAATGCTCACACCGATGCGTCCGACGGCGGTTTCGTAAACCGGCGCTCCGTGGTCGCCCGGCGTGTAGTACGCCTGCTCGTGAAAACAGGCGTAGTCCGTGATGTGCACCATACGCGTCGTGCCGAGGAGCGTACCGTCCGCGTCGATCACGGGCGAACTGTCGTACAACCCTGTTTCCGCTTCTTCATAAAGGTTGAGCACCGTGACCAGCGACAGTTCCCTTGCCAAGGCGGCAACTTGTTCGGTTGTCGGACCGGGGACTGGTTCTGCCAAGGCACGCGCGTCCGGAAAATCGGGGTGCTGAGGGAAGAACTTCGACAGCGCCAATTCCGGGAACGCGATCAGGTTGGCACCTTGGTCGGCGGCGCGGCGCATCGCGTCGAGAATCCTCTCCCTATTCTCCGCGACATCTTCGTGGGCTTGAAGTTGTGCGAGCGCGATTCTTGGCATTACCGTCCCTTCCGATCGCCTCCTAGGAGGCGACTGAGAAAGCCTGTAGACGACGCGGTCGATTCGGCGAGTGCGGCCGTGTATTCGCGTGCCGAATCGAACCGCTGGTCGGGAGAGCGTGCAGCTCCCTTTTCCAGGACGCGGAGGATTCGTACTGGTACGTCAGAACGATAGTCGCCCACGCTTGGAAGGCGTCCGGCAACTTGCCGCGCGACGATACTCTCAACCCCTCCAGATCCGAACGGAACCTCACCGGTGAGGGCATAAATAGCGCTCAACGTCAGCGAATACAGGTCGGCACGGTGATCGACGGGTTCGCCCAATAGCTGTTCGGGGGCGGCGTACGCGGGTGTGCCGGACCGTCCAGTGCGAGTATGGGGGCCGCTTCCTCTATCGACACCACCGAGCGCTAGTGCTAGTCCGAAATCGGCGATCCGCACCGCACCGCCGTCATCTTCCACCAACAGATTCTCTGGCTTGAGGTCGCGGTGTACGATGTTTTTGTTATGGGCGAGTGCCAATCCGTCGAGGGCCTCGAAGAGGATCCGCAATACCTTGTCCAGAGTAAGTGACCCTTCTTGCGCAACGATGCGGTCCAAACTCCGTCCGCGCACATACTCCATGGTGTACCACTGGAGTCCTGCCCGACCGCCGATGTCGAACGTGTTGACGATGTGTATGTGCGACAACATTGCGGCCGTGCGGGCCTCGCGTTGAAAGCGTTCGACCACGTCGGGATCGATCGTGAGATACGGGTGGAGTACTTTCAGTGCGACTTCGCGCTCGAGCGCCAGGTCTCGCACGCGATACACGCGCCCGAAACCGCCGGCACCGAGTTCGTCGAGGAGTTCGTAGTCATCGCCAAGGGCGCGGCGAAGAAACTTTTCCCAACCCTCGGGGTCGTCCGTTGCGTAACGTTGGGGCACTACGGCGAGTGAGATGTCATACTCGCCGAGGTCAGACATGAGGTCCTCTATCATCTCGATAGCGGTGTGGTACCGCTTCTTCGGATCACCTTCCAAGGCCCGACAAATGAGGCGTTCGAGGGCTTGCGGACACGCTCGCCGGAGCCGTTTGGGCGATTGTATCTCGTCTGGGTCCACCGGTGGCTCCTGCCCTGTTGTGGCGAAATACAAGAGGGCGCCGACCGTATAGATATCGCTGTAAGGCTCGCCCGCTCCACCCTCTCTGATTTCTGGCGCAAGAAACGGAAGGACGGAATCTGAATCCGCCGCGGGCGGTGCGACGTCGACGTTCACGTTCGTGTACCGGAGGTCGGTCAGAACTGCCCGGCGTGTCAGTTGTATCATGACGGTAGCAGGGATGATCCGACGGATCACGATGCGTTGCGAGTGTACGTATTCGAGGACCCCGGCGAGGTCGCGGGCGAGCTGTAGGATGTCGGGGAGCGATCGCGGACCCCGCGTGATTCCCACATCCAAGCTCTCGCCCTCGATCCACTTCGCGGCGCGATACTTCCAATCCCCGCGACTCCCGGCTGAATACACGGGGCGAATAACCGGGTGATCGAGGGCGGCCAACAATTGCGTTTCTCGATCGAACCACAACCGGCTCTCTGCATCGGGTTTGAGGTGGACTCGCAACGCCACCCTCCGCCTCAAGACATGGTCGCGAGCCACGAACAACGCACGCTCGTCCGATGCGGCCACGATCTGCAGGGGCTCGAACACCCCGTCGAAGGCGTCTGCGACCTCGCTGAATAGGGAAACGGCGTCGACGTCTTGCGAGACTAGTGGGGGAGGGGTTTGGCGGGCCTCGAGCATGGCGGGAAAGATAACCGGGCCAAGGCTCTGGCCGACGTGTTTCCTCCAGGCATGCCAAACCGTAAGTTGCAAGCCATGCCGTACCTACGATTGATCGAGGTTCTCACTGGGCGCACTCTTGATTTCGAACAGGATCAGGTTCGGATCGGACGAGCGCCCGACTGTGATATCGTGCCCGAAGGGGAGGGTGCCAAGGTCGTTTCTGGCTACCACGTGCGGTTCGTGGCCAAAAACGACTCGTGGCTGGTGGAAGATCTCGGCAGCCGGAACGGCACATTTATCGGGGACACCCCGGCACCGGGACACGTGCCCCGTCTTGTTGAGGTTGGTGCCATCATCGGTCTGGGGGACCGCGGGCCTCGGTATAGGGTCGATGCGCTCGCGAAAATCGTGCTCGACCAGACGATCGAAGAAGCGCCCAAGATCGGCAGGCCCTCGGCGCCGACACTCCCGCTGTCCTCGTACGGGGCCACCGAGCCGTTCGACGCGAGCGGGATGCCCGAACCCCGGAAGCCACCCAAGACGACAGAGGCTGAATCGATCGAGCCGGTACCGTCGCCACCCCCCCCGCCGTCGGTGACGGAAAAGGCGACAGAACGCATGGAGGGCTTGGACGTGACGCCGTCACCCCCATCTGATGGGGAGGTCGCGAAAACGCCGTCACCGGAACCGGTTCCGCCGCAACGTGTGGGAGTGCGCATCGTCGTGGTCGAGGCGCGAAGCGGTGAGCGTTGGGAAGCCCAAGGAGGGAGGATCCGAGTTGGGCGCGGGAAGGAATGCGAGCTACGTCCGATTGGCCCTAGCGACACGTCGGTATCGCGTGTCCACGCGGAGATTCTGCTCCGGCCCGATGGGCGCGTGGTTATCCGCGATGCGCAGAGCCGAAACGGCACGCTGGTCAACAAGGAGTTCATCACTGGCGCGCGCGAAATCAAGGCTGGTGACCGGATCCAATTGGGAGATCAGGGACCCGACCTGTCCGTCGACGTACTCGAGTTGCCGGCAGGCTCCGCCAGCCACTTCCCACCAGCCCCACAGCCACATGAAAAACCGGGGGCGCCGAGACGGAGCTTTGGCGGTAAGGGTGCGACGGTCTTCTTCAAAGAGATGTATCACGACTCGCAACAGACGAGTGCGCGTCGCGTTCGCGTGGTGGTGTGGTCGGCGGTGGCGGTGCTCGTGGTCGCTGTTGGCGGGATTTATTGGTGGAGCGAACGTCGCGTGCGAGAAACCGCGGCCGAACTCCAACTGCAGCAGCGGCTGGCAATCACGGCGATTGCCGATTCTATCCGCCAATCGGCGACCGCCGAATACCAGAGCTTGCGGCGCGATCTCGCGGAAGCGCGGGCCGGATCGGCCCCAGCGGCCGTCGTGGAATCACTGCAGGTGGCTTTCGATGCCGCCCAGGAACGAGCGGACGCGTTGGAGGCGGCATTGGAGCGCGCACAGGCCTCGCTCACAGCGCAACTCGCGGCCGGTGACTCGATCCAACGTGCGGCGCAGGTCGAACTCCAGCGTGTGCGGGCTGAGCTGAATAGGGCTTCTACCTCGGGGACCGGGGCGGCGTTACTGGACAGTCTGCGAGGCGCGCTCGCCGATGCCGAGCAGCGAAGTGCTCAAATCGATCGACAAATGCTCGCGGTTCGGCAGGTCGATCTCCCGGCAGTCGCACAGGCTAACCAAGGTGCCATTGGCCTAGTGACGGCGTTCATTGGCGGGCAGGTGTATGACGGAACCGGATTCGTGCTCACGCCCTCGGGGTATATGGTCACCAATCGCCATGTCGTTTCGCGGGACGAGGTGAGGGCAGATTCGGTCTACATCACCATGGCGGACCGAAAGGATTCACGCCGGGGGACAGTGGTGATGGTGGCGTCGTTCGGTGCGCCGGACCTCGCGATGATCAAGATCGACGATTATGACGGGGCCTATGTGCACAAAGTGGATTGGTCGGGCACGAATGTTGGACAGGGAGCATCGGCAGCGCTCATCGGGTTTCCGGCGGGCCTTGGCAACGCGTTGGATCGAACGCAGACGGTACGGACCCTGATGGCAGCCGGCATCTTCTCACGCGTCACATCGGAAGACATCAACTTCGACGGCTTCACGACCGGGGGATCGAGTGGGAGTCCGATCTTCAATGCATCGGGCGAAGTCGTTGCGGTGCATAGAGCAGGGCTGAGGGATGCGACGGGGCTCAGCTTTGCCATACCAATCGCCAAACTGATTCCCTTGCTACCCGCCGAGGTTCGGCGAGAACTCGGCATCCAGTAGTCAGGTCACCCTGGGGTCAAGGGCGTCACGGACCCCGTCTCCGAGGAGGTTGGAGGCGACTACTGACACTACGACCGCCATTCCGGGCAAGATGGCGACCCACGGGGCGTTTACCAGCGTATTCCGCCCGGCAGCGATCATGTTGCCCCACGATGGTGCGGGAGCCGGAATCCCCAGCCCGAGGAAGGAAAGCCCGGCTTCGAGCATGATGGCGTTGCCGATGCTTAGTGCTGCGACGAGCACAATGGGAGTGAGGGCGTTCGGGATCACGTGTCGAGAGAGCAATCGACGACGACTCACGCCTGCAGACCGTGCCGCCACCGAATAGGGTTGGGCCAACACGCCCTTCGCTTCGGCCCTGGTCAAACGTGCCAGGCTCATCCAACCGGTGAAGCCAATAACGAGGACCGTGAGTTCCAGGCTTGGTTCCCAAAGCGTGACCAACGCCAAGAGGAGGACCAACCGGGGCATGGCGAGCACGGCATCCGTAAGTCCCATCAGCACGCGTTCGAAGGTGCCGCCCCACACAGCCGCAGAGATACCGATCAACGCGCCAAGGACCACCGAAACGAGCATCGACAGGAATCCTACGGTTAGGCTGACGCGGCTTCCGTGGATGAGTCGCGCGAGCATGTCGCGGCCCAGAGCGTCCGTCCCGAGCCAATGTCGCGTCCCGACATGATCGACGGAAAACGGGGGGAGCAACCGCGTTTGGACGACGTCGTACTGCGCGAGCGGGTCGATGGCGTGGACGAGAGGGCCGACGAGCGCGACGACGACCAGGAGCCCGATAGCGCTGATCCCGAACGTTGCCCGCCGGTCTTTCCAAAGCGCTCGCCAGCCGGTCACGCGGAGTCCCTGGTTCGTGGATCGACGGCAATGGTCGCCAGGTCCGCAACGATGTTGCCTACAACGACGAGGGCGGCGAAAATAACCGTCGTAGCCATGACGACGGGGTAGTCCCGCGCTAGCACGGCGTCGACCATGACGCGGCCCATGCCGGGCCAGGCGAATATGGATTCGACGAACACGGATCCTGACACGAGCGCGGGAAGTGAGAGACCAAGTAGCGTGACGACGGGAACGAGCGCGTTCCGCATCACGTGCCTTCTGCGCACCACGGCGGGCGGAATGCCTTTGGAACGTGCCGCCCGCACGTACTCCAGCCGGTGTACGTCGATTACGGCGCCGCGGACGAAACGGGCGGTGCCCGCGATGCCGATCAGGCCGAGCGTCGTTAACGGAAGGGCGAGATGACGCGCACGGTCGGCGAGTTTTCCCAGTGGTGTGAGGAACTCGGCGTCGAGTCCCGCAGCGCCGAACGCGGGGAACTGCAATATCGATGGTAGGCCAAGGCTCCCGGGAACGTACGTGAATACCAGCACGAGCATCACGGCCAACCAGTACGCCGGAATCCCGTAGATCACGAGGGTTACGACCGTGATGCCGGTATCGAGTCGGGACCGGTGATGGAGCGCTTGCAACGCACCGACGAGAATCCCACCGACGTATGTTACGAGCAAGGATGCGCCGGCCAGCAACAGAGTGAAGGGGAGTGCATTCGCGATCACGTCCACAACAGGGCGTTGGGTCGCGATACTCACGCCCCAATCTCCCCGTACAAAAGCGCCGAGCCATCGCACGTAACGAACGGCCAGTGGGCGGTCCAGCCCCAGGGCGGACCGCGCCGCGTCGATCGTCACTTGATCGGCATCCGGAGCGACCCAGAGTCTTGCGGGGTCGCCGGGCGCCAAGTTCAATAGTGCGAACGTGAGCGTAATGACGAATGAGACGATGCCAAACCCGACCAAGAGTCGGTGCGCAACGGGGCGGAGCATGACACAGGGTGGTGCGCGGATGGTGCGAGCGTCAAGGTCGGCGTTGCTCGTCTCATCGATGAGCCTGGCGGCCTGTGGTGTGGGCGACGTCAACCGTGTTGCGACTGTCGTCTACGCGTCGGGCGCAGATCTTCAATCCATCAACCCACTGGTAACCGTGCATCCGCTGGCCAAAGCCGTGCAGAAACACGTGCTATTCATGACACTGGCGGTGTACGATTCGTTGCTTCAACCTATTCCCCGGCTCGCCGAGTCCTGGGAATGGAACGCTGACAGAACGATGCTCACGTTCACGTTGCGTGACGACGTCTTCTGGCACGATGGCATGCGCACCACGGCGAGAGACGTTCTCACGACCATGCGGTTCGCTCGCGATCCGGCAACGGGCTACCCGCGGGCTCGAGACTTCGACCCTGTCGTTTCGGTGAATGCTCCGGATTCACTTCGTGTCGAAATCCAATTTGCGGCGACGC
>JBDHLU010000042.1:0-37646 GCA_039656555.1 Gemmatimonadota bacterium | reverse complement strand
GAGACGCGGTGCGCCCTTCGACGTGTCCGACCTCCAGTACCTGAACGTGCTCTCCGCACCGCGACCTACCGTGTGGTGGATGGCGATGCCGGTCTTTTCCTGTGCGCTTGCGAAATACTCGGAGGCGGGCAGGCGCAGGCTGCGGTTGACGGGGACGGGCATGTCGGACCTCCTCTCGTTGACTCGCGTGGTTCGCGTCTACGGTCGGCTGCAACCGGCGGAGTTCCGGCGGCCGGCAGCGTCCCTCTACTTATATAGATGCAACCGTATTGCACTCAGGTGGGCTAAACGCTGGTGGGGCAGGAGGTTACGGGAGAATTTTTTGCAGAGAGAGGGCGGAGAATGAAGAGCGGAGACTAGACGGGCGTGTGGGTGGGGTCGGAGTCGAGCCTGGCGCGCATCAACTGCTTGAGCTGTTTCCGGGCGCGGTGGATGTGGCTGCCGACCGTCTTCACCGGCAGGCGCATGGTCTTCAGCGCGGTGTTGTGCGCGATGGTGAGAATCCAGGGCCGGACCTTCCGGTCGGGGCGATAGCGATCGAGCTTGTCGAACACCTTGATGAAGGTCATCGGCCGAGACATCGTGCGACGTGTGCATTACGGCTAGGCGGCTCCCCGGATAGATTATCCCGTCCATTTCGAGAGGCCCGTCACCGTGAGTTCCATCGCCCTCCTCGTAGTCGGAATCATGGCGTTCCTGAGTGGGTATCTCATCTATTCCCGCTACATCTCCCGATTCATCTACCGGCTCGATCCGGATTTCGTCACGCCGGCTCACGAGTTCGAGGATGGCGTCGACTATCTCCCCACCAACCGTCACGTACTTTTTGGGCACCACTTCACGTCGGTGGCGGGTGCGGCTCCGATCGTGGGACCGGCGATCGCCGTCATCTGGGGTTGGCTTCCGGCATTCCTATGGGTCGTACTGGGGACCGTGTTTGCCGGCGCGGTCCACGACTTCGGCACGCTGTGGATCTCGACGCGACACAAGGGAAACTCGATCGGTACGCTGGCCGCGACGATCGTCGGGAGCCGGGCCAAAGTGCTCTTTTTGTTGATCATTTTCTTCCTGCTCCTGCTCGTCAACGCCGTGTTCGCCGTCGTGATCGCTAACCTCTTCATTGGGAACCCGGGCTCGGTGTTGCCGGTCTGGGGGTCGCTGGCGGTGGCACTCGCCGTGGGATTGTTGATCTATCGAGCCAGGGTTGGATTGCTCTGGCCATCGCTCGGCGCTCTCGCGGCGTTGTACTTGATGATTTGGCTGGGGCAGTACGTGCCGTTCTCGCTCCCCGACTTTTTCGGTTTCGTACCGACTGCGGCACAGCAGACGGCGGCTGGCGGTGATGGGCTTGCGGCCGCAGCGGCGGCCCAGGTCGACGGCGTCCGAGCCGGTTGGGTCATCCTTCTATTCGTGTATGCGTTTTTCGCGAGCGTGCTTCCGGTGTGGTTGCTGTTGCAGCCTCGCGATTACGTGAACAGCCATCAGCTTTTCGTTGCGCTCGGAATCATCTTCATGGGAGTGATTCTGACCAACCCCGACGTCGTCGCGCCGGCCATCAACACCAACCTGCCGGCCGATGCGCCGAGTTGGTTCCCGCTCCTGTTCATCACCATCGCATGCGGCGCCATCTCGGGTTTTCACGGCCTGGTGGCATCGGGCACGTCGTCCAAGCAACTCGATAAGGAGACCGACGCGCGGTACGTGGGGTACGGTGGCGCGGTCGGTGAAGGCCTGTTGGCACTGACGGCGATTCTGGCCACGACGGCGGGGTTTGCCATCTACGCTGGGCTCGACGGGTGGCACCAGCACTACGGGACGTGGGCCAGTGCATCGGCGGGGGCGACGACCGCGTTCGTCAACGGCGTAGGTGTTTTGGCGCAGGGTGTCGGACTGCCGCAGGAGTTTTCCGTCAATTTCGCCGCCGTCGTGGTCATCAGTTTCGCGGCGACCACGATGGATACCGGCGTTCGCCTCCAGCGCTACATCATTTCCGAGTTGGGGGCGGAGTACAAGGTCAAGATTGCGCAGAACCGGTGGTTCGCGACGTTCATCGCAGTGTCCACCTGCGCGCTCCTGGCGCTCGCGGTGGACCGTGGTGCCGGCGGCATGCGCCTCTGGCCGCTCTTCGGGACCACTAATCAGCTCACCGGGGCGCTCAGCCTGCTGGTCATCACCTTGTTCTTGCACCGGCTGGGCCGACCCATTTGGGTGACGGTCATACCCATGGCGTTTCTCCTGGTGATGACCACGTGGGCGATGGTCATGAACCTGATGCGGTATTGGACTGACAGTCAGGTCATGCTGCTGGCTGTGGGGGGGGTGATTTTCGTTCTCGAACTGTGGCTCATCTTCGAGGCGTCGGTGGCGGTGCGGCGCGCGCTCCGCGGTGATGGTCAATCACTAGTCGAGGCCGAGGAGCGCGTGACGGTGAAATGAGTTGCTAGCGCTTGCCGTACGCCGTACGTTTTACCGCCCCTAACAAACGAGGGTGTCATTCCGTTCAGCTCGGATCCTTCCGCCTTCGACCCTTCCCGTCGAGAATCCGGCGCCATGCTCGCCGAGCGCGAGCAAGACGAGCCGATCGCGCGACGTGACATGCGTGGCCATACGGCGATCATCACCGGGGCCGCATCTGGGTTGGGTCGCGAAATAGCCCTTTCGTTTGCGCGCCGCGGCGTGAATATCGGCTTCAACTACATCGAGCTCCCGGATCGCGACATTGCCGCCCAGGCGCTGATGACGGAGACGACGTTGCGGTCCTTCGGCGTCGGGGTGTATAGCGAACACTGTGACGTCCGGGACTCGGGCGCGGTTGGCAACTTCGTCGAACGTGCCGTCGCCGAATTGGGGGGCGTCCACTACCTGGTGAATAACGCGGGCATCGCTCATGACGGCGCCTTGTGGCGCATGACGGATGACGCTTGGCGCGAGGTGATCGACACGAATCTCACCGGGTCGTTCCATTGTATCCGCTCCGTTGCACCGCACCTACGGCGGCAGCGGTACGGCAAGATCGTGAGTATCTGCTCTCACCAGGCCTACAAGCCGGGGTTCGGCATTGCCAACTACACGGCGAGCAAAGCCGCGCTGGTCGGGCTCACCAAAGCAGCAGCCGTGGACCTCGGTGCATACAACGTCAATGTGAATGCGGTGGCGCCGGGATTCGTCGATACGGAGCTGCTCCGCACACTGCCGTCCGAGATCATCGACGACGCCAAGCAGGAGTCCGTCCTCGGCCGGATTGCCGATCCGGAAGATGTCTCGAACGTGGTTGTTTTTCTCTGCTCAGACGATGCTCGCCACATCACCGGACAGGTTATCTTAGTGGACGGGGGTCTCACGCTTCATTGAAGCATCCTCGGGCATGGCGCGGTTCGGTCACCCGTATTGTTTGCCAATCCCCCCAACCCAACGGCGCGAGGAGTCCCGGTGCAATACGAACACGTCGATCTCACGTTCGAGGGAAGCGTTGCCACGCTGACGCTCAAACGCCCGCCGCTCAACGTGATGAACATCGATATGATGGAACAGATGAATGCCGCGTTGCTGGAGTTGCGCGGCCGGAAGGGTATGAAGGTTCTGCTCGTTCGCGGTAATCCTCAGGCGTTCAGCGCCGGGATCGATATCAGCGAGCATACGCGGGAGCGGGTTGGGCGCCTGCTTCAAGTGTTTCACCGAATTTTCGAGACCATTCGCCTGTTGGACGTCATTGCGGTGGCTGCGGTTGAGGGGGTGGCGTTTGGCGGCGGGTTCCAGCTGGCAATCGGATGTAACCTCGTCGTGGCGTCCGAGTCATCACGCTTTGCCGTTCCCGAGATTAACCTGGGGCTCTTCCCGCCTCTGGCGGCCGTCGTGTTGCCGCGGGCGGCACCCCGGCGCAAGGCCATGGAGTGGATTCTCACCGGTGACGAGATTCCGGCGGCGGAATTGTTGGCGTATGGTCTAGTGAACCGTGTGCTTCCCGACGACACGTTCGACGCCGGTCTCGGCAAGTTTGTCGCGCAATTGGCGAGCAAATCGGGGCCCGTGTTGCAGTTGGCCAAGCGGGCTCAAACGGAATCGTACTATTCGGGCTACGAAGAGGCCCTATACAAAGCTGAGAATCTCTACCTCCGCGACCTCATGGTGTTGGACGACCCGATAGAGGGCGTGGCAGCGTTTCTCGAAAAAAGGGACCCCTCATGGCAAGACGACTAGTTCTCGTCATCGCCGCCGCGGTGTTGGGGTGCAGTAGCAACCCCGAATCCGAACCGTTGGTTCAGCCAGAGACCCGACCGCTTCCAGCTGCGTCCTATGCGGGTCAGAAGGTGGCAGTGTTCCCCGTGACGTACATGGTCGCACTGGAAGAGCTGGAGTGGAACGAGGCCTTGGGGGGGCGAGAGGACAGGATGCTGCGTGCCGACAGTCTCTTCGAGGAATTTTTGCTCGAACGGGTGCCCGAAGTCGATTGGGTCTTTCCTCGGGCGCTCCGCCGTGCCGCCGACCGCGCGCCGGGAATGCTACGCGATCCTGACCGGATCGGTGCCTCGGTGCTTCGCGACCCTGCGATCCAGAAAGTCCCCGATCCTCTGATCAGCAACATGCGCAACCTTATTGGCTTGGTCGGTGAACGGATAGCGTTGGTGCCGGCGGCAGTGCTCTTTGGAGAGCCGACGGATACCACCCTCGAAGGGGGAATGGTGAAGTTTACAGTCTCGGTGGTGGACGTCCGGCAGAAGACGGTGGTTTGGTTCGGTAGCGCCTACGGTGTCGCAGACGATCCGTGGGAGGCACTCCGCATCGCTCTCGACGAGTTCCTGCCGATTCGTCCGTGAGCACCCGCGTTACGCTGATTCCCGGCGACGGTATCGGGCCCGAAATCACCGATGCTACGCTGCACGTGCTCGAGGCTGCTGGGGCCGACATCGAGTGGGATGAGCAACTTGGAGGTGTCACGGCGCTGGAAGAGACGGGAACTCCGTTGCCCGATGCCACGGTCGAAAGCTTTCGCCATACCTCCGTCGCGCTCAAGGGCCCGTTGACCACTCCGGTCGGAAGCGGGTTCCGATCAGTCAACGTCGCGCTCCGGCGCGAGTTCGACCTCTACGCCAACGTGAGGCCGGCAAAGACCATGGTGCCCGGCGGCCGCTACGAAGACGTGGATATCGTGCTTGTTCGCGAGAACACCGAAGGACTCTACGTCGGATTCGAGACCTTCATTCCGATCGGTGGCGATCCTCGCGCTGTGGCCCAGTCCACCGCCGTGGTCACGCGGCAGGGATGTGAGCGTGCCGTTCGGTTCGCCTTCGAGTATGCCGTCAAACACGGCCGGAAAAGGGTCACGATCTGCCACAAGGCGAACATCTTGAAAGCGGTAAGTGGATTATTTCTCGATGTCGGCCGTGAGGTCGCGTCCGAATTCCGCGGCAAGGTAGAGGTCGACGATGTCATCATCGATGCGGCGGCCATGAAGCTCGTATTGGATCCGACGCAATTCGACGTGATAGTGACGACCAACATGTTCGGCGACATCTTGAGTGATGAGATTGCGGGGTTGGTGGGTGGGCTCGGCATGGCACCAGGCGCCAACATTGGCGATCGTGCGGCGTTGTTCGAGGCCGTCCACGGATCGGCCCCCGACATTGCGGGGAAGGGTGTTGCCAACCCAACCGCGCTCATGCTCGCTGCATGCTTGATGCTCGACCATCTCGACGAAACGAAGAAAGCGAATCATATTCGCGCCGCGATTCAGGATACGATCACCGATGGCTCGGCACTCACCCAGGATCTTCACGGCAATGCTTCGACCGCCGAATTCACGGAAGCCGTTCTTCGGCGTCTTAGTTGAGGAAGAGTGCCCCAGGTGTCACCGGCAGATCGAACTGCCGTTGGGCGAATTGTGTCGCCAATGTCGGCAGGACATCGCGCGGCGTGCCGGGGGCATTGCACGCATCGTCGCGGCCGTCACCACGGCGGGGGTGGCGCTCTATGTGGTCCTGGCGATGCCGCGGGATCCCACATCCCGGATGGTCGGCGCGATGTCGGTCGTTGCGTGGTACATCTTGGTCAACCTGGTCGTGCGCCGGGTGCTCACCCAACACTTGCAATAGCTGGCGGTCGTGAGTTTCTGCATCGTCCACCTGTCCGATCCACACTTTGGCATCCACGCCGACCTGCGCCAGGTCCGCGCGGTAGAAGACCTCGTTCCCGACCTGGCTCCGCGCCTGATCGTCCTCACGGGCGATCTCACCCACCGGGCGCGCCACGGTGAGTTCCAGGCGGCGCGCGGGTTCGTTCGCGAACTCGAGCGCTCCGCACCGGTGCACGTGGTGCCGGGCAACCACGACGTGCAATGGTGGAAGCGGCCATTGATTCCGTTCGGTTCCCACGCCAAATACGAACGATACACGCAGTATTTTGGACCCGTCCTAGCGCCGACGACCGAGTTTCCGGAAGCGCTGGTCGTGAGCGCGTTGACGGCGCATGGCCTTGCTTGGGGTTCGTTGACACTTGAGCCCCGGGATCTTGCGGTGAAAGGTCATCTTCGGGTTAGGGAAGGCGCTCGCATCCGTCAGATATTTGCCGAGGCAATGCCCGGCCAAGCGCGCGTGCTCGTGCTCCATCACAATGTCTTGCGTGGTATGCTCACTCACCGCATGGGATTCGCCCGTTGGCAACGCGCGCAACAGATGCTGTCGGGGAGCGGCGCCGAACTCATCCTGTGCGGTCACGATCACCATCACAACGCCAACGTGCTTGGGGGCCGCATCGTGGTTTCGTGCACCGGGACTGTCTCATCGTTGCTTCGCGGCGACTATGCCCCGGCCTTCCATCGAATCGTGATCGACGACGAATCGGTTACCGTCGAGCAATACAACTGGGAAGCCGAGAACGGGCGCTTCAGGCGCAGCGACGTCAATCATTTTGCTCGCCCGGGAGTACATGAGACGCAGGCGATCGCAGCGGCAAGCTGAAGCGGCCGATGCTGCGCTGCTCACTAGCCGCTTGGAACGGCTGGGGTTGCATGATGTGGCCGGCGTCGAAGTCCATGCGAATCGCACGGTCTTGGTAACGGTCACCAAGCGACGCGTGCTGCGCGTGCACCGGGGTTTCGCGTATGCCTCCGACCATGTGCTATGCGCGATCGTCAGGTTCGTGAGTACCATGAGCAGTTCGAGGCGGCGCCGAGTTGCGCAGCAAACGATTGTGGACTTTCCGGTGGAAGCCTTTGTGGGCAGCCAGCGTCGCCCCCGCCGTCGGGAACGAGGTGATCGCCGGTTCGTGTCGCAGCTTCGGCAAATGCACGCCGAATTGAACGCCGAGCATTTCGGCGCTCAGTTGGCTACGATAACCATCCGGGTCTCGACGAGAATGCGAACACGTTTGGGAGAGTTGTCAGTTCACGGGGCGACCAACACACCGCTCGAGATCGCCATTGGACTGGCGCACATTCAGCGGGACGGGTGGGAGGAAGTGCGGCACACGCTGCTGCACGAGATGGTACATCAATGGCAAGTCGAATCAGGGCTGCGACTCGACCACGGGCCGAGGTTTCGGAAGAAGGCCAGCGAGGTCGGTATCGAGCCGCGTGCAAGGCGCGATGTTCGGTCGGTGCGGCCCACTATGGTGGAGTGCTAGGGAGGAGTAGGCATGGCGTTTCAAGGGGTGGATTTCTACGATGTCGATGGACTGCTGGGCGAAGAGGAACGTGCAGTTCGCGATACGGTACGGCGTTGGGTCGACGAGCGTGTCATGCCGATCATCGGCGAGTGTTACATCGAGGGACGGTTCCCGACGGAACTCGTTCCCGAAATGGCGGAGCTGGGCCTGTTTGGGGCCAATCTGTCCTCGAAGTACGACTGTGCCGACCTGAACAACGTGGCGTATGGGTTGATCATGCAGGAGTTGGAGCGTGGTGACAGCGGCATACGGTCCTTCGCGTCGGTGCAGGGGGCGCTCGTCATGTATCCGATCCATGCGTTTGGGAGCGAGGAGCAACGGCAGGAATGGCTGCCCAAAATGGCCAGCGGTGAGGCGATCGGTTGCTTTGGGCTCACCGAACCGGACTTTGGGTCGAATCCGGGGGGCCTGATCACGACCGCCCGAGAAGACGGTGATGAATGGGTCTTGAATGGCGCCAAGATGTGGATTACCAACGGTTCGTCATCCCAGGTGGCGATCATTTGGGCGAAGACGGGTGACATCGATGACGTCTCGTCGATTCGCGGTTTCATCGTGCCGACCGACGCCGACGGTTTCACCTCGAAGGATCAGAAAGGCAAAATCTCGTTACGGGCATCCGACACGAGCGAGCTGGTGTTGCAAGACGTGCGCGTGCCGAAAGATGCGATCCTTCCGGGCAGTGGCGGCCTCAAGAGCCCGTTGATGTGCCTCACGCAAGCGCGGTACGGGATAGCCTGGGGAGCGGTAGGCGCTGCCATGGCCTGTTTCGATGAGGCGGTGAGCTACTCCAAGAACCGGGTGATGTTCGACCGCCCGATCGGTGGCTTCCAGTTGCAACAGGCCCGTCTCGCGGAAATGCTGACGGAGATTACCAAGGCACAGCTCCTCTGCGTACAACTCGGCAGACTCAAAGACGCGGGCACCATGACGCCGCAACAGGTGTCGCTGGCCAAGCGGAACAACGTCAACATGGCATGCGAGTGTGCGCGTGAAGCTCGGCGATTACTCGGCGCGAACGGAATCCTCGCGGAGTATCAGGCTATGCGACATCTGACCAACCTCGAGAGCGTGTATACGTACGAAGGAACGCACGACGTGCATACGCTCGTGTTGGGGCAGGCGGTCACGGGAATCAGTGCGTTTTCGGGATGACTGTTGGAGCGTCAATCATCAATCGTCAATTGTCAATCGTCGTACTAGTCCCTGGGATGGCAGTGTTGTCCGCCCTGGCGTGTGGCGAGGAGAGTGACTGCTGTGGCCCGCCACTGCCCGAGACGTTGGCTGTCGAGGTGGTGGCCACCGGATTGAACAACCCGCTGGCATTGACCGCACCAGATGGTGACGGGCGCCAATTCGTGGTCGAACAACCGGGTCGCATCCGGATCGTGGGCGACACGTTGTTCACGCAACCGTTTCTCGATATCACCGCCATTGTGCAGAGCGGAGGGGAGCGCGGGCTGTTAGGCTTGGCGTTTCATCCGTCTTACGCGGCGAACGGGTTCTTCTGCGTGTACTACACGAACAACAGTGGCGATACGCGCGTGGTCCGGTACTCCGTATCGACTGATCCCAACCTGGCTGACCCAGCGTCGGGGTCGATGGTACTGTCGGTGGCGCAGCCGTTCAGCAACCACAACGGTGGTTCACTTGTGTTCGGCCCCGACGGGATGCTGTATGTCGGTCTTGGTGACGGGGGCGACGGGGGCGATCCGCTAGGGCACGGGCAAGACTCTACTACCCTGCTCGGCAGCATCTTGCGCATCGATATCGATGGCGGATCGCCATATGCGATCCCCAGTGACAACCCATTTGCCGGGCATGCCTCGGCGCGCCAGGAGATTTGGGCGTACGGAATACGGAACCCATGGCGATTCTCCTTTGACGAGGTCACCGACCAGGTCTACATCGGTGACGTAGGTCAGGGCCGGTGGGAGGAGATCGACGTCGTCCAGCGTATCACGACGAGCGCTTACAACTTCGGCTGGAACCCGACGGAGGGTGCGCACTGCTTCCAGTCGTCTGGGTGCGACATGAGTGGGTTTACGCTGCCGGTGTTCGAGTACGACCATAATGCAGGATGCTCGGTGGCCGGTGGGCACGTGTACCGCGGCTCAGCCATCGACGGTCTCCAAGGCACATATTTCTACTCCGATTACTGTTCCGGTTGGCTCCGATCATTTCGGATGAGCGGTGGAACAGCGACGGAGCAGCAGGAGTGGGATGTTGCGATTGCTGGGCAGGTGCTTTCCTTGGGCGAGGACGCCGACGGTGAACTCTACGTGCTGTCAGACAACGGAACGGTGTATCGGCTCGTCTCCGGGTCCTAGTAACCATCCGACGACGTCCAACCCATGACGCCAAAGCCGAAATCCGTAGAAGACCGTGTGCGCGAGCTTCGCACCGCGATTCGGCATCACGACTACCTCTACCACGTCAAAGACGCGACCGAGATATCCGACGATGCGTACGACGCACTGTTTCGGGAACTGCGAGCGTTGGAAGAGAAACACCCGCGACTTTCGACCTCTGATTCTCCGACGCAACGTGTCGGCGGCGAACCATTCGACCGTTTTCCGAGTGTCGAACACGCCGCGCCGATGTTGAGCCTCGATTCCGACAAGGAAGAGGCGGCGCTGCGAAGGTTCGACGAACGACTCCGGAAGGCGTTGGGCGATGATGTAGCCTATTTGGTCGAACCCAAGTTCGATGGGGCATCCGTGGAGTTGGTGTACGAACAGGGCCGCTTAATCCGGGCTGCGACGCGAGGGAACGGACGGGTGGGTGAGGGGATCACCGAGAATGTCCGGACCATCCGAACCGTCCCGCTGGTGCTGAATGCGAAGCAACGTGCTGTTCCGAACTTCCTTGCCGTCCGTGGCGAAATCATGATCAACGTGGCGGCGTTCGAGAAACTGAACGAGCGTCTGCTTGCCAACGAACGTGAACCGTTCGCCAATCCGCGGAACGCTGCAGCCGGAGCGCTTCGGCAGCTCGATCCCGCGGTGACGGCTACTCGGCCGCTCGAGGTCATCGCGTACGACATCCTCGTCGCCGAGCCGATGGAAGTCAGGACGCAGGCAGAAGTAATGTCGGCCCTCCGGGATTGGGGGTTCCCGGTTTCGGATACGGCAACGCGGGTAGCCGATATCGATGCGGTCCTCGCGTTTCATCAGGACCTGCATGACCGTCGCGATGACCTGGAATACGAGATCGACGGGATCGTGGTTAAGCTGGACGATCTCGCGGCCCGCGACGAAGTCGGATCGACCTCGCATCACCCGCGTTGGGCATACGCGCACAAGTTCCCGCCGAGGAAAGAAGTGACGCGAGTGTTGAAGATCTTTCCGAGTGTGGGTCGGACGGGTGCCATTACGCCGGTGGCGATGCTGCGTCCGGTCGAGCTTGGGGGCGTCACGGTCTCGCGTGCGTCGCTCCACAACCGGGAAGAGGTGGCGCGAAAGGACATTCGAGAAGGCGACCTCGTGCGCGTGCAACGTGCGGGTGACGTCATTCCTCAAGTGGTGGAGCGCGTGGATGAGCCCGGCCGCAAGCGCGCCAAGCGCTTCGTCATGCCGGAGCGATGCCCCGTCTGCGATACCCCTGTGTTCGAGCGAGGACCGTTCACTGTTTGCCCGAACACCTTCGGGTGCCCCTCGCAGCTGGCGGGCAGGCTGCATCATTTTGGATCGCGCGAGGCGCTCGACATCGAAGGACTCGGCGACGAATCGGCGAAGTTGTTCGTGCACGAAGGTTTGGTGCACCGCCTACCCGATCTCTTCGATCTCGACGCCGCGGCTTTGATGCGGCTCGAGGGATTCGCCGATAAGTCGGCGGACAACCTCCTGGCGGCTATCCGTGCTGCGAGCAACACAGAACTGCGTCGCTTCTTGTATGGATTGGGCATTCCCGATGTTGGCGTGACGGTCGCGCTCTCTCTCGCGCAACATTTTAAGACGATGGATGCCATCATGGGCGCATCGGAAGAAGTGTTGACCGAAGTAGACGGTGTGGGCCCCATAATGGCGGCGCAGATCACGCAATTCTTCGCTGACGAGCGGAATCGGGAGACGATCGAAGCGCTTCTCGATGGGCGCATCACGATCGAATTGATCGACACGCTCGAGTTGGAGCCGGTATTGAACGGTCTCAAGATCGTGTTTACGGGCGGGCTCGAGCGGCTGTCGCGTAGCGAGGCCAAGGAGTTAGTGGAATCGCTGGGCGGCAAGGCCACGTCGTCGGTCAGTAAGGACACGGACTATGTGGTTCATGGTCGCGATCCCGGTTCCAAGTACGAGAAAGCGAAATCCTTGGGAGTCACGACGCTCACCGAAGATGAGTTCATCGACTTCCTAAGCTCTCGCGGTGTAAAGATCTGAAATGGAAAACATCGAAATCGCAGGGGTCTTGGACGACGTCGCGGCCCTCCTGGAGATCCAGGGTGCGAATCCATTCCGGATTCGCGCGTATCAGAATGCTGCGCGGACGGTAGAGGCTCACGCGGTTGCCATGCACAGAATGCTGGAAGACGGTGAGGACCTCACGGAGTTGCCGAGTGTCGGGAAACAAGTAGCGAAACACATCGAGGAACTTGTCGATACAGGTAGGCTTTCGGTCATCGACGAGATAGCCAAGGAGATTCCGCTTTCGCTCATCGAACTTACCCGGTTACCGGGGTTGGGCCCCAAGAAGGCTCGAGCGCTCTGGGAATCGCTCGGCGTTGAGACGATCGATGATCTCGAGGGTGTATTGAAGGAGGGCGCGGTCTCCGATCTCAAGGGGTTCGGGAAGAAGACGGAAGGAAAGATTCTCAAGGCGATTGATTCGTATCGCAAGCGACAACAGGGCCGCACGCGACTGGCGGACGCGGAGCAGTTGGTCGATCCACTGGTTGAGTACATGCGAGAGGCGCCAGGGCTCGAGCGGCTGGAGGTTGCCGGGAGCTATCGGCGCCGTAGGGAGACGGTTCGCGATATCGACCTGCTCGCGATCGCTGACAATCCCGATCCAGTGATGGATCATTTCGTGGTGTATCCCCAAGTCCGCTCGGTCGAGAAGGGCGGAGGCACTCGCGGCACTGTGATTCTGACGTCCGGGTTGCAGGCCGATCTGCGGATCGTCTCAGCGGACAGTTACGGTTCTGCGTTGCAGTACTTCACAGGTTCGAAGGAGCACGCGGTAGCCGTGCGCAAGCGTGCGGTGTCCATGGGGTTGCGCTTGTCAGAATACGGGGTGTTCGAGGTCGATGAAGACGCAGACGAGTCCGATCCGATGTCGGGTAAGCGCATCGCGGGCGCCACAGAGGAAGGGGTCTACGAGGCCATGGGCCTCGCGTGGATTCCGCCGGAGCTACGGGAAGATCGCGGTGAAGTCGCAGCCGCCGAGGCGGGCACGCTACCGTCGTTGATCACTCTGGAGGACATGAAGGGCGACCTCCAGATGCACTCGACGTGGTCAGACGGGAAGAACTCCATAGAGGAGATGCTCGCAGCGTGTGTCGCTAAGGGTTACGAATACTTCGCGCTCACCGATCATTCGAAAGCGCTTGCAATGACGGGTGGACTCGACGCCAAGCGCCTCCAGGAACAGTGGGTGGAGATTGACGAGGTAGCGGCGCGCCATCCGGAGGTCCGATTTTTGAAGAGCCAGGAAGTCGACATCCTCGCCGACGGCACGCTCGATCAAGATGACGACATGCTCGATCAACTCGACGTCGTGGTGATATCTGTACATTCACGCTTCGATATGCCGCAGGCCGATCAAACGAAACGCATAATCACGGCGATGGCTCACCCGTCGGCGACGATCCTCGCGCATCCGACCGGTCGATTGATCAACGTGCGCGATCCGATGGAATTTGACGTCGATGCCGTGTTGCAGGCGGCGGTCGAGTTCAATGTCGCGGTCGAACTCAACGCTCATCCGAACAGACTCGACCTACGAGACACGCATCTCATGCACGCCAAAGAACTCGGAGCCAAGGTCGTCATCAGCACGGATGCACATCGGACCGACGAGTTGGATCTCATGCGGTACGGCGTGGACCAGGCGCGTCGTGCGTGGTTGGAGCCGGGCGATGTGTTGAATTGCTTGCCCCTGGATGAATTTTTGCCGGCGATCGGGCGTTGACGAGTCGTCCTTCGCAAATTGTCGATCGTCGATCGCTCTCGGCCATCAGCCATCAACTACCCACATTCAACAGGAGATTCGCCCATGCCCTCCATCAAAGTCCGAAAGAACGGTTCTCTGCTCATCGTCGGTGACGTCAAGCTGGTGGACCACGAAGACAATCCGATCGAACATAAGCCCGAGCGATTCGCACTCTGCCGGTGCGGGCATTCCAAGAACAAGCCGTTTTGCGACGGGAGTCATAGGGAAGCCGGTTTTGATGATAGCAAGTAGGCGGTGCCGGCCGATGAAGGACTTCCCTCCGGAGGATCTCATGGTGACTCGTACCATTTTCTCTTTGCTGTTTTGCGCCGCGCTTGCGGCCCCCCAGCCCATCCAAGGGCAGGGCACACGGCACGTCAACGTCGAGCGCGGAGCCATGGATCCGGCCGTCTCGCCCGATGGCATTCGGATCGCTGCTACCATCCTCGGCAAGATCTGGGTGATGCCGATCGAGGGCGGCGACGCGGTGCAGGTGAGCACCGGCCCCGGGTGGGATCGCCGGCCCGCGTGGTCGCGCGACGGTCGCTTTATCGCCTACGCACACGGTGGGAACTCCGGCACGGACATCGTCGTTCGCAATCTCGAGAGCGGAGCGCTCCGGTTCATCCATCACACTAACGCCGGCGTCGGACACATCGAGTTCGGGCCGGAAGGCTCCGGGATCTTCTTCGTCGAAGAACGATCGCAATACGATGCGCACCTCTGGCAGGTTGCACTCGACGG
This sequence comes from Gemmatimonadota bacterium, assembly GCA_039656555.1. Taxonomy (GTDB): domain Bacteria; phylum Gemmatimonadota; class Gemmatimonadetes; order Gemmatimonadales; family GWC2-71-9; genus CAMYLY01. The sequence goes on along the minus strand of JBDHLU010000042.1, from coordinate 23,093 downwards.
AACCGAACCCACTCAACTCACCCATACGCAGGGTTGGCACGAGTGGTCGTTTGCTCTTTCCCCTGGGGGTGACAGTGTATTGATCGAGTCCGGGCAGTGGGGCGGCGCGGATTTGTACATGCTTCAGCTTCCGGACCTCGAGGTGGAACGTCTGACGAACACGGACGCCAACGAGTTCAGTGTCGCATGGAGCAGCGATGGACGCCGCCGCGTGTTTATCCGAGGCGACAACGGGATGGAAGCCGTCATGGTCAAGGCTGGGAGCGACGCACCGCGCAGTGTGCTCGAGAGTCCGTACGACCAGAAACAGATCGCGCTTCTTCCATCCGGAAACGCCGCCGTGCTCGCCGCCGGTAGACGCCTTTACCGACTCGACCTAGACACCGGCGACCGGCAATTGATTCCCTTCGCCGCGCGATTCCCTGCCGCGTCAGCGCCCAGCGGGGACCTCGCGATCACCAACGCCCGATTCCTTGACGTAAAGACCGGGCGGGTGCGTGAGGGAGTGACGGTGCTGGTGCAGGATGGCCGGGTTGCGGCCATCGGTGAAGCCGATGCGGTGCCAAATGGGACGCCGGTCATCGACGCTCGAGGCCAAACCCTGATGCCCGGATTGATGGACAACCACCAGCACTACTGGTCCGCTCAGCAGGGAGGCCGGTTGATTGCCCGGGGCGTCACCAGCATCAGGGATCCGGGCGTGGCGATATCCGAGAGCATGAACTTCAAGGATGCTATCGCGCTTGGTCTCCTAACCGGACCGCGCATTTTCACGACCGGACCGCTGATCGATGGCGAGCACGGATACCACCCGATGGTGGATGTGACGCTCCGAACACCGGAACATGCCGCCGCCGTCGTACGCAGTCTTCATGAGCAGGGTGTCGATGCGCTCAAGGCGTATTTCATGCTGGATCCCGACGTCTTGCGCGCGGTCGTTTCTGAGGCGCGTCAACTCGGTATCCCCGTGACTGGGCACATTGGTGTCCGTACGAGTTGGGGCGACGCCATCGACGCCGGTATCAATGGGTTCAGTCATGTTCGTATCTGGCGCGACGTGCTGCCGCTCGACCGCCAGCCGCAGGGTTTGGACGAGAGCCTCGCCTCCAACAGGAATCCTACCGCACGTATGCAGGCCGATTGGCGTGAAATCGATCCGGACGGCCCGGAGGTCCTGGCATTGATTGACCGGATGGTGCAAAGCGGGACGGCGATCGATCCTACGCTCCGCATTCAACATTTCGACGACGGTTCCCGCTCACGGTTTCCTCTCGAGCTGTTTGCCGCGGGCCAGGAGAGTTACGAGCGCATGGGACGCTTCGTACGCAACGCACAGCGGGCGGGCGTTCTATTGCTGGCGGGAACTGACAATATCAACCTCATCGACGAGCTCGAAGCCTACGCCGAGTTTGGAATCCCGAACCTGGAGATCATACGCGCAGCTACGGTCAATGGCGCTCGGTGGTTGGGGAGGGAACACGAGTTTGGTACGCTGGAGGTTGGCACTCGAGCTGATCTGATCCTCGTCGACGGCGATCCACTTGCCGATGTTGGCGACCTGCGGAATATCAGCTTGGTAGCACAGAATGGCGTCGTGGTCTTCCGGCGCTAGCGTCGGAACTCAGGAGCAAGTGATTCGACTCGAGAGAGTCCGATCGCCCGAATCACGCACACGGATCGAACAGGAGGTCTAGATGCCAGATGTCGATATGGTTGCAGGCCATTACACCCAAGGGAATTTGCTCGACGCCATCCTCGCTGGCGTGGAACGACTGGGCAAGTCGACCGACACGGTTACCGTCGACGACCTCGTGCCCGTCGATGAGTTCCACATCGGTGGCCGCAGGGCGACTGAGAGCTTGTTTGAAATGGTCGGTATCGCGCCCGACGATCACGTACTGGACGTCGGGTGTGGTTTGGGGGGTGCCAGTCGATTTGTCGCCCAACGGTACGGATGCCGAGTCACTGGAATCGACTTGACCCAGGAGTACATCGAAACGGGCAATGCACTCTGCTCGTGGGTCGGGCTCGCCGACCAGATTACGCTCGAGCAAGGGAATGCGATGGAGCTGCCGTACTCGGACGGTGCTTTCGACAAGGCCTACATGCTACACGTCGGAATGAACATCGCCAACAAGCAAATGCTCACAGCGGAATTGTATCGGATTCTCAAACCATGGGGTGTTCTGGCTATCTATGACGTCATGCGGGTCAGCGACGGAGACCTCCTGTTCCCAGTGCCGTGGGCGACGACTGAAGAGGAGAGTGCAGTATCAACACCCGAGGAGTACAGGGATGCGCTGCGGGCGGCAGGGTTCAGCGTGACAGTCGAGCGAAATCGCCACGACTTCGCAATGGATTTCTTTGCGAAGCTTCAAACAGCTACGGCCGCTGCAGAGGGTCCGCCGCCCTTGGGCCTTAATGTTCTCATGGGGGAGACAGCCCAGCTAAAAATCAAGAACATGATAGCGAACATCTCGCAGAATATTGTGGCGCCCGTCGAGATCGTTTCTGTGAAAGCAGGGTGAGGATACGGGCATCATCGGCTCAGCCGGTGGCGCTTCCTACTGACAACGCTCGTTGTTGCCCCGCAGCATGCGGTCACCGTTCACATACAGCCGGTCGTTTTCGTAGTCGTACATTAGGTCGAGCCTGGTTTGCTCGCCGGAAGACCACGCGAGCAGGAGCGTCCCGGTCTTTCCGGCACCGGTGGCTGACCACCGGCCCTGGCCCCTGCTTTGCACCGCGCCACTCGCCCCGCCGCCGAACCCACCCCCCTGGCTGTCGTAGTAGAACTCGCTGTTGCTGCACAGCCATAACTCGGTGGATTCCGTATAGCCTGTTCGCGTGAAGTATCTGGCGAGGTAGCGGCCACGCAGATACGGCTCCCATTCGTCGTTGCCGGCGGCGGATTGCCCGGCGCCGGGCACCTGCTGGTTCTGCTCCTGGACCCCCAGGCTGAACGCGAATTCCCGCATCGATTCCTGCTGCGCCTCGGACGCAGCGGGCGGGGACAGAAGAATGAACGCCACGCCGAGCCCGGCCTGCGTGACCCGAACGTCAACGGTGCCGACGAACTCCGACGCCGCACCGCGCACGGAGTAGCTCGCGCTCAGGTGTCCGGAGGCGACATCCTGCACCGGGCCCGCTGGGGTCAGCACGATCCCGTCGCCGAGATCCATCGGTTCAGCCATCTGCTGTCGGGCTTGGGCCTCGGTCAACGCGTCTGCGATGACGACGATGTACCCGCCGCCCACTTCGGACTCGAGCAGAAACGATTCGGCGTCGGGCGATAACCGTCCACTCCAGCCGATGGGAATGGTCAACGTCAGGCCTGTCGCCGGGTCGCTGATCTGCTCGCGGCCGGTGTAGATCCGCCCCGGCTCGATTTGCGCCACGGCTGTGGGTGCAGCCGTTACCACCAGCGCCATCAGCCATGCTGCTGCTCTAAAGGAGCGTTTCATGCTCGATCCTCCGTCCGTTGTCTCTCGTCAATCGCTCAGCGCTCGGGGCGGCCGCCGCGATAGATCTCGATGCCGTCCGTGACGCCGTAAAGGAACAGGCGGGCCCGGCGACTGCCGTAGCGCCGCATGACGTCGTGCATCATCGGCGCTTCGCCACTCCATGGAAACGCGAAGACGATGTCGAAGTCTTCTAGCAGATACCCGAGCTCCGCGTACCCTGGAACACCCTCGCCGATGGTGCCGTGGCGTCCGTCGCCGGAACGATTTTTCCATTCGTAGCCACCGGGCAGGAAACTGCCGTCTGCGAAGCGTGCACGCGACTCGTACTTGGCAGCAAGCTCCCGCGCTACGCGGACCAGCGATGAGTCGAGCTCGATGCCGCAGGCCTCGAACCCGAGCAGGTCGGCCATGATCGTGATGACTCCGGCCGCTGATCCCCACTCTAGGAAGCGTAGCCCAGGGGCCCGCAGAGTGAGCAGAGTCTCCAGCACCGACTCATAGTCAGCAGCGACGAACGGGTGCCAAGCGTGCAGGCGCACCTCTGCGTCGAAGCGGCTCCAGATGTCCCAACCCTCCTCGCACAGCGCGGTCAAGCGCTCGCGCAGGCGGGGGTTGGCTTCGAGTGCTTTGGGTGATTCTTGGAGGTCCATGGCGTTCCGTGTATCCCGCGTGGGGTCACGTGCAGAATACCATGCACCCGAGGCCGGCACGAGTGTCGGGGGCGGTCAGGCTAGTGCAGGAATGACACCGCCCGCGAGATCGGCCACTTCACCATTCGGGTGCCGAGGGGTGCAGGTGCGTTGCAACCGCTCAGTCCCCAGGCTAGCTTCCATCTCTGCGTAAAACGTGGGCGCACAGTCAGGTAAACCATTACAAAACAAGAGGTTAGGGTGAAGCTCGCTGTCTGTATCAAGCGGACTCCCGATACCGAGACTCGCATCAAGATTGCCGGCGATGGGAAGCGTATCGACGAAGCCGGCGTGAAGTTCGTCTTGAATACCTACGATGAGTATGCCGTCGAAGAGGCGCTGCAACTCAAGGAGCGGGCTGGGTCCGGGGAGGTGGTGGTGGTGACCGTTGGAACCGAGGCGTCGCAGGAGACCATCCGCACGGCCCTCGCGATGGGCGCGGATCGCGGTGTGCTTCTGAAAGTGGACGGCGCATCGATCGATCCGTTGCCGGTGGCCAAGGCGCTGGCGGACGAGCTTCGTGGCGGGGAGTACGATGTCGTGCTGTTCGGCAAGCTTGCGATCGACGACTACAGTCACGCGACGGGTCCGATGGTCGCCGAACTGCTCGGCGTTCCCTGCGTGAGTGCGGTGGCCAAGCTCGAAATCGCGGACGGTAAGGGGACGGCGGAACGCGAGATCGAAGGCGGCGTCGAAGTCGTGGAGTTCAGTCTCCCTGCCGTCATTACTGCCGACAAAGGATTGAACGAGCCGCGGTACCCGGCACTTCGCGGCATCATGATGGCCAAGAAAAAGCCACTCGAGGTAAAGGATGTCGCGCTTGCCGACGGCGGTCTCGAGATCGTCGAACTTGCCTTGCCGCCCGAACGCCAAGAAGGTCGGATAGTCGGCGAAGGGGCCGACGCGGTACCAGCACTGATCGACGCCCTCCGGAACGAAGCGAAGGTGCTGTGATGAGCAACATCCTCGTAGTGCTCGAACAGCGAGACGGCAAGATCAAGCGAGTGGGGCACGAGGCGTTGGCCGCTGCGCGCGGGCTGGCCGACGCCGGCGGCGGTGAGGTCCACGGACTGGTCATTGGTGGCGGATCGGTGGAGGCGGATGGCCTGGGTGCGTTCGGTGCCGATCGCGTGACCGTGTCCACTGATGATTCAAGCGAGTTGTACCAATCGGAACCATATGCGGCGACGGTCGCGGATGCCGCCCAGATGGGTGACTACGCGGCCTTGCTCATTTCGGCGACAGCGCTGGGCCGCGACCTTGCGCCCCGGGTGGCCGCGAAGCTCGATTGCCCGCTGGCCGCCGATGTGACGGAACTGTCCTACGATAGCGGCATCGTCGTAAAGCGGCCCGCGTATTCCGGCAAAGCGACCTACACTCTTCGAGTGACGAGCCCTCTGGTCGTTATCTCGGTACGGCCCAACGCGTATGCCCCCCTCCAGAGCGACCAGGCGGGAACGATTGGTGAGGGGTCGGTGACGGCGGGACGTGAAGGCCGTGCGGTCACTAAGGAGATCAAACAACCCGAGCGTGCCGCACTCGACGTCACGGAAGCGTCGATCGTGGTGGCAGGTGGCCGCGGGCTCAAGGATGCAGAGCACTTCGCCCTCGTCGAGGGCCTAGCCGAGGCGTTGGGTGCGGCGGTTGGTGCCTCACGCGCTGTGGTGGACGCTGGGTGGCGTCCGCACTCGGAACAGGTAGGTCAGACAGGGAAGACCGTGAGCCCCGGCCTCTACGTTGCGGTGGGGATATCTGGAGCGGTCCAACACCTGGCCGGCATGCGGACGGCGAAGGTCATCGTGGCCATTAACAAGGACGCTGATGCGCCGATCTTCAAAGTGGCTGACTACGGAATAGTCGGCGATCTCTTCGAGATTATTCCGCGCCTGACCGACGAAATCCGCGCGCTCAAAGAGAACTAGACAGTGTCTCGGTTCGTGCCGGCTGATTTCCAGCCTAGGCTTCCGCTCGATCGTTTGATCTTGTCGGAGCCGCCCGAAGAAGAACGCATCGAGATGGATGTGCTGTTCGTCGGCGCAGGCCCGGCGGGCCTGGCGGGCGCCATCGAACTCGCCAAGCTCGTCAAAGCCGATAACGGCGAGATCTCGATCGGCGTGCTGGAAAAAGCGAGTGCGTTGGGCGAGCACAACCTCTCCGGTGCGGTCGTGAACCCGCGGGCGTTCAGGGAACTGTTTCCCGATTTGGGCGACGCGGACTTTCCGTTCTCTACCCCGGTCACCCAAGAAGGTCTTTATCTGCTCTCAGCGACCGGTGCCCGCCGGTTGCCCACGCCGCCGACGATGAAGAACCATGGCAACTTCATCGGTTCCATTTGTGAAATCGTTCGCTGGTTGGGCGCCAAGGCCGAAGATTTGGGCGTCGACATCTTCCCCGGCTTTCCCGCCGAGGGGCTGTTGACCGAGGGCGACAAGGTTCTCGGCGTGCGAACCGTCGCGACCGGGTTGGACCGCGATGGGAGCGAGCTTTCCAACTACATGCCGCCTGCCGATATCACAGCGCGGGTGACGGCGCTCGCCGAGGGCACGCGCGGACCGCTTTCACAGGCGTATTGCGAATGGCAGGGCCTCCATGGGAAGAACCCACAAATATTCGCGTTGGGCGTGAAGGAGTTGTGGGAACTCGAGCGGCCACTCGATCGAGTGATTCACACGATGGGATGGCCGCTTCCGAACGACGCGTTTGGCGGGAGCTTCATGTATCCGCTCGAACCCAAGGTTGCGGCACTGGGGCTGGTGGTGGGACTTGATCACCCACACAGGTCACTCGACGTGCACGAGTTGCTGCAACAGCTAAAGATGCATCCGTTGTTCCGGAAGTACCTCGAAGGCGGTGAGCTGGTCGAGTGGGGTGCCAAAACGATTCCAGAGGGCGGGTTCTATGCCTTCCCGCCACGCCGGTCTGGCGACGGGGTCGTGATTCTGGGAGACGCAGCCGGTTTCGTAGACGTCCCTTCGCTCAAGGGCATCCACTACGCCATGCAATCGGGCATGTATGCGGCTCGTGCCATCTTCGACGGACTGAAAGCGAACGACACCTCCGCGGCCACGCTCTCGGCGTACGATCGAATGGTCAACGAGTCGTACATTCGTGACGATCTGTACCGAACCAGGAACATTCGGCCGGCCTTCAAGGATGGGTTCTACAAGGGGTCTATCAAGGCAGGTTTGATGACGGTGACGGGCGGTCGTGTGTTCGGCAAGCGGATCACCATGCACGCCGATGCGGACATGGCTCGTGGCTCTGGTGGCGGTGTCGAGGTCACGCCAGGAGCGTTGACTGTTTCAAAGGTCGATGCTGTTTTTTCTACTCGCACGTGTGCCCGGCGGGTGTGTACGAAGTGTCGGGTGATGGCCTGCGTATCAACGCACCCAATTGCATCGACTGCAAGGCGACGGATGTGGTGGGACCACGCTGGATGCCGCGTGAGGGAGGGTCTGGGCCTGCCTACAAGCGGATGTAGATCATAGGTCTAGCGTGCGGTCTCTCAATATGGGATCTCTGGGCCGTAGCGGTCGTCCGAAAGGACCAGAGCTGGAAACATCTCTCCGGGGTTTGTCTCGTTGCGGCCTTCGGGAATCATCAGCAGGGCATCCGCCGCCGCTACCGACGAGAGCAGCCCGGAACCCTGCGGCCCAGTGAGATGCGCTACGAACCCGTCGTCAGACTCCTCCAAACGAACGCGCACGAAGTGCTGGAGCTTGCCGGGAGTTCGGGTTCGCTCGGCGAGTCGGACCATCAGTGGCCGGCGGAAGGGGTGCAGGAGTCCGCGTAGTTTTCGAATCGCAGGGCTGGCGAAGAGTTGAAACGTGACGACCGTGCTTACAGGATTCCCGGGAAGCCCAATCCAAGGCGTTCCGTTCCATGATCCGAAGCCGACCGGTGCACCCGGCCGGGATCGCAACCGCCAGAACTGATTGGCTCCTCCCGACTCTTCGAGAAGGCGACGGAGGTAGTCGTGATCGCCCACGCTCATGCCGGCACTCGTGACGAGCAGGTCGGCGCCCTCCGCCTGGTCCAATCGGTCGCGAACATCTTGCGGGTCGTCCCTCGCTATCCCGAGAAACCGAACCTGTGCTCCCGCGGAGCGTGCGAGCGCGGCCATTGTATGGGTGTTGGACGAAGCGATCTTCTCGCCTCGGACAATGGCGTCGGTCTCGTCGACTTCGGCGATCTCGTCTCCAGAAACCATGAGCGCCACAGTTGGCACGGAGTGCACTTCCACCGTGGCGTGGGCGGTTGACGCCAGCATCCCGAGGGTACCGGGCGACGACATCTCCGGATCGGCAATCCTCGCCCTTCGGCCTCACGTTGCGTCCGCGATCCCGATCGTCGGTGATACGAATGCGGGTGTCCCCGATCGCGGTGACGTCTTCCTGTCGCACGACCGTATCGATTCCACTTGGAACCGGCGCACCCGTAAAGATTCGAGCGCACGTACCGCGCTCGATCGTCACGTCGGCGCGGGCACCCGCAGGGATCGTGTCCACGACTTCCAATTGGCCATCCACTTGCACGTCGTCGGCGTGGGCGGCATAGCCATCCATCGCGGAATTGTGCCACGGGGGAATGTCGATAGGGCTCGTGATGTCAGCCGAGGGCACGCGACCCTGCGCATCGGCGAGGGGAACGGTTTCGGTGGGAAGAGGCCTGACGGCGTCGATAATTATCCGCGCCGCTTCGGCGGGTGTCAGCAGAAAGCCCGAGTCGTTTACCAGCAGGCTACGGGGCCGTCTGGTGCTGTGTCCTCCACAGCTCGTCGGCGTTTGTGATGTCGTCGTGAACGTTCACGTTAAAGAACAGAGTGTCGGGTTCGCCGAACGCCTGCACCTGTTCCAAGGGGAGCCGCCCGACCCGCAGCGCTTCGTGGAAGGATGTCGTTCTGTAGTCTTCTTGGTCGAGTGATTTCCGGATCGGATCCTTGCACGCAGGACCGTACACTCCACAGAGCGGCTCGAACCCAAGCGGACCGTTGCTTTCCGGCAGATACAAATCGTAGCTCTTCCACCCACTGATCAGGGCAAGCAAGAGGTCACTCGTGATGAAAGGCATGTCCCACGCGACCACCAAGACGGGACCATCCACGGAACTGATCGCCGTGAAGATACCCCCGAGGCTACCGCACCCTGTTTGGACATCGGGGACCACGGTGAGGTCGTCCCTCCAGGTCGAAGCGTCTTCTGCGTTCGCAATGAGGAGAGGAGGCTCGTCAGTGGCGGTCGCAACTGCGCGCACTACACGATCGAGGATTCGTTCTCCTCCGACTTTTTCGAGGCCCTTCGGCTCGCCGTCAAACCGGCTGGCCATCCCACCTGCGAGGATTGCACCCTTCATAGCTCTACCATTATTCCATTCCGAACGCATACGTCAAGCCAAACCGGAGAACGAAGTGGTGGGTCCACTCATTGGCCTTGTGTATCACGGGATCGAGAATTGGATCGTCTCCGGTCAAATACGTTGGCGGATAGGAGAGCCGCCACAAGACGTCTTTTATCTCTGTGCTCAGCACTATCCGGTCGGTCAGGAAAAACCGGATGCCGGCCTGCGGTTGGATGATGAACTTGGTACCCAACGAGAAGCCGCTAGAATCTTGGGGAACGGTTCCGCCGAAGCCAATGCCAATCCCCGCGCCCACGTACGGAGCCAGGCGATGCCAGGTCTTGCCGCCGGTGAGCATGAGTTGAATGTTGGCGTCAATCGTGGTCATGCTTTGCGGGAACGGACCACTCGTTCGCTCGTCCGGAGGCAGGCCCGGCTGTTTGACGTTTCGCTCCATCGCGGCGTACCAACCATTGAAGGAGATACCAATTGCGCCACCGAACAGCATGTCGAACGTCACGCCCAGCAACGGGCCGTTTGCCGGGCCGACCCCAGCGGCTCCCAGATCACCCCAGAGGTATCCCGTGGTAACCCCCAGGAGTTTTCGGGCTTGAATAGGCCGATATGGGGAGGATTCGGGGGCGAATCCAACCTGCGCTGAGGCCGTAGGGGGTGTGAAGCCCCAAAGTACGGCAATAGCGAGGATTACCCAAAAGTTTGACTTGGACAGGAGTTGCTCCTGATTATCAATGACGATGACGTGGCAATCTAGTCACCTGCGAGTTGGCCTACCACCGGCTCTTATGCTCTGCGCGCTAGTCGCGGGCCCCGTGACCCTGCGGGCCCAGGAACCGTTCCGAGTCCAGTTGGTCGAGAACTTCCGTCGAGATTCTTCGACGGCGTCTCCGATCCTGGCCTCCCTGAGGCCCAATCAGATGGTGACTGCCGAGGATGTCGGCGGGCGTTGGATGCGTGTTACCCTCGACGGCTGGATTTGGGCCGCATCCCTAGAAGCCACATCCAGGGATGGGTTTCATCTGATGGTTTCCGAGGCGGGTGGGGAAAACCTGCGTCAGACGCCGAACGGCACTGTGGTGGCGGAGTTGCGGGAGGGTTGCTTGTTGATGGAACTGCAGCGACAGGGCGATTGGGTGCAGGTCAGGCGTGACGGGTGGGTGTGGGGGCAATCGTTGGAGGTGTTGGACCCAGGAGCTGCCACGAGCCCCAGGCCGGCGAATCCGACGATTCAAGAGGAGCCCTCGGACTTGGATCGAGCGTTAGTGGCAGATCCGACGGCACTGCGGCGCGTTCCCGATGGTGACACAACGGCGACGCTGCGGGCGGAGACTGCGGTTCGCGTGCTGGCCCGATCGGGAGACTGGGTGCGCGTGCAGACCGAAGGGTGGATTCGGGAGGATGAGCTCCGGGCGGGTTCGCCGGGCGTGTTGGTGGGCGTGAGTGGGGCCGAGGTCCGATCTCGCCCGGAGGAGTTCGTCAACCGGGCGGTGCAGTGGACCGTCCAGCTCATTTCCGTGGCGCGGGCGGACGAAGTCCGGTACGACATCCCCGAGGGACAACGGTATCTGCTGGCGCGTGGCCCGCTTCCAGAAACCGGATTCGTTTATATCACGATCACCGACGGACAAGTAGAAGAGTTCGAACTGATGGAACCGCTTACGGAGCTGGTCATCGTTGGGCGGATCAGAACCGGGCGGTCGCGATACCTCGGCAATCCGGTCCTGCAACTCGAAGACTATGCCCTGCGAAGGCAGTAAGGACTACTCATGAACGACAATGTGAAAGCCAAAATCATAAGCCGGTTGGACTACCTGGATGACGATGCGGGACGCCAGCTATTCGACTATGTGGAATTCCTGTTGTCCAGGTACAACACGAGCAAGCGAGCGCCCTCCACCATGCAACGCATTGCCGAAGGTCTCGAGGACAAGTTGGGTCCATCGCAGATCGCAGACGCCGCCAGCAAAGGGGCCTCCCAAGTTGTGGAGGCACTCGATTCCATGATCAGCGGTATCACCGCGGCCGCCAAGACGGTCACGCAGGACATGGCCGGCCCGCCGGACAAAAAACCGGAAGAAGATACGGAGAACAAGCCGGAAGCTTGACCCGGTTTTTCCACTCCGATACCTTTTCTTATGGTACAGGAAAAACGAATCTCATTGACCCGCTTGGCCACCAAAGGCTTGGCGGGTCTCTGTGTATGTAGGGGTGGACCGTGACTCGATTACGTGAGGGCTATGGGCTGACGTTCGATGACGTGCTGCTCCTGCCGCGGCACGCAACGGTACACCCGCGAGATGTGGACGTGAGCGGGCAGTTCACGCGATCGATTCCCTTGAACATCCCACTCGTCTCGGCGGCCATGGATACCGTGACCGAGTCGAGTATGGCAATTTCCATGGCACGGTCGGGCGGTATCGGTGTGATCCACAAGAACATGCCGATCGATCAACAGGCGGCCGAGGTCGATCGAGTGAAGCGGTCCGAAAGCGGAATGATCTTGAACCCCATAACGTTGGGGCCCAAAGGCACGATTCGTGAGGCGTCGGCCCTGATGGCGCGCTTCAAGATCTCCGGTGTGCCGATCATCGACAAAGGCGGTCGACTAGTCGGGATCATTACCAACCGCGATCTCCAGTTTGAGCGCAGCCTCGACCGGGCGATCAGTGAGGCCATGACGCGGGAAGGATTGGTCACGGCCCCTGTCGGTACCACACTCGAGGAAGCGGAGAGCATTCTGGGCAAACACCGCATCGAAAAGCTTCCGGTGGTGGATGACGACGGAATCCTGAAGGGATTGATCACCGTCAAAGACATTATCAAGCGCCGCGATTTTCCCGATTCCAACAAAGACGAACACGGGCGCCTACGTGTTGCGGCAGCTGTCGGGGTCGGTGACGAGACGACCGCACGTGCTTCGGCGTTAATCGACGCGGGTGTCGATGCCATTGTCGTCGATTCGGCGCATGGCCATTCCCAGGGTGTGTTGGATACCGTCGCCGCGATTAGGAATGCGTTTCCCGACGCGCAGATTGTGGGAGGCAATATTGCCACCGCTGAAGGCGCGCGGGCGCTCGTCGAACGTGGCGTGGATGCAGTCAAAGTGGGTATCGGGCCGGGGTCCATCTGCACGACGCGCGTCGTTACAGGGGTCGGCGTTCCACAGATCACCGCCATCAACGATGCGATTCAGGGGGCAGGTGACGTTCCTATCATTGCCGACGGCGGTATCAAGTATTCGGGTGACGCCGTCAAGGCGCTCGCGTGCGGTGCAAAGAGCGTGATGCTCGGATCGATGCTTGCCGGAACCGACGAGAGCCCGGGTGAAAGCTTTTTGCTCGAGGGACGTCGGTTCAAGACAGTGCGTGGTATGGGATCGCTCTCCGCCATGCAGGACGGTTCGGCCGATCGCTATTTCCAGGAAGGTGAAGGCTCGGTGGGCAAGATGGTACCCGAAGGGATCGAGGGCCGTGTGCCCTACCGGGGCCCGGTGGGCGATGTGGTCTACCAGGTAGTGGGTGGGATCCGGTCGGGTATGGGGTACTGCGGTTGTGCACGACTGGAAGAACTGCGCAGCGATACCGAAATGGTGCAGGTAACCTCGGCCGGACTGCGCGAATCACATCCGCACGACGTGGTGATTACCCGCGAGGCGCCGAACTATAGCGTGTAGATTCCGTCGATCGTCAATCGCTATTAGCTGTCCTTGTGATGCTTCCCTTCGACCGCGGCGCGGTGGGGTTCGATGTTCGCTTTCCACGCTTCCCGTTCGAAGTAGCTGTCGGTCATCTGCTTTACCTTCCCGGACAATAGTACGAGCGCCAAGAGGTTCGGGAGAATCACGATGCCGAGTGCCACATCGCCGAGGTCCCAAACGACCTGAAGCGACAGGATCGCACCGCCGAAGTGTGCGGCGATGAACGCGAATTTGTACGGAAGGATCGCTTTCGCGCCGAACAGGTAGTTGGCACAGCGATCACCGTAGTAGCTCCATGAAATGGCTGTCGAAACGGCAAAGAGCAATACGCAGATCAAGACGATATAACTGCCCCAGTTGCCGGGTAGGCCACGTTGGAATGCCAGCGAGGTCAATGGGGCGCCGCTCTCGGCGGCGGGTCCGAACAGCGATTGGTACTCGGTACCATCGTCGGTGCGAGCAACGCGGAGTTCCCGATTGGTCGGCGGGATGATCGTGCCGGTGAACGGGCTCGAGAAGTTGCCCTCATCGTCCATTGCCGTGTACAACCGATCGACCTCGACCTCGTGCCACGCAACACGGGTGGCGCCCGGACTGGAGTCCGCGAGGAACCCGTCGATGATGCGGACCGGGCCCGCATCGTCCACTTCGGAACGCGTCCCCTCGGCATCACGGGAGATGAACGAAAGGTCGCCGCCGGACAGGGCGATTTCAGTTGGGATCCGGTCGCTCCAAACGCCGGTCATGATGATCACCAGGCCGGTCATGGAGCAGATCACGATCGTGTCGATGAACGGCTCGAGGAGGGCGACAACGCCTTCGGACACTGGTTCATCGGTTTGCGCGGCAGCGTGCGCTATTGGGGCCGACCCTTGGCCGGCCTCGTTCGAGAAGAGACCGCGTCTGACCCCCCACATCATGGTGACGAGCAGGGCACCCATCCCCGTCCCCGCGATACTGGCCGAAGGACTCAGCGCCTCGCTGAAGATCGTTGCGATGGCAGGCACGAGGTCTCCGATGTTGGCAAGGATGATCACCAACGCACCCAGGACGTAGATCGTGGCCATTGCCGGCGCCAGAATGCTCGTGACGCGACCAATTCGCGAGATCCCGCCTACGACGACCATGAACACCACAGCCGAAGTGACGAGCCCGCTCACATAGTTCGGGATGCCCCACTGGGTCTGGAGTGCATCGGCCACCGTGTTGGCCTGCACGGCGTTTCCGGTAAGGAACGCCGTAAACCCGAGGGCAAGGGCGAAGAAGATGGCGAGGGGTTTCCACTTCGATCCGAGCCCGCGCTCGATGTAGTACATGGGCCCACCAGAGACCGAGCCCTGTAAACGGTCGCCGCCGGTTTCCGTCACCCGGTATTCCTGCGCCAGGGTCACTTCGGTGAACTTCGTTGCCATCCCAAGGAATGCCGTCACCCACATCCAGAACAGTGCTCCTGGGCCGCCCCAGTGAATGGCAATGGCCACCCCGGCGATATTGCCGATGCCAACCGTTGCTGAAAGCGCAGTCGTGAGTGCCTGGAAGTGCGAGACGTCGCCCGGTTCGTTCGGGTCGTCGTATTTGCCGGACGTGACGGCGAATCCGTGCCCTAGGTGCCGGAGCTGGATGAAGCCGAGTCGGAGCGTCAGGAACAACCCGGTGCCGAGAAGGGCGATCACCACGTAGGGGATGACTTCGCCCTTGATCCCGACGCCGAGGTTCCAGACGATGGCGTTCATTTGATCGACGATGCGCTCGAACAGTTCCATGAGATCCCTGGGGTTGGTTATGGAAGCTCACAAAGTGAACATGGAGCCTGCAGCGGAGCAAGGCCGCGTGTATGTTCCGTCCTGATGTCAAGCAAGGCGAAGACCACAATACCTCGCCGCGGTGTGCGAATTTCGGCCACGCGACGGCGCCAGGCCCAGAACCTGGTCGATGCTCTCGAGAAGGGTTCCCGCGTAGCGCTCACTACCCATGTCAACGCCGATGGGGATGGCGCCGGCAGCGAAGTGGCTCTCTGGCACATGCTTGCGAACCATGGCATCCGTGCGGTGATAACGAATCCAACACCGTTCCCGGATCGATTCCGTTTCCTTCTTGCTGGGGCCGATGGGGCGGACAAGTCGTCGTCTGCAGTGAAGTACTTGGAACGTGCCGACGCGATCATCGTGCTCGACATTTCGGACGTGGGCCGCTTGGGCCACCTGGGTCGGTATGTCGAAGGTACTAGCAAGCCGGTCTACTGCATTGACCACCACGTGAGCAATGGCCATCTGCCAGACGGGCCCAGATTCGTCGATGCCGGTGCCTGCGCCACCGGAGAGTTGGTGTACGATCTTGCGCGATCCGTGTCATGGCGGCTCGACGAGAGTGCTGCTTTGGCCCTTTACGTAGCTATTCTCACCGATACCGGTGGGTTTCGTTTCAGCAATACGAGCCCGCGCGCCCTCCAGATCGCAGCCGACCTACTCCAGTATGACCTGCATCCCGAAGAGATCTACAAGGATGTCTACGCGTCGGAATCAGAGGGTAAAGTGCGGTTGGTCGGTGAGGCGCTCGAGACCATGGTCGTCGAGCAGGAGACGGGTCTGGCCTGGATGACCATTCCACCGGGGGCCATGGAACGGCTCGGTGTGGATGCGTCCGATTTGGATGGGATCGTCGAGCTACCGCGGTCGATCCGTGGCGTCAGGTTGGCCATCCTGTTCCGCCAGCTAGCGAGTAGGCGCATCAAGGCGTCGTTCCGGTCCGTAGGAGATGTCGACGTCGCTGCGCTGGCCGAGCAGTTTGGCGGTGGAGGACACGTGAAGGCGTCCGGTGCCTCGTTCGATGGTTCGCTCGCCGAAACCCAGGAACTCGTGCTCATGGCAGCCCGAAAGGTTCTATGTCAGGAGAACTAGACGCCGCCGTTGCCGGCGCACTGGCCGCAATTCGGAATCCGCGCGTCGATAAGGATGTGGTGTCGGCTGGAATGGTGAAGGATCTTGTCGTAGGAGACGACGGCCGTGTGTCGTTCACGTTTTCGCTGTCTCGAGACGACCCCGCTTCACTCGTCCGAGAGGCACGACGCGCTCTTCGCGGTCTCGATGGGGTCATCGGTGTGGACATCGAGGTTGTGGAGCCGATGGCTGCACCTCCGGGTGGAGCACCTGCTGGTGCTGTTCCTGCCGGAAACCGGCCGCAGGTCCGTCCACCGGCGCCGCAGCCGATCGAAAACACCGACCTTGGGAACGTGCTGGCGATCTCGTCCGGGAAGGGCGGGGTCGGCAAATCTACGGTGGCGGCGAACTTGGCGTGCGAACTCGCCAAACGCGGCAAGAAAGTTGGACTGATGGACGCCGACATCTACGGTCCAAATATCCCGCGCCTGTTCGCGGTCGATGCCAAGCCCGGGATCAAGGACGGGAAGATCGTGCCGCTCGAGAAGTATGGCGTAAAACTCATCTCCTTGGGGTTATTGGTCGAACGCGACGCGCCGGCCATTTTCCGCGGACCGATCGTCACCAAGATCATCGCACAGTTCCTCCAAGATGTGGATTGGGGAAAGCTGGACTTTCTTATCGTGGACCTGCCGCCGGGGACGGGCGACGCCCAATTGTCACTCGCGCAATCCATTCAGATGAAGGGCGCGATCATTGTGACGACCCCACAAGAGATGGCTGTGGGTGATGCGTTGCGTGGCGCCAAGATGTTCGAAAAGGTCGGGGTGCCAGTGATCGGTGTCGTCGAGAACATGAGCTTTTTCGTGTGCCCCCACTGCAACGAACAAAGCGAGATCTTCGTCCATGGGGGAGGGTCGCGACTGGCGGATGAGGTTGGCGTGCCGTTGTTGGGTCAGATCCCACTGCAGGCGGCAATGGCCGAAGACGCCGATGCGGGCAAACCGGTGGTCCTCGAACGGCCGGATTCACCGGCGGCTGTGGCGTTGCGGAGTGTGACGGATGAAGTATTGGGTCGAGCGGGTGGGAAGCGGGTGCGTCTTCCCATCTTGACGAACTAGATCAAAAGGAAGTACCAGACTTTACCCACACGACGTCTACATCACCAATTGCCGCGTCGATCGAGATCTCGAGCTGGGCCGAGGCATCGCCGAAATTAGGTGAATACCACTGAGATCGATCCGATCCCCGTTGGATGAATCCCGCCTTGTCGAAGCTCACGAGGAACCGATCGAGGTCTACCAGGACGCCGAGGTCCTGCGGAATCACCAGAGTCAGTTGGCCCAGGCCTATCTTGGCCTCCACCTGCATGTGGGCGCCTTCCAGCCAGCTCCCCGTGAAGTCGAGCGTGATATCGCCTGCACCGCCAGCAACTTCGACACGCTGGCACCGCGAGTTCCCCAGTCCTTCGAGCTCGAGGCGCGCGCCCACTGCTTTAACATCGATTAGCGAACAGTCCGTGTTGTTGGCAGTGCTGAAACGCATGGAGGTTTCGCTGGCGCCCGTTTGCACCAATACCCTGGAAATCGCAACGCCTCCGAGCTCGATGTCCGCGCTCACAACTCCAAATTCCAGGCGTAGGTCGGTCGGAATGGCGAGGGGCAACTCGAGGTCGAGGAATTGCGGCGAGTGCTCGTCTAGATCGAGGTCGCCCTTGTAGTCATCCGCGTCGAGGCCGACCGCTAGACGGGACGAACCGGTGCTGAAACGGTTGATCGGCTGGAATTGCTCCGCATCGTACCGCATCTGGGCCTTGTAGAGCGTGCGATTGTCGGCGGGAAACACCCGAAGCGTCCCGCTCAGGAACTTCACCGATGCAGTGAACTCCTCTTCGCCGTGGAGTTGCCGGCTGGTTGTGACCGTCTGCCAATCCTGGGCGGCTGCCGGAACGGTGATTGCCGCCAGGCCCGCGATAACGAGCGGAAGGACGTTGCGCATTACACGTCTGCGCGCGACTTCCAGTTGGTCGAGGTCGTGATGCCCGGCGTAGTGTCCCACAAGCGCTGATCGGTCAAAGCGTAGTCCAGACGCCGCACGATGGTGCCTCGGGTCCCTCCACGCGTCAGGATCGTAGCCCCAAACCCGACGGTGGCGAGCACCCATGTCAGCAGTGCCGCAATCACCATGAACAGGGTTCCAGCTACCGGTATCCAACTGAGCAACACCGCAGGGAGCCAAATGGAGAGCATTCCCACCAATCCAAAGAAGACGTACTTGAACTCCATCCACCCGGGTTGGTCGTGTTCGATGCCACCCTTGCGACGTAGATAGATCTCGCCGACCGATCGGGCGAGCGCGATATATCCGCCGACGACCGAGAGCGCCAACATGGCTACGAACGCCGGTATTGCAAACGGAATCACCAGGACTCCAACGACGGTCAGTGCCAAGCCAACGATCATTGCGCCAAACGCCGGCGCCAACAGTGGCTGAGCAAAGAGGCCGGTCAAGAATGAGCGCCCAAAAGAATGCCACGCGGTGTCGGCAACAGAGCTGAGTTGGCGTGGCGCAAAGAACAGATAACCGAAGCCCATGAACGTGAGGGCGACGAGCGACGCGAGGAGGCTGAGCGCGTTGCCTGCCATACCGCCAAGCACGGACGGGGCACCGAACGCTTGCGTCTGGAACGGGGCTGGATCGAAGGTCACTGCGGGCACGGTCACGGTAGGAATGACGACTTCCACGCGTGGGGCAAGTGCAGGTGGGGCCTCGGTCACTTCAATGGCTGCGATCTGTGCCTCGGCCGCAGCGACCGACGCCAACGCGGCCTCGACGATTTCCTGCACGTCAATCTGCAAGACGGTCTCGGGAAAATCCCACGGCCATGCCTGCACCGCCTCCAGGACTTCGACCGAGCTCAGGCCCTGCACGTCTCTCAGCATGTCGGTCCACGCCTCAGCCAAGGGGCCATCGACGTCGTATCGTCCGATGGTCTCGTTGTTCAAGCGAATGCGGCCGCGGGTCAACGCCAGTCGCAGGCGCTCGCCATCAGCTAGGTCGAAGGTGACCGTCCCACCGGAACGGGAAGTCTCGACACTGTGGCCAACGACGTCAGCCTGTTCGAGAGCGGCTTGAATGGTCTGAGGGGCCCCGGACGACGCCACCGTCATGGTGGCAGCCTCCTGTGCACGGGCGCCGGAGACTACTCCAACGAGGAAGGCCACTGAAGTAGCCGCTGTCAAACGAATAATTGAGTTCATAAGCGCATCTTCCCGTCGAGCCGCATCATCCGATACAGCCCGATACTGCAAATGACGGTTGTGATTGAGGTCACCAAAGCGGCGGTCTTCAAGACATCGCCGGGAGGCATGAACATGTTCCAAAGAGTAGAGGCTTCACTCATCGCTGCGTTCCATGCTGAGGCCACGGCTCCCCAAACTGACGGACCGATTTCGCCGAATCCCCACGCGATCTGATTTCCCCAGGCAACAAAGCCTACAGTTACTACAGCGATTGGGATCAGGCTGCCGGCAGCGAAGGCTCCGACGATAAACCAGATACGGCCGGATTCAACTAGCTCGTCGTACCGGGCGATCAAGCGACGTAACCACACCGGCTTGGGTTTCCAGACATTGACCAACACACGGTTGGCCAACCCTGGTGCCGGCGAGGGCCGACCCAAGGCGGTCAAATACCCGTGTACGACCGGGTCTTCGTCTGCTGGTGTCAGGTGATCCATCCTTCGCTCCTCTATTCGCCCCCCACTACGGGGCTGGGTTCGTCAAGTTTCAGCCTTTTAGTGGCGAAAGGGCGTGTTTCAATTCGTGTCGTGCGCGGTGGATGTATGTCTTCACAGTTCCGAGCGGTAGGTCGAGGATTTGGGCGATTTCTTCATACGGCCGCCCCTCCACATGTCGCAGGATGATGCAGGACCGGTACTCCGGCCTCAGAGCCGCGATTGCCTGCTCGATCTGCGTACCGAGTTCACGAGCCTGTAGCTCTTCCAGCGGTGATTCTCCGGAAGATTCGATCTGCAAGACCGTGGCCTCGATCCGATCCTGCGTCCTCGCCTCAGGCGCTCCATCGATCGAGAGCGTATTGAGTGCTTTCTTTCTCAGGTGATCGATCGTTGCATTGTTGGCAATCTTGAAGATCCACGACGAGAACTTGTAGTCGGGGTTGTAGCGGTCCAGGGCATTCAGGACCTTGATGAACGTGTCCTGGGTGAGGTCCTCAGCGAGTTCCCGGTCGCGTACCATCCGGTAGACGATCGAAAACACCGGGCGCTCATAGCGTCGCAGCAGCTCCCGATAGGCCATTTCGTGGCCTTCACGAGCCCATGCGACCACGTCCTGGTCGGTGGCGAGAGACGTATCGAATGCCTGTTGCATGCCCGGTGGTTACTTTTACGTCCCCGTCCCGGAAATGGTTTCATTTTGCATCATCGTTGCGGCAAATCCAAGCGCACCAGTATCTTTGGCGCCCCATGACTTCGACCCCACAGGGTGTGATCCGAGGGGTGGATGACAAGCGGTCGTACGTTCGCGACATGTTCACCGCGATCGCCCCGCGCTACGATCTCCTCAATCATGTCCTGAGCCTCAACATTGACCGCATATGGCGGCGCAAGGCAATCTCGCGCCTGAGTTGGGAATCCGCACCGGGGGGAACCTACCTGGATCTCTGTACCGGTACGCTCGATCTGGCGGCTGAACTCGTCCGCCGGGCCGGCTTCGAGGGAGAAGTGGTCGGGGCCGATTTCGTGGTGCCGATGCTTCGCCTTGGGAATAAGAAGGGGACCGGAGTCCGGCCAGTCGGTGCCGACGCTTTGGAACTCCCGTTTCCTGATGAGAAGTTCGACGGATGCACTGTGGGGTTCGGCGTTCGAAATTTCGCGGACCTGAGGGCAGGGTTGGTCGAAACGCATCGGGTGCTCCGCCCGGGCGCACGGTTGGTCGTTCTCGAGTTCGGCACCCCCAAGCCAGGGGCATTCCGGGCGCTCTACCTGTGGTATTTCAAGCATGTCCTGCCGCGGATCGGCCGCTTGGTGTCACGGCACGCGAGTGCCTACACCTATCTTCCGAGCTCGGTTGAAGGTTTCCCGGAAAGCGATGCGTTCTGCGACTTGATGCGCGGTGTGGGGTTCAAGAACGTCGGGACGACCCCCCTGACATTTGGTGTCGCCTACCTCTATTGGGGAGATCGAGGGTGACTTTCGATTCACTTAGCGCGTTCATCGATGCCATCGACGCCGACGGCGAACTCGTTCGGGTGCGGCACCCGGTTTCGGTAGATCTCGAGATCACGGAGATTGCCGACCGCTGTATGAAATCGGCGGGTGGTGGCCCGGCGTTGCTGTTCGAGAACGTCATACTCGGCAACGGATCGCGGTCGGACATCCCGGTAGGTATCAACCTGTTCGGGTCCATGCGTCGAATGGCTTTGGCCCTTGGGGTAGACGACCTGGACGTTATTGGCAAGCGGATCGAGGAGTTGGTGAAGTTCAAGGTGCCGGAGGGGTGGAAGGAAAAACTCGCCATGCTTCCGCAGCTGGCCGAGATCGCCAAGTACCCGCCGCGTACGGTCTCCGGAAAAGCGGCTTGCCAGTCGACGGTCTTCCAGGGAGGCGATGTCGACCTTGGTGCCTTGCCGGTCGTCACGTGTTGGCCGGGAGACGGCGGGCCGTATCTGACGCTGCCGCAGGTGGTAACGAAGGACCCGAAGAGTGGGGTCCGGAATGTCGGCATGTACCGCGTGCAGGTGCTCGAGAAGGCCCTGGTCGCGATGCACTGGCAACGACACAAGGTTGGCGCTGCTCATTGGCGCGAGATGGCGGCGCGTGGTGAGACGATGCCGGTCGCGATCGTGATGGGTGGGGACCCGCCCTCCATATACTCGGCATCGGCGCCCCTGCCGCCGAACATCGACGAGTACATCTTTGCGGGGTTTCTCAGGAAGAATCCAGTGAAGCTTGCCAAGGCGGTCACCAGCGATCTTCTGGTACCGGCCGAAGCGGACGTCGTTATCGAGGGGTACATCGACCCGGGTGAAGCACTCGTGCTCGAGGGTCCGTTCGGCGACCACACCGGGTTCTATTCCCTCGCCGACCACTACCCGGCCATGCACGTCACGGCGATTACGATGCGGGACAATCCCATTTTCCCCACGACCATCGTCGGTCGGCCGCCGATGGAAGATTTTTATCTGGGGCACGCAACCGAGCGAATCTTCCTGCCGTTGTTGCAACTGACGGTGCCGGAGATCGTGGACTATCACATGCCGGCGTACGGGATCTTCCACAATCTCGTCTTCGTGGCGATCGACAAGCAATATCCGGGGCAAGCCTACAAGGTGATGAACGCCATGTGGGGTATGGGGCTCATGTCGCTTGCGAAGGTGTTGGTGATTGTCGACAAAGACGTCAACGTGCGCGATCCCGACGAGGCCTGGTGGGTGGCGCTGAACCATATCGACCCCGAACGGGATGTGCGTTTCAGCATGGGGCCGATCGATGTGCTCGATCACGCGTCGCGGGCGTTCACCTACGGGTCTAAGATGGGGATCGACGCGACGAGGAAGTGGAAGGAAGAGGGATTCGACCGAGAGTGGCCGGAGGTCATTGAAATGGATGACGAAACCAAGGCCAGAGTAGACGCCATGTGGGACAAGCTCGGCATCACGTTGCGCCCCCGGTCTCGGTGACCGCGACCTCCGTTGACGGTCAGACTCTTGCTGGTGAGTCGCTGCTCGTCCGGTACTACAACTTCGTCAAGCTGCCCCACACGCTCTTTGCACTGCCGTTCGCGTTGTTGGGAATCATCTACGCTTCGTTCGAGCAGCCGCTGACTGCACGGGTCGTCGGGCTCGTTGTCGTGGCGTTCACGGCGGCGCGCTTTGCGGCCATGGGCTTCAACCGCATCGTCGATCGCGACGTAGACGCGCTCAACCCGCGCACCAAGGGGCGCGAGCTTCCGGTTGGTCGATTGACCGTCGGACAAGCGAGTGGGGCCGT
>JBDHLU010000041.1:0-22229 GCA_039656555.1 Gemmatimonadota bacterium | reverse complement strand
CTTTTCGCCATTCTTGAGTGTCACCCTAACCGTAGACCGCTCATGTACAGCCTGTTCGGGCGAGAGTTCGCCCACTGCGGTAGCTGCTCGTCGTTTGCGAGTTGGACCGAAACCACTCCACGTGCCCGCACCCCTCACACGTCAACACCGTCCATTTCACGCCCAGCAGATTCGCTAGCTGGTTGAGTACTCGAACGTCCGTCGGCAGTTCGTAGCAGTCCCCACAGTGATCGCAGAACTTTGGTGGCTCCCGTGATGGTGATGACGAACAGCTCAACGCAGTTTTGACTTGACGGGCGCTTGACGCGGCGGTCGCCTCATAGGTGCGAACGCTCACGGAGGGCATCCCATGCGTCGCAGCCACTTCATCATCCTACTCCTCACGGCCACACCTGTCGTTGTCGCGGCCCAGTCGGTCAAGCCGGGCGACCGCGTGCAAGTCACGGCCCCCGACCTCACTAGATACGATGGTACTTTACAGGCACTGACAAGAGACACGCTCACCGTTGACACCTTGCGAATTGCGGTCGCGTCAGTCACGAGGCTGGACGTGCACCGAGGTCGCCACGCCGGAATTGTCAGAGGTGTCATGATCGGTGCCGGAGTGGGAGCTTTCACTGGATTCTTCGTTGGTGCGGTGCAAGCTCAGGACCCCCCACCTCAATGTGGTATCGGGCAAGTATTTTGCCCCGGTCCGAACTGGGAAAAGGCCCTTGTCTACGGTCTGGTAGGAATACCCTTGGGTGCAGTCGCTGGTGCGCTTCTCGGACGGATCTTTGCCTCCGACCGCTGGGAACAGGTTCCGCTCGACGAACTCCGTATCAGCGTCGTGCCGCAACGCGATGGACGGTTCGCGTTTGGTCTGTCGGTGAGATTCTAGCGAAGCCCCGAGCGTTCCAGCGGCGTTCGGGGCTACCACCCCAACACTGTAGGATGCTCCTCACTGCTTTTTGTTGTCCTTCAATTGCGGGCACACGGTAGGTCTTGGGTCGCTAGTAACCTGAGCCACGATGCGCTACATTTATAGACGGCACTGAACACAAGAGGCGCTCGGTGACGAGTGACCAGCGAGCAAACGATAGGGGGACCTGGCCAGCATTAGGTTCCCTTTTTCTTTGCCACTGGTGCCGAGAGCGGAGCTTCCGCCACATCCTCGTGGCTCAGGCCTACCACACCAGACGAAGAGGCAGTATCAGATGAGTTGGAACAATCAGACCTACTCGGACCGGTTTGGTAACGACTGGTCGATTCGCGTGAAGGGCGCGGCCGGGAAGGCAAGACAGGTGTCGTTCAAGTGCAAGGACTTCCACTTGATTGCCGTGGAGGACGATGATTCGGAAGACCGTACCGAGGTCAGCTTAGACCGGCTCAAGGAGTTCTTCTGCGACGCCGAGCGCGTGCTCGAGCACAACGGCGAGAGGTGGTACGTCGGGTATCGCACGCGGTCGGGAGGAAGAGGTGGCCAAAGCAACGCCGGACTGCACACACGCTTCAGGTCGGAAAGTGGCGAAGTGCGGTTCGCCAAAGGTGTGATCAACTTCAGACATATGCCTGAGCGTGCGCTCAGCGAGTACCTGATGAACGCTAATCGCGCCGCGCGATCATCTGTATGAGCAAGCCATCTCTCCGATGCAGTTGACGGTCGGGTGCACCACCCTTCCTGCATGATCTGCCAACGGAATCTCGTCGGGTTCGGACCGACCTAGCCTTGCCGTGAGAACGCGCGCCCCGACCGTCAATCGCCCCCACGGGTTCCTCTGCGACGGCAAGAGCTGGACGGTCGAACGGTATACGCCCCCGCAATCCAAGCAAACCGGCCTGCGGTTCCGACTCGGCAGGCAAAAACGATTCTTGTTACTCTCGCGCGGTACCTTGCCGACCGAGCGCGAAATGTCCTCGATAACCGACGATGTGCTTCGTGTGTTGCTGCGACGAGCACAACCACAACCGCACAGCGCCGTCGCGGAGGACGCCGACACATGATCGATCGCCCACGACGTTTCTTCAAACTCAAGTCCAATCGTGGGGCAGCAGTTTCTGGTGCGAGTAAGTCCTTTAAGCGACCGGAATGGGTGAGGGAAGCTTGAAGTGGGTCTAGTGTGGCTAAACTCAACACCATTGCACCGGACACCAGCGGACTCGCCGGGTGATGTGAAATGGGCTAATCCTTTATAGTGAGTCGGGTTGAGTGGAGTACAGGCGGGTAGGTGTAAAGGGCTAACCCATTACTTAAAATCCCTTCTCGGAAACGGGGTGCGGGTTCGAATCCCGCCCCGGGCATTGTTGGAGCGAAACGACTTACGCGACATCATCCGACCTTCATCTCAAGGCCTTCGGAAACAGGCGCGGGGGAAACCGCGGGGCGTTTTCCGGAATTGAACATGACCTCCGCGGCCTCCTGCTCGGTCTGCATCCGGACTACGTGCTGATGCATCGTATCGAGCGTCTCGCGGTCGACAGGACACGAATTGTGTGCGACTGGCTGTTCGACGGCGACGCGATGGCTCAGCCCGATTTACGATCCGAGTGGCGCCATCGAGTTCTGGAACATGACGACCAACCAGGACTGGGAGGTGAGCGAACTCGCCCAGTTAGGCATCAACTCACGAGCCTACACCCCCCGGTCCATATTCCGAGTTGGGGAGAGCATGATCGCGGCGTGGGACCGTGCGTATCTTACACAGATGGGAGGCTGACCAACTCACATGATGAGCGACGCTGCTCGGAGTGCTCCACCGATCATCGAAATGCCCACCTAGGGGAATAGTATGAAACATTTAAAAACATTGGTATTAGGATTTGTTGCCACGTGTTGTGTGGTGCTCTTGACGTCGCAAGCCGGCGCGCAGAGCGAAGAGCAAAACGCACCCCTGCAATTGAAGTATCTGGGCGCTGCGGGTTGGGAAATATCCGATGGAAGCGTTGTGGTGCTCATTGATCCCTATATCTCGCGTTTGAGATATGGCGGCGGCGGCCATCCCGACGATGACCGCCCGAGTTTTGCGCGCGATGATGTGGCGCAATCGGATACGGATTTGATTGATAGCATTATTACTCGGGCTGATTTCATTCTGGTCCATCATGGGCATTTCGATCATTTGGGAGATGTGCCTTATATCGCCCAAAAAACCGGTGCCAAAGTGATTGGTACCGAAACGACCATTACCATATTGCGTGCCTACGGCATTCCTGACGATCAACTGTATGCCGTCGGCGGCGGCGAAGATTATCAGTTTGAGAATTTCTCGGTTCGGGTTGTGCCCTCCATTCATTCGGCTTTGGGTGAAAAACACTATTTCGATTCCAGGCGATTGAATAGCGACAGTGATCTTGAAGCGCCGCTAAGGATAAATCAGTTTATCGAAGGTGGCTCGTTGATGTTCTTAGCCCGGTTTGATCATCATGACGTGCTGACGATGGGCTCCATGAATTTCGTCGAGCGGGAGTTGGAAGGCATCCACCCCGACATACTCTTGGCCGGGGTCAATGGCTCGAGGCTGGGGCTGTACAATTACGACGAACGCTTACTGAAAGTCACCGGCAATCCACCCATCATCATACCCACCCATTGGGATAATTTTCGATTGCCGTACGGGTTTTCTCAGGAGGCCGGTGTTGCAAGAAACATTGTTCCGTTTATCGGCGCGGTCGCGGCCATTTCACCCAATTCCAGGGTGATAACGCCGACCCATTTGAAAACAATTGTCATTGAATAGCTTGGCATGAGTATGAAGCATGCGGTCGCACCGTGCTTTCGACGCACCGTAATTGCGTGCCTGTTCCTTCTCGCGTTCGTGTCGCCGGTCCGGATCGCGGCGCAAGGTGCGGACCTGGTCTATATCTCGAATGTGATCGGCACCGAATCGGGAGGGATGGCGGTCGCCGGCATCGAACGGCAGACGGCCCGCATGCTCGATGGACTAGGTGAGGCGCTCCGGGAACGCGGCCTCGGCTACTCCGATGTGGTGGTCTCCAACGTGTTCCTGCGGGACACGCGCCACTTCCGGGCGATGAACGGCGTCTATCGTACGTATTTCCAGACCAACCCTCCCACTCGAGCCACGGTGCAGGCCGACTTGTTGGATCCCGACGCGCTCATTCAGATCTCAGTCGTGGCGGCACGTGGCCCCAAGGAGATCGTGACGCCGCGGGGCTTGAGATCG
Organism: Gemmatimonadota bacterium; assembly: GCA_039656555.1. Lineage (GTDB taxonomy): Bacteria > Gemmatimonadota > Gemmatimonadetes > Gemmatimonadales > GWC2-71-9 > CAMYLY01. Next base: position 18,066 of record JBDHLU010000041.1, on the reverse strand, counting down.
CCGGAGCTGCCATACTCTTGGGGAATCAAGGTGGCGAATACGTTATTCCTCTCCGGCGCGACCAGCAGGAGTCCGGACACCTACCAGCCCGTCACGGGTGACGTGGCGACGCAGACCCGTCGCGTCTTCGGCAACATCGGATTGGTGCTGGAGGAGGCTGGGATGAGCTTCGCAGATCTGGTCACCTGCCGAGTGTTCCTCGATGACCCTCGAAGCTTCGGTATGATGAATGAGGCGTATGCGGAATTCGTGCCTGAAGAGGATCCCCCGGGCCGGGCGACCGTGCGTGCGGCGCTCATGAACGTCGTCTTCTCCACTGAGATTCAATGTGTTGCGGTGTCGTCGAGCGAGAGGGGAGTCGTCCGGCCCGAGGGACAGGCCCGTGGGCGGATTCCGTTCTCGCCCGGAATCGACACGGGTCACCGCGTGTACGTCGCGGGGATGACCGGGCGCGGTAGCGACGCTGCGGAGGAGGCCCGATCTGCGTTGGGAAGAATCAGAACGACCCTGGAGTCCGCCGGTGTAGGTTTTGGGGATGTCGAGAACGTGTGGGTCTATTTGGCCGACGTTCGAGACTGGGATGTCGTGCGCGCCGTGCTGGACGAGACACTGGGAGCCGATGCGCCGGAGCCCACGGTCGTGGGGAGTCGCCTCATGGGGCGATCCATCGTGGAGATTCAGGTGGTGGCGAAACGGTAGCCGGTGAGCACCCGGCTCGAAGTCGACCGATCCTCAACACGCGAAGACAGTTTCTACAATTCCCCTCCGAGAGGTAACCGAATGCGCCTGACCCTTCAGTGGATCTCACTGGTCCCTGGCCTGGCAATCATGATCTCACCGCCGGCGCTCCCGGCGGCGCACCTCAGCGGCCGTGCGGTAGCGCAGGACACGACAGGGTACCCGCAGTTCGGTCGTGTGGTGCTGCTGGAGACCACCTCGGAGACGTCGGCCAACGTCAGCATCGGAGACCTCGATGGTGACGGCAATCTCGACATCGTGCTGGCCAAGGGCCGGCATTGGCCGCTCGTGGACAGGGTACTCTTTGGGGACGGCCGCGGAGGGTTTCCGCGCGCGCATGATCTTGGTGCGGCATCGGACCGCTCGTATTCCGGTCGACTGGTGGACATCGATGGTGACGGCGATCTCGACGTCGTCATCAGCAACGACAGCCCCGATCCGAAGCGGGTGTATCTGAATGACGGGAAGGGTGACTTCCACGAATGGTCTACGTTCGGGCGCCCGGAGTGGGCAACCAGAAACGCCAGCGTCGCAGAGCTCAATGGTGACGGATTGCCCGACATCATCGTGGCCAACCGCGGAGGTCCGAACTACGTCTGCCTCAACCAAGGTCAGGGCCGGTTCGACGCCGACTGCATCGTGTTCGCAGACGGATCGGCCACGACCATCACGGCGGCAGATTTCGGTCGTGATGGGGTGATCGATCTCGTGGTGCCACATCGCGACGGTGGCCAGAGCTATGTCTACCTCAACGACGGCGACGCCGGCTTCTCCGATGTCAACCGGATTCCCTTTGGACCGCCTGACGCCGCGATTCGGATGGCTGAAGCGGTGGACCTCGATGGTGATCGCCTTCTGGACATCGTGGTGATCGATCAGCGACGGGGTGTCGCTATCTATTTCGGCCACGGTGATTCCACGTTCTCGCATGGCCTGGCGATTAGCGATCCAAGCATCAGGCCGTATGCGCTCGCGGTCGGCGACCTCGACCTTGACGGCACGATCGATATCGTCGTTGGGCACGTCGAAGCGGCACCGACGATCTATTTCAACGACGGCTCGGGTCGGCACTTCACGCCCGTACGATTCGGGGACAACCGGGGGGCGGCATACGGCTTCGCCATTGCTGATCTCGATGAAGACGGCCGTCCTGATATCGCAGTCGCGCGATCGGGCGCACCGAATGTCGTGTACTTCGCCGTCCCTGCATCACCAGGGAACAGATGATTCGAGATCAAGGAACTGGATCGAGGGAATGAACCTGTACGGGTTGCGAGGAGGTGTTCGCACCCGACGGTGTCTGGCTCGGAAGCCGGAGAGGTTTACGGCATTTCGATTCAACGATGATATCGTTCTTGGCGTCTGGCTCGATGAGCTGGACGTCGAGCACGTGCAGTTGCTCGAGCTCGTTCGTCACTAAATTTTCTTTTCACCTCCCGAGAGAACACAGCGTGCTATCCTACCAGATCTACAAGATCCTCCACCTCGTCTCGCTCTTTGGCATCTTCATGTGCCTCGGTGCGCTCGTCATCAATGGTATGAACGGTGGGGGGAAGGACTTTGCTGCCCGCAAATGGGTCATGATCAGCTTCAGCGTGTTCATGGTGCTTGCATTGGTGGGTGGGTTCGGCTTGTTGGCACGGCTGCAAGTCGGCATGCCGACTTGGATCTTCGCCAAATTGGTGCTGTGGCTGGCAGTGGGCGGATACATGAGCGTTATCGTGCGAAAGGCCGAGATGGCGCGGGTGCACTGGTTCGTCTTGCTAGTGTTGGGAGGGATTGGGGCGTCCCTCGCGCTCTACAAGCCGTTCTGATAGGCTGAGTCCTGCGAGATGATACCGCGCTATTGTCGAAACACTTTCTCGGGCAACGGGTGAGCCACGAAATCGACGACGTTGATACCTAATTGCCCGTCCTGATTGTCGCCCCTTACGGTTCCGTAGAGCACGCCATACGTTGGGGCGACCGCATCTGCGTGATCCTTCCAGGAGCTTCCCGATGAAACGACGCGCCTTCGTACGATCCACGTTTGCCGCAGCAATGGGTGCTCCACTACTGGGCCGAGAGTTGATCTTTCGCCCGGTTCCCCAGGATCCAGCTGACGTCGATGCCGTAACGGGCGACGGCGAACAGATCACACTCAAGGGAAGTGCCATCAAGGAGATGGCGGGCGAGTTGCGCGGAGGTCTCCTCCTTGCACACGACGACGGCTACGACGACGCGCGTCGTATTCTCAATCCGTCTTTCCAGAAGTATCCCGCCTTGATTGCCCAACCGACCGGAACGGCAGACGTTCGGACGGCGGTCAAATTTGCCAAAGAGCACAACTTGCTCACGGCGGTGAAATGCGGTGGGCACAGCTTCTCGGGCAAGTCGACGTGCGACAAGGGGATCATGATCGATCTCTCGAACTTTCGCGGCGTGCGAATCGATCGCGCCGGGCGACGGGCGTGGGTCACGGGCGGCAGTCTCTTGGGGCAGTTGGACCATGAATCGATGTCGCACGGTCTCGTGACGCCGATGGGAACGGTGTCGCACACGGGCGTCGGTGGCTTGGTGACTGGTGGCGGCTTCGGTCGATTGGCGCGGCGATTCGGTCTCTCGATCGACAACCTCATCGCGGTCAACGTGGTGACGGCGGAGGGAGAATTCGTCCATGCCGATGCGAAGACTAATCCCGACTTGTTCTGGGGTGTGCGCGGCGGCGGTGGCAATTTCGGCATCGTCACCGCGTTCGAGTTCCAACTCCATCCCATGCAACGCGAAGTGTTGGGAGGCGAATTCGTATTTCCGATTGCGCGCGCGCGCGAGGTTCTCGACTTCTACGCGGATCTCGATATCCCCGACGACCTCACTTTGGACTTTGTGATGGTCTATCCACCGGGCGGGGCGGATGGCGTGGCCGTGCTCGCCGTGTGCTATTCGGGGCCCGTAGGAGACGCGGACCGCATCTTCGCACCGATCCGTAGGCTGAAGCCAATGGTGGACACAGTACGGGCGACGGACTATGTCGCGTTACAGCGGTCAGGCGACACGTCGGATCCGCGCGCCCGCGGTACCTACCTCAAGAGCGCGTTCGTTCCAAACTTCCCCGCAGGTCTCATCGCGGCCATGGTGGAAAACCTCGAACCGCATCCGGAGCGTACGACCATTGGATACGTGCAACAGAGCGGCGGACAGATCGGCCGAGTGTCCAACGACGCGACCGCGTTCTCCCACCGCGATTCAGCCGGCAATCTGCTGGGGATCGTCGATTGGGCACACGGGAGTGATCCGGCGCAACACATCGCCTACATGCGGTCGTACTGGTCGGAGGTCGAACCGTTTTCTCAAGGCTTCTACACTAATGACGTCGACGAGGAAGCGTCGGCGGAGACCATCAATGCCAACTATCGCGGCAACTATCGGAGGTTGGTCGAGCTCAAGAACAAATACGATCCGACCAATCTGTTCCGACTCAACGCTAACGTCGGGCCAACGGGGTAGGGCCCTGTCCCGAGCCTTGGTGATCACTAGGATGCGACCCCCACCAATCCATCGCGATATTCTTGGCACCGGGTATTCGTCGCTGAGCTACCTTCAGCGTTTCGACTTTCCGAAACAGGATCCCCGCCCATACACGCGGGCTTTCGAGTGAGCACGCGGCGTACCGGTGGGACCGCTTTGCGGGATCCATTTCCGAGGATCACCTTTGAAGATGTGGCGCTCGACCAGGTCGGTGATCGATGCTCGGCGCGCGTGATGCTAAGCCTCTCGGGTGTTGAGATGGTCGGTACGGCGGAGGGCGAAGCCTCCCGGCATGGACGCCTTCGGTGCGCGGCGGAGGCCACGGCGCGGGCGATCGAGAATGCAGCACCCGGCCAGCTGAAACTCTCGGTAATTGCCGTCAAGCTGGTTGAGACGGAGAAAGCGGTGCTAGTCCTCGTGTCGCTCGCAAGCCGGGCCAATCAGGACGGCGAACGCCTGGTTGGGTCGTGTTTGGTAAAGGGACAACCAGATCAGAGTACTGTGTTCGCAGTTCTCAGTGCCACAAACCGTCTGATAGGTCTGCTCCTACGATGAACGGTCATATCACGTCCTAACGCGCTGCCGCTTTCGGTGAGTTTTGTCACCCGTTGCCAAAGAATCGGTTCGTCGCCCCCAACGTTGCCAGCGCCGCAGCCTGACCTTCGTCCTCTACAATCCGGGCCAGGCCGAAGAGGCTCTGTGGCTCTCCGCCTGATGCCGTCCATCCGAGGAGATCCATAACGGTCGGCGGAATATCACGCCATGCGTTCAGCCGATCACCCATCCGATCAGCACGCCGATGACCATCGCGGCCATGGCAATGACGGCGACGTTGGGGCGACCGGCGTCAACGGGTTTAGCGTGGGACGAGGTCGTCCTTCGCTCGGTGAAGAACGTCACCGCCTCGAGTGCGGCGCCCAGTTCCTTTGCGGTGGAGAACCGGTCCCATGGGTCCTTCTCCAGACATCGCATGATGGCATCCGCAAAGTCCTTCTGAATCGAGGGGTTGATCTGGCGAATCGGTACCGGGGCTTCCTCCACGTGCTTCTTGAGAACGGCAGTGGGGTTCCGCCCCAGAAACGGGGGCCTTCCCATGAGCATGGCATATCCGAGCACGCCCAGTGAGTAGATGTCCGACCGGTGGTCGATGTCCGGCAGGCCCTGCGCCTGCTCGGGAGACATGTACGCGGGCGTACCCACGATCGGGCCGCCGGAGGCCTCCGGCACCGTCTCCGTGAGCGCCATGGCGATCCCGAAATCCACCAGCAGCACCTTTTGAAGGTCTCCCTCCAAGAACACGTTGTCCGGTTTGATATCCAGGTGGACCATCTTGGCCTGGTGGGCCGCCGACAGGGCATCGGACAGCTCGCTGAGGATGCGCCTGGTTTCGAACGGGGGCAGCCGTCCCTGGTTCATCCGCTGCTCGAGGGTTAGCCCCCGCACGAACGGCATGATGTAGTAGATCAATCCTCCCCGCTCGCGAATGTTGTAGATCGGGACGATCGCGTGGTGGCGGAGCTTGGCCAAGGCGATGCCTTCCTTCCGGAAGCTCTCGGTGAACAGCTCCGTCCCGATCACCTCGGGCCGAATGACCTTGATGGCTACGATCCGGTCGAGTCGTGTGTCCCGCGCCTTGTACACGCGGGCGAAACCACCTTCGCCGAGCAAGGAGAGGAGTTGGAATTCGCTGCCGAGCACGTGTCGAAGCCGGGCCTTGAAGTTGGCCCCCGGGGGTGGTGCTGTTGCAGGCGCCACTTCGTCGGGGATGGTTATCTCCTTATGAGCGTCGAGCGCACCGGATTCTTTGGACCCTGTCCCGAGGAGTACAGTGGCGTCGGCATCGTTCATCGGCGTCGGCGTGCCGCACCTGGAACAAAACTGGTCGTCTGGGCTCAGTTGCCGGTCGCAAACGGCACAGAGCTGGGATGTGTCGGTCATGCCATGGAACCTAGGGGCAGTCGGGCAAGCGCCCGGTTGGTGTTACCATCGTGTGCCGGAACGTAGCATAAAGCCTCGGCCAAGGCGTGGTGCTCGGTGACACTGTGGAACTGGCCGGGAATGTGGATCCCAAAAACAACGGGTGAGCGAACGGGTGAGGGGAGTGAGTTAATCCTTTCGCAACGCGACACGGGTCACGGTCATACCCTTGCCGTCCAGCTCTTCTGAAACCTGAATCAGATCCAAACGCAGTTCACTGTGACCCGCCGCCAGGTACCTGGCCGTGACCGTGGTCGTTCCCTGAACCGTGTCCGACTCGTCAGAAAACGTCAGCGTGAAGACATAACCGAGCATGTCGATATCGGCGTTTTTCGGATACGAGTCCCGATACTGGGCATTGGCGCTCGAAACGAATCCAAGGGACAGCGCTGCAATAACAGTTCTTGTAAACCTGTTTCTTGAAGGGGTGTGAGTCAGCATGTGCGTGCCGAGACGATGGTCATGCCAGCGAAGATAAGGGTTGGGGCATTGCGTGGCGAACAGCACCTGCAATTTGAGGTCACCGTCGGTGATCTCCAATGGAAACAATGGGGGCAAGAGGTGGGTCCTCTATCTGGCCCACCCCCCTACCTGTATCTTCGGCCTGCATGAACCTCTCAATCAGCCTCCGTTTCTGTCTTCTTGCCGCGGCGTGCCCGACCTTCGCAGCAGCACAAACGACCACGCTCACGGCCGATCGCCTCCTCGACGGCCGCGGCACGGTGCTCACGAACACAGTCGTCGTGGTCGATGGCGCGCGCATCGCGAGGCTTGGTGGGTCGCCGACAGGCGCCGTGTACGACTTGACCGGCTTCACATTGCTTCCCGGCGGGATCGATACGCACAGCCATATCAACTGGCATTTCGATCCGGACGGGAAGACGCACCACTTGTCACGCGACGAGGAGAGTGCCGCGGAAGCAGTGATGTATGCCGCCGAGAACGCGTACGTAACGTTGATGAGCGGGATCACGACCGTGCAGAATCTCGGATCGCGGATCGACAAACCGCTCCGCGACGCGATCGCACGGGGTACGGTCCCCGGCCCGCGCGTGCTGACTTCCTTGGGATCGATCGGGGAGCGCACCGGCTCACCGGAAGAGATCCGTGAGGCCGTGCAACGCTTCGCCGCGGATGGCGCAGACGTGATCAAGATCTTCGCCTCGGCAAGCATTCGTGTCGGGGGCACGCCGACACTTTCTCAGGAGCAGTTGGACGCGGCGTGCGGTGAGGCGCGTGCGCACGGACTGCGCACTGCCGTGCATGCCCACGGGCCGGAAAGCGCGCAGCGCTCGGTGCGGGCGGGCTGCACGGTGATCGAACATGGGGCGCTGCTCGATGACGCGACGCTCGACATGATGGCCGAGCATGGCACGTTCTACGATCCTCACATCGGTCTCATCTTCAGCAACTACTTCGACAACAAGGACCGCTACCTCGGCGTCGGGAACTACACCGAAGAAGGATTCGCGCAGATGGAACGCGCGGTGCCGACCGCCCTTGCCGTGTTCAAGAATGCCCTGACGAAACCGACGCTCAAGATCGTGTTCGGCACCGATGCGGTGGCCGGCGCGCACGGGCGGAACTTCGAAGAACTGATCTACCGGGTGGAGCAGGGCGGGCAGGACCCGATGGCTGCCATCGTCTCGGCGACATCGACGGCCGCGCTGTCCTTGAATCTCGACGACGCTATCGGGGCCATTGCCGAAGGCATGCAAGCGGACCTCATCGCGGTTGACGGTGACCCGATTGCCGACATCACTGCACTGCGACGCGTGGTGTTCGTCATGAAGGGCGGCGTCGTCTACAAGTCCCCGCCCCGGTAGGGCGTCTGTCGATGTCGAAACTTCGTCGCCGCACGTTCGTGAAGGCCGCCGCCACGTTACCCATTGCGGTTTCGGCGGTCGGTATCGAGGGGTGTGCGCGTAGCGCGAGCCAAGCTGCGGGGCCACTCGCACCGGAACTTTTGCACGCTGTCGGCGATGCGGTCTTGCCGCGAGAGCTAGGTGCGGACGGGATGGCGCGCGCCATCGGGCAATTCCAGCGATGGCTCCGGGAGTACACGCCGGGTGCCGAGCGACTTCACGGTTATGGCACGGGCGAGATTCGTTCGACGCCGGACGATCCGACCGGGCGGTGGAACGACAATCTCGCGGCGCTCGAGACGCAAGCCCGTACGCGCGCCTCGGCCGCCTTTGTCGACCTGGATGTGGCCGCTCGGCAAGATATTATCCGTGCGGCCATCGCTGGCGACCGTTTGAACCGTCTGCCCGATCCAGTCGGTGCCGGGCACGTGGTCGTGGGACTTCTGGCGCACTTCTACGGGACGCCTGACGCCGCCAACCTTTGCTATCGCGCCGCGATCGATCCGTTTGCGTGTCGACCGCTGGCGGACGCGCCAAATCAACCAGCGCCACGACCATGACCCAGGTCGTCGAAAGCGACATCTGCATCATCGGGTCTGGGATCACGGCGGCCCTCCTGGCGGAAAAACTGTCGGAAGAACAAGACAGAACGATTGTCGTCGTCGAGGCCGGAAACGACAATCCGCCACTCGCGGAGCGCTTCGCAACGCGGGCCCGGTACCAAAATTATGGTGAGAGCCCGTGGCCGGACGACCATGTCGAGGGGCTAACGGCCGCGGACATCCAGTCACGGTCGATGCAGGTGGGTGGACTCGCGATGCATTGGGGCGGCGTCACGCCACGGTTCAGTCCCGAAGATTTTCGCGTGCGCTCACTCTACGGGGTCGGTGACGACTGGCCGCTCACTTATGATGATCTGGACCCTTACTATCAAGAAGCCGAGGAACGCATGGGCGTCGCCGGCGCCCAGGGGCCGGCAGAACTCGATCCACGGTCTTCGCCGTACCCGATGCCGGCGTTGCCACTGGATTACAACCTCGAGCGATTGCAGGCATGGGGCGCGAACGCCGGTATACCATTCTGGAGCCAGCCGTCGGCCAAGAACTCCGTGCCGTACCGCGGCCGCTCGGTGTGCTGCCGGAACGACACGTGCTTTCCCATCTGCCCGGTGGGGGCCAAGTACTCGCCGGATTTCACCTGGGATGCATTGCGTGCGTCTGGGAAGGTACAGCTCGTCACGCGCACTTTGGTGCGCCAACTCGTTCTCGCGCAGGGGAGCGACCGGATCGAAGTCGCAGTCGCGGTGAACCGCGATGCTCCGGACGAGCCCGTCGAGTTCCGTGCAGACACGTTCGTCGTGGCCGGTGGGTACACGTGGAGCCCTCATCTTTTCCTGCTCTCGGCCTCGTCACGGTTTCCGAGCGGCATTGCCAACAGCTCAGGGACCGTTGGTCGCTTCATGAGCGGTCACCGAAACGTGCAGGCTTTCATCAAGCTGCCGATGAAGCTCTATCCCGGCATCAATTTCCAACACAGCCTGGTGACGAAGAAGTTCATGCGACCGGGGGCGCTCGACAGTTATGTACGCCACGACCTGCGGGTGTGGGAGTCGACGTTCGGGGCCGAAGCGCGCCTCCAGAACGACGACGGTGAGATCTTGTTGGGCGACGCCGTGCTCGACGATTGGCGCGCCCGGACGGAGCAGGGCACTGCCCGTGTGCGGGCGTACTACGACGTACTTCCGCATCGGGAGAGCACGGTCACCCTCGACCTCGCGAACCGGAGTCCGTGGGGCGACCCGCTCCCCAAAATCGCGTTCCGCGACAGCGAGGTGTCCGCCGAGCTTCGCGGTCACACCGAAGACACCATCCGTGCGTTGTTCGCCGATATGGCGCAGGCCGGAGACGGCGAGGTCCTCACGACGAGTGCAAGCAACTTCCAGGATCATCCGGCGGGTGGGTGCCGCATGGGTGACGATCCGGCCACGAGCGTGTGCGATAGCTTCGGCCGCACCCACGATCACGAGAACCTGTTCGTGGTGGGCGCGCCCACGTGCGTCACGGGTGGCTGCGCGAACGGAACGCTGACCTTTGTGGCGCTCGGTCTGCGAGCGGCGACCGCGATTCGGGAGGGCTAAGGGGCGGCCATCACCCACCCCCAAAGCTCTCAGTTGCCGTCCGATTCCTTCACCAGGAATGGCACGCCCTCGGTCATCCACTTCGGCGCCGGTTTCCCCTGTAAATAGTGATCGAAGAAATCGAAATACCTGATCGTTAGATCACGGCGGTTCGCCAGACCGCGAAGCCCGTGCCCTTCGCCCGGGTACGCCAGCATGAACGCGGTCTTCCCGTTGTAGCGGAGTGCGTTGTAGAAGTTCATCCCCTCGCTGAACGCCACCGTTGGGTCCGAAGTGCCGTGCATGATGAGAACGGGAGCCGTGACTTCCGATGCGAAGGGGAGCGCGCTCTGGAATCGGTATAGTTCGGGATCGTCCCACGGATTCGTTCCCCAGCGACCCTGCCCGAACAGGTAGTAGCTACTGCCGTTTTGCCCGCTGCCACCATCGATGTCGTACGACCATCCCCAACTCTGGTTGAAGTCCGAGGAAATGTCGGTCACGCCCGCTCCCATACCGACCGCCGCGAACATTGTCGATCGCGTGCTGATGAACGCTGCACCTTCACCGCCGTAGCTGTGTCCATGCACGGCGACACGCGCCGGATCGGCATAGCCCAACTCGATGACTTTCTGCGTCGCTGCCTCGACGCCCTCCAGCATGTCGCTGTGCGACGACCCGGTGCGGAAGTGGATGTCGGCCAACATCGTGATGTATCCGCGGCTCAACGCCTCGACGGGCAATGATCCCATGCCGCCCATGAACGACGGCGCCGTGTACCGATGGAGATTCTGAGAGTTCTTCTCGTAGAAACTCACCAGCATCGGTCGTCGTTCGCCTTGCTGGTAGTCGTCGGGCAACGCCAGAATGCCCTGCAGTCGTACGCCGTCCTTGTTCTCGTAGTCAAACAGGATGCGCCGTCCCCACATGTACTCGGCCTGCTGAGGATTGGCGTCACTGATCTTTTCCATGTCGGCGAGCTTGCCGCTCGAGACCTGGAGATCCGGAAACTCCACAAAGGTCTGCCGTGTGAGCAGGAAACGGTCGGCGGTCTCGGCTCGGATGGGCGTGCTGAACCTTGCGTCGTCGTAGACCAATTCCTCGAGTTCACCGCCATCGAGCCGGTAGAACCCGGACTTCTTGGTCCACTGACCGTAGGCCGACAGTGTGACGGGTTTGCTGAGATCGATTTCGCGACCGGAGCGAGTGCGGCGTGGTGCGGCGGAATCGATGGGCTCAGTTCGCACATAGCGGAACCGTACGTCGAGTTCTTGGCCTTCACCGCCAGTCAAGTTGCGCGGCGTACCGTTGTCAAACGGGAGCAACCACAGGTCGTACCGTTGGCGCACGATCACGCCGCTGCCGTCGCTCGTGTATCCCTCGACCCCGTATGAGGGCCGTGTACGCGTGTAGTCAAACTCCTTGTTCAGAAATTCGTCGTTCTCTCCACCAGGGATGGTCCGCGAATCCCCGGCGTCGAGGTCGTACGCGTGGAAACGGTTGTTATCCCAGTACACGTATCGCTTCCCGTCGGGAGTGATGCCGAACACGTGCTGCCCGGTTAACTGACCTTGCATCATCAACGTGCGCTCGCCAGTGGCGGTGTTGACCCGGTAGAGATCCGCTCTGGCCGCGGCGGTATCGGAGATGTACGCCTGGACATCACGTCCAACGGCCCATCGACCGTCCGTCGCGATCTCGACGGCACGCATTGCAGAGTCTGTGAGCGTGATGTATCGACCGTCCATCGCGTCGAACGCTTGCCTGAACGTGAAGTTGCGCTCCCGGTCGGCTTGAATCATCTGGACCGACTGAATGCGCTCATCTTGGGTCCGCCATACATCCACGTTGGCGACCGAATCCCGACCCGGTCGGTCGGCGCTGTCGGGGGCTAGGGTCTGTGGGATGATACCGAAGAAGACGCGACGACCGTCTTCACTCCACGAGAGCGATGCTCGTTCGCTGATCACGAACCCCTCAGGGAACCCGTGGGCCCACCGATCCAGTGTGACGGCCCCAGACTCATTGTCATCGAGCGATCCGCGGAGGTCCGCGAACGTGATGAGGGTATTGTCCCGCTCCCGCATCTTCTTGACAGGCAGGCCTTTGAGTGCGGCAAGCCCCTCGCCGTCGTCGCTCCACTCGATCTGGCTGTAGATCAGCGTGTCGTTTTCCAATATCTCGATGCGACTCTCGGCCAGGTCCATCACGAACAGCCCATTACCGGTGCGCACGGCCGCGTCAACCGAATACGCCAGGAGGTCTCCCTGTCGGTTGAACGAGGCGTCCCCGACGTTTCCGAGAAGCAGGCCCCGCGCTGTGGCGAGGTCGTGGAGCAGCACATCGACGCCGCGCGGGTCTTCGTCGCCATCAGGTTGGGCGCGGTGTCGCAGCATGAGGTGGGTCGATAGCATGTTGAAGCTGGCCGACTGAATGCGTTCCCACGACTGCGTGCGCCCAGTACGCAACTCGCGCAACTCGACACGTGGTGGCGAACCGGTCGGTGCCTCGCTGGAATCGGCGCTCGTCGAGTCGTCGGTACGATCCGGCGCCGGAATGGAATCGATCTCGTATTTGATCCAGCGTGCGTCGGGTGAGAACTCGCCGTCGTGCGCCATGGGCACGACGATATCCCGATCGGTCTCCAGATCGCGGATCCGCAGCTCCGGTTTGGATTCGTGGGAAAGCGTGTTGGTGTGCCGCAGGGTGTAGGCGACCCAACGGCCGTCGCTCGAGATCCTGGCGTCCTCGATCCGGCGCCAACGTGAATAGTCATCGATCGTGAGCGGCTTCGGTGACGCGTCGCCGTTCTGTGCCCAAGCCTGGGCGACGGGAAGCGCCATAAGCAGGAAAAGCACGCGGCCAACCACGCGGTGTGCTGGAATGCTTCTGGAATTCATGGGTGCCTCGCGACAGCGGTGAGATGGTTGAACGATACCAGGGACGGGAGGTCGCCGCAAAGTAACGGCGGGGGGGCGGCGCCGAGGAGTTCAGCTACGAAATGCTCGCGCAGGCGGCGCCACCTTACACTCGCCCGGGAGTCTGGATCGCTCTTATGGACTCCTTGGGAGTATCGTTCCAGCATGAGCCTTCCCGTTTCCACAGAAGTCTTTCAGCGTATCCTCAGAGATTACGAACTGGAGCCCATGGGGATCCACGGGCTTCCACACTGGGGGCGCGTTCTGGTACACGGAGCACGGCTTGCCGCAGACACACGAGCCGACCTCTTGATTGTTGAGCTCTTTGCGTTGTTTCACGACGCGCGGCGGGTGAACGAGCACCGGGATCCAGACCACGGTCAGCGGGGTGGAGACCTAGCGCACACGTTGCGCGATCGGCTCCCGCCGCTCACGAATGCGCAGTTCGATCTGCTCTACTTCGCGTGCAAATACCACACGAAGGGTCACACTGAGGCAGACGTGACGGTGCAAACGTGTTGGGACGCGGATCGGTTGGATCTGCACCGCGTTGGCGTCTCGCCGCATCCGAAGCGCCTCTGCACTGATGCGGCACGACAGCTAGCGCACGACAAGGAACTCGCGGAGCGGAGCATGTATCACAAACCGCCGGGCTTTGTCGAGGAATGGCTCGAGCTGGCGAAGAGCGATCGATCGGCGAGGCTAGACTAGGGCGGAGGGAATCGCTGCTCTCGCGCACCGCGCGGCCGAGCCCCATGTTTGGATGATGACCGAGATCACCTCCCGGCTCTCGACCGCCCTTGCCGACCGCTACGCGATCGAGCGGGAACTGGGCAGCGGCGGCATGGCGACCGTCTACCTCGCCGAGGACCTCAAGCACAAGCGCAAAGTAGCGGTGAAGGTGTTGCGCCCCGAGCTCGCGGCGGTGCTCGGTGCCGAGCGGTTCCTACAAGAAATCACGACCACGGCCAACCTTCAACACCCACACATCCTGCCGTTGTTCGATTCGGGCGAAGCCGACGGATTCCTCTTCTACGTGATGCCGTTCGTCGATGGCGAAACGCTGCGTGACAAGCTGAACTCCGAAAAGCAAATCGGAATCGACGAAGCGGTGCGTATCACCATCGAGATCGCGGATGCGCTCGATTACGCGCACCGCCACAATATCGTTCACCGGGACATCAAACCCGAGAACATTCTCCTGCATGACGGGCGACCGATGGTAGCGGATTTCGGCATTGCGCTCGCTGTGTCTGAAGCCGGTGGAGAACGCTTGACCGAAACCGGGCTCGCCGTCGGTACGCCAACGTACATGAGCCCCGAGCAAGCGAGTGGTGAATCGGATCTCGACGGTAGAGTCGACGTTTACGCGTTGGGGTGCATGTTGTATGAGATGCTCGCCGGCGAACCACCATACACGGGATCGACCGCACGGGCCATCGTCGCGAAGCACCTCACTGATCCAGTCCCGTCCATCCGACGCCTGCGAGATGCGGTGCCGGTATCTGTCGATCGGGCGATCAACAAAGCACTCGCCAAAACCAAGGCGGACCGCTTCGCAACTCCGGTGGACTTCGCGTCGGCCCTGGAAAACCCGACCGCCGGTACCGCATCGGTCTCACGCTTCGCGTTACTCCCGTGGGCGACGATCGCCGCCGTGGTGCTCCTGGTCGCACTCAACGTCGGTGGCCTGCGCGACATCATGCTGCGCCCGTTTTCTGAGCAAGGATCAACGGATATGTCGGCAGGGGTAATTGCGGTGGCGGTTCTGCCGATGCAGAACATTACGGGAGCTCGGCAAGACGACTACTTCGCCGCTGGGATGACCGAGGAGATCATCGGTCGGTTGGGAAGTCTCGCAGCCATCAGCGTGCCGGCCCGCACATCGGTTCTCCAATACGCCGAACGGAAGATCGACATAAGAGACATCGGAAGCGAACTGGGTGCCGCGTACGTGCTCGAGAGTAGCGTACGGAAGAGTGGCACGACGTTCCGGATCACGGCGCGTTTGGTTAACGCCACAACGGGGCTGGATGATTGGTCGCAAGATTTCGATGGTGAGTTGGACGATGTTTTTCGGGTGCAGGAGGAAGTCGCGCTCCAGATTGCCACAGGCCTCGACGTGCATCTAAGCGTGACGGATGAACGCGCGCTTCGCCACCGATATACGGAGAACACCGAGGCGTACGATGCCTACCGCAGGGGTTGGGCGCTTCTCGAATCAACGCATGGAAGCAGTCAAGGCATCAAGGAAAAGTTGGATGCAGCGCGCCTTCGCTTCGAGGAGGCTCTAGACCTCGATGAGAATTACCCACTTGCCCTTGCCGGGTTGGCCACCACTGAAGCAGTCTACCATCTCCTCGTCGAGCCGGATTCCGCCCTGCTCGTGCGTGCCGAAGACCTTGCCAGGCGTGCGCTCGCGATCGACTCCGAGATTGCCGACGCCTTTGCGGCCATTGCGCTCGTGAACGGGCTGAAGGGCGACTTCGGAACGGCGATCGAAGACCTTCGACAGGCAATTCGTCTGGACGAAGACAATGCCTATTACTGGTGTGATCTCGCCTGGGCCTGCATCAACCGGGACCCACCGGCGACGATCGACGGTGAAGAAGCTGCACGCGAGGCCGTCCGGCTCCACCCAGGGTATTTCTGGTCCCATCTCAACCTTGGTCAAGCGCTTGCCCTGCAGTCACGCCATGCCGAGGCGGTCGAGTCATACGAGTTCGCCGCGCAGCTGGAACCGGTCTTCCGAACCACGTACCTACTACTGGGACGGACGTACATCGCGCTCGAACGCTACGAGGAAGCGCTGCTGAACTTCGAGACGGCACGCGGCATGAGCACGACGGCCGGACTGCTTGCAACCATCGGTGGGATCCACGCCGTCTTGGGTGATACAGGGGCAGCTCTCACGGAGTTGGAGCAAGCGTTCGAAGCGGGGTATCGAGATTTTGAATCGATCGAAGGCAGCCAGCATTACGCGTTGCTGAGCGACAACGAGCAGTTCCGTTCCCTGATCGAACGATATCGGGCGCGAGACTAGATCGAATCAAAGGCAGCGTCAATCGGCCTCACGCAATTGCGTGAACTGACACCGGACTGCGAACTTGTACGCCACAAAACTGGACGCCGTACAGTGGCGGCAGTAGGTTCGCCGCTCACCGTACCAATCCCTATGGCCAAGAAACCTCCAAAAGATCCGAGAGACTCTCTCGCCGATACGGTCGACCGGCTGCTGAAAAAGCTGCCGGGGGCCGACCCTTCGCTGGGTCGGGACGAGGAGAAGCAGTCCGAGGGACCGCTGCCTCCCGTCACGTTCCTCGAACCGGACGCACCGGTGGATGTGCCACCGCGAGACGCAACCCGTCGCGACAAGATGTTCGTATGGCTCCGACTGGTTCTCGCTGTGGTGATTGGCGGGGCCATGACCCAGTGGCCGTATGCCCGAGACTGCGGGGCGCCGCTTTGGGGGTTTGCGCTCGCCCTTGTCGTCGTGCCGGCGGCCGGTGCGTGGGTTGGCCTCAACGCATGGCGATGGCGCATGCCCGTGGCGCACATTTTGGGACTCGCGGTGGTACTCTGGGGCGACGCCTTGTGGGCCGACCTGATCCTTCCCCGCGTGGGGTATGCGCAGGCCGCAGCGGGCTGGCGCTGTGTCGCTCCCCCTCCACCACCGATGGTGGACCGAACCGGCGCGGTCGGCCAACCGGACGGGACATTGTTGTACACGCGTGAAGTCGGGTCCACGAGCCCGAGCATCCTATTCCCGAGCGCCGGCGTATTGGATGAAACATTCCGAGACCTTGGTGAACAGTCGCACACGATCTTCTACGACCCGCGGCACCTCGGACGGTCGCGCGCCGCCGGAGGGAGTTGGGGCCTGCAGACCGATGTCGCAGACTTTGCTGCGGTGCGGTGGGCCTTCATGGTGCGCGACGCCTTGCTGATGGACTCACTGTTCTTGGTTGGGTGGTCCTACATGGGATCGGTCGTGACGCAGTACGCGTTCCAGAATCCTGATCTCGTTTCCGGCATCGTGTTGCTCGGGTCGATCGGTCCGACGCGCGCGGGAAATAGCGTCGATTGGACTCGCGGGGCGGGTGAAGACTCGCTCGGCATGGAACTCTTGAGGATCACGCGAGCGCGTGGGGGCGACCAGGCCGACCCGGTAGCCTATTGCAAGTTGATGTGGGAGGTCGCGATCCTGCACCCACGCATGAGCGATCCAACAGCGCTACAGGGTGCCGATGTGGATGTGTGTCGCGTCCAAACGCAACAGTATCTCGATTGGGAGACGAACTACAACCGCGCCATCGAATCACTTGGCGACTGGGACTTTACCGCCGCGGCCCAACGCTACGCGGGACGTGTTCTGGTGATTCACGGGAGCGACGATCCAACCCCGATCGAAGGCGCCGCAGCGTGGGCCCTCGCGTTTCCCAATGCCCGCCTCCTCACGATCGACGGCGCCGGCCACCTTCCGTGGCTCGAGCAACCAGATCTAGTGAAGCAGGCTATTCAGTCTTTCGTCGCGGGAGGCTGGCCGGCGAACGCCGTCCAAGTCACGGTACCAGAGCAGCCGCAGTAGGCACGCGCGTTGGCCTGGGCGACGGGCATCCGTCGCCCTAACTCCTATCGCTTTGCCCGAACCATCGCCACCCGGTGACAGTCGACGCACTCCACGCGCCGGGCAACGATGCCGCCGCGTTCCATCGGCGGACCCAACATGAGGTTTCCCTGGCATGCCGGGCACGAGACAGAGGACGCAGGATTGGCCACCATGCCTTGGACAGAGACCACGTCGGCGGAAATGAAACGTTCGGTGGTTATGTATCGTCGTTCGACGCGTCGTCGATTGTTGCCACTCTTATTCTTTCGGGAGCTGCCCGATCGTGAGACCCGACGGTCAGCATGAGACCGGCGATCGCGCTGGAAGCGTTCTGCG
>JBDHLU010000040.1:0-22514 GCA_039656555.1 Gemmatimonadota bacterium | reverse complement strand
AGACGCACTGTGGATGACGCTCTGACACGACCTCGAGCAGGAGAGTTCGATCGATTCTACAGGGGATATGTCGACCTGATTCCCGATGGGGTCGATCCACGCGATGTCCTGCACGATCAACTCGATGCACTTCCGGGCCTAATGATTACCGTCTCGGAAGAAGGGGCGGAGCACAGGTACGCGGCCGGTAAATGGAGCATCAAAGAAGTCGTCGGTCATCTCAGTGACACGGAACGCATCTTTGGCTATCGGCTCCTGCGTGTCGTGCGTGGCGATGAGACTCCACTTTCGGGGTTCGAAGAGAACGAGTACGTGTCAGCCGGTCACTTCGATGCTCGGGCACTCGGCGACTTGGTGCGTGAATGGGAAGCGGCGCGCCATTCGGTTTTGGCGCTGGTTGAGTCCATTGATCCAGGCGTCCTAAGCAACCGTACTGTCGCCAACGACGTGCCGATCAGTGCCCGAGCGTTGTTGTTTATCGTTCCCGGGCACACGCATCACCACCTGGAGATCCTGCGAACACGGTACGGTGTTGGGGGAGCGCCATAGGGGCGTGGATTCTCTGTCCGACCAGGGAATTGCGACGTTCGCGATCGACGATCGCGTGGTCCAAGTGCATACGCCATCTGCCGCGACGGCCACGGCCATGGCCCGCTTGCTCCCTGCATATGCGGTCGATTCCACCATCCGCGGAAACGACGCCGTCCACCGCCTGGATTTTCTGACGGACAGTTGGTGGGTGACGGAACCTGGGGGTGAGCGCGCGCGATTCTCCACATTGATCGATGCGTATGACGCCTTGGAGTACCTCGTTACTTGTGCGCTGCTCCGCGCGTTACCGCAATGCGTACATTTGCATGCTGCGGGCACGGCTACCGATCGCGGTGCCGTCCTGGCGCTCGGAGCGTCGGGGGCGGGAAAGAGCTCGTTGGCGTTGCACTGGAGTATGGCTGGACGCTCAGTTTTCGGTGATGATATCGTGTTGCTCTGTGAGGATGGCGTAGCTCATCCCTTCCGGCGATTGTTCGATGTCCATGGCGACCGCCTTGACGAATACGAGCATGCCATTGGGCCCGAACTTACTGCGCTTGCCAGCGATGACGAGGCTTGGTTCGATCCGGCGATCCGATCAGGGTGGGCGGTGCCTGCACCGGTGGCTCGTGTAGCAGTGGTGCGATTCGAATCGGGCGCGTCGTTTTCGATGAAACCTATGAGTCGCCCCAACATGCTTGTTGCCTTGTCGGCCTCGGCCATGCCCACCGGCCTGGTGGCGGCCAGGGCCTTTGACCGGCTCTTGATCATCTGTCGTGAGGCGGAGACCCTAGAGGTGGTCTTTGGGGATTCCCGCCAAGCGGCAGAGATGCTCTCCTCGTTTTCATGATGAAGTTCGGTCCGGCCCACCGGTTCTACGCAGCGGTGCGTAGAACGGCGGAGCGCGTTGGTCTGAGCAACTACATACCAGAGCTCTTGTTGCGATTTGGCCTGCCGGGAATGATGACGCGCATCGGAGTGGATCCGCCCGTTAAGGTCGATCTCTCGCTGCTGCGCGCTCAAAAGCTCTACCACTCGTTGATGTTCGAACACGCGGAGGCGTTGAGCGCAGCTTTTCGTGCGCGAGAGTTGCCACACTTCTTTGCCAAAGGCATAGCCCTGGTGGGGCGCGTGTACCAACCGGGCGATCGGTTTCTTGGTGACGTTGACCTCTATGTGCCCTTCGAAGCACGCGACGAATCAGTCGAGACCTTGGCGCAACTTGGCTATGTACCGCTACCCGAAGCCGATCAGGCCGGTCCGCCCGAGCTACGGTCGGCACTCGCCTTGGAGTATGCCTTGGGTACTGAAATCGATCGCATCGGCGTCGATCTTCATTGGACGCTCGATCCGGTCGAACGGATACTGCCTCGTCGCGATCGGCCGATCCCTCAACCTGTTTGGGACAACGTGCATGTCGGTAAGACATTCAATGTGCCCATGCCCGAGCACCACGCGGCAATCCTGGCCCATCATCTTGTGCACACCGATCTCCTGCATGTGCGGAGCCTGCTGGATCTCGCGTTCGTGTTCCAAGACTTCGCTGACGATGGAGGGCATGATTTCCTGGCGACATGTGATCAACTCCGCATAGGACGGTTCGGTGCGACGCTGGCGATCATACTTGACCGTGACTTGGGTGTGAGCCGACCAGCCGCGCAGAGGGATTCCTATTCGGCGAACGCGTTCTTGACACGTTTGAATTTGGAAGAGTGGCTGACGATCGTCGCGCGAGCTGATCCGGATGACGACAATCGGATCACCCTGGGCCGGATTCGTAGGCGTCTGCGGATCTTGGATCACCGGCCGGTACGGACGCTGGGAGCCGACGTGCTTGCACCGCCGGCATCGTTCTTGGCTTGGCGCTGGGGCCTGCCCTTGTGGCGTGCTCGCCTTCTCCACCTTGGGCAGTTGGCTCGTAAGGTGACGCAGTAGGTAAGGCCTTATCTCTGAGTTTTGGCTCCAGGCGAAAGAATGAACCCGAGTTCCATCGACCAGATTGGTTGGTTGTTGTTGGCGTAGAGGCGGTTTGCGAGAGTGGTAGCTCCACCATACACGCTAAAGGCGTCTCCCACTGTGACGGTTACGCCACCGCCAATCCCGACGGCGAAACTCGATGCGGTGCCCGGTTGGTTTTGCGGTGGGAGTGCTACGGAGGAGGCGGCTGATCCTGTGGTTGGGACCTTGCTTGTCACGCCCTGGACCGGAATCCTGACATAAGGGAATACGCGGTCGGAGATGCTCCACGTGGCCGCGAGGAATCCACCGTATCCGAATAGCTGTCGCTGCGCCGCGCCGATCGCGATTCCTGAAAGCGAAGGCTGGGAATACCAGAATTGCACGCCCGCCGCGTATTCTGCCCCCAGGAAAGAGAATGGAACTGGTACGGCCATGCTGAATTGGAAACCCGGCCCAGTTCCACCGAAAGCACCTGTGTAGAGCCCCGCGCCGTGAAGTCGGAGAACATTCCCTCCACGGTTACCGCGCTGTGCTGCGGCCTCGGTCGCGAATACGGCGGAAGCGAATAGGCATACGAAAGCAACTCTACGGAAAGCCAACCCTCGGGTGTGAACGTTCATTGCCGCACCTTCCTTCGGTAGTGTCGGTCAGACGTACAACACAGGCCAAAGTTAACGGTAAAGCTCTCAGCCTTGAGCGGGAGTGATGTGACACCTATCATCGCCATGAGTTTCAACAACCCAGGAGACCCTATTTTGAGCGACCTTGCTAACGACCGCTCCCGTTTGCATGGCGTTGCTCTCATCGCGCAGTACCTCTTGGCCGGGGCCAGGACGATGTTTGCCATCGCGATCTTGGGCGGGGTCGCTCTCTGGTCGCTCCTACTGATTCCATTCGTGATTAGATGGTGGACCGTTTTCTTTTCGGTGATGCTTCTCGTGTTTCTGCTTCTTCCCTCTGCGGTGACAGGTTTGTTCTACTTCGCGCTGCGTCAGATCCTGCAATTGCCTTCCGAATTGATAGGATCCCTGACCGAGGGTCAGAGCAGGGTGACGACGCTGATTCAAAGCATGCGGGGCAATGACGCTGAGGGCGCCGGCCGACGTGTGGGTCTCGTGATGGGCATCTGGGCGTTGTCGAAGGCGATTCTAGACAGCCGTGGCTTAGTGATGGGGGCTGCAGGGTTGGCGCGGTTCGCCAATCCGATCACGGTCGTCATCATACTGGGAGCCATGGGGCTGGGCGTCGCAGAGGTACTCATCGCGATCGCCGTTGGCGTTCTCAGGGTGTCATGGTGACGATCGCGTGAACTCCAAAGAGTTCCCACTGGGAAAATGGAGAATCAGTTGCTCGTCGGTGAGTTCGACGCGTGTCGGTTCGGATGGCCCGGTTCCATCGCGAGCTTCCATGCGCAGGGACGTTGCGGGCAACCCAGACATCTCGTCGCCTGCCGCCAGCAAGTAGTGATGTTCAAACGTGAGTTGGTCGCCCCGCACCGTGTATGTTCCGCCTTCACCGGAGCCGCGGCGTGGCTCGTCGTTGTCCATTACGAAGAAAAGAACTTGCCATTCGGCGTCGGCGAAGAAGATATGCCCTCTAACCGTGTGTACTTGTCCACTCGCCAATCGATAGACTCGAGCTTTCCATGCTCCCTGGATCGTGGGCTGTTGTGAGCTGGCGACTCCAACATCCATCGGTGCAGCCATGAAGATCAACGCGGCGACAAGTAACGATTGGACCATTAGAATTTGTTTCCTTTGCAGTCAAACAATATTTCCGTTGAAATCTACTGTCGATACCAGCCTTGCAGACAGATCAGTAGGGGTTCACTACTACTTGAGATGGATTTGCATTGGAAGATAGGAGGTGATTCGAGAATGACTTTGTCCATGAACAAGATTCCGCTGACATCAAAACTTGCCGAGATCACTGAATACTGGGATCCCAAGATCGTGGCGGAGTTGAATGATCAGCATGTCAAACTGGCGAAGGTCAAGGGTGAGTTCATCTGGCACCACCATGAAGACGAGGATGAACTCTTCTTGATCCTCAAAGGGCGCCTCACCATGCATCTCCGCGATCGAGTCGTGGAACTCGATGAAGGGGACTGCTTCGTCGTTCCGAAGGGTGTCGAGCACAAGCCGGAGGCGAAGGACGAGACACACATCCTGATGTTCGAACCTGCGGGTACTCTCAATACGGGCAACATCGAGAACGAACGCACTCGCTCTTCACCCAAACGCATTTGATACGAACCGCGTTGACCTCGAGCTCGGGTATGTTCTGTTTTTTTGAGAGAACTCGTCTCGCCTAGGAGTTCATGGCCAAGCTCATCGTGCTGTTCGTCGTCGCATTCGTCGACATGGTGGGATTGGTCATGATCCTTCCACTGCTCCCGTTTTATGCGACCTCCTTCGGCGCGACCGCCGCGGTGGTAGGTGTTCTCGTGTCCGCCTTTTCTTTGGCCCAGCTTGCGTTCGCCCCTATCTGGGGACGGTTCTCGGACCGCTATGGGCGGCGCCCGGTGATTCTCATTGGGCTTGCTATTACGGCAGTCGCCTACGTCGTGTTTGGGCTAGCGGACACTATCCTCGTCCTCTTGGTCTCGCGGGTCATTCAAGGCATGGGTGGTGGGACGATCGGCGTGGTCCAGGCGTATGTGGCAGATGTCAGTCCGCCGGAGGAGCGCACGAAGAGTCTTGGTTGGCTATCAGAGCGGTTACGAGCCTTGGTGCCGTGGTGGGTCCAGCGTTCGGCTCCATCATGGTCGCGATTGGCGGCCGACGGGCTCCCGGGTTTGCCGCCGCGGCATTAGCGCTCCTGGTCGCGGCGTTCGCATGGCGGTTCTTGCGAGAGGCTGAAGCCGATGCCGTGAGCGATGAAGTAGCGAGGACGAGTGAGTTTACGGCCGCGAGCGCCATACTTCGGGTACTGACTCGATGGGACGAACCGGCGCCTAGACTTATATGGATTTACACGATCGCGATTGGCGCGTTCTACGGGACAGTCCCCGTCATGCCGTTACTGCTTTCCGATCGCCTGGGTGTTACCGTGCAGACCATCGGCTATGTGATCATGTACCTCGGTGCGATGGGAGTTGTTGTGCGTGCGTTCTTGCTAGGCCGGTTAGTCGACTGGCTTGGCGAAGCGCGACTTGCGCGACTCGGAATCGTTCTGTTGGCTGGTGGACTGGTGGTCATCGCGTTCACCAGTTCCTTCCAAACGCTCATCGTGTCGCTCACACTCATGCCACTCGGCACGGCGTGTTTGTTCCCATGCATCACCAGTCTTCTTTCACGGGTAGTGTCGCGGCGCGATCGGGGTCTCTTCATGAGCGTGCAACACACTTTTGGTGGGGCTTCTCGCGTCGCGTTCCCGGTGGGGGCAGGTGTCGTCATGGACCAGTTCGGCATGGGGGTGCCGTTCATGGTTGCCGCCGTCCTCGTTCTCGCGACGTTCCCCCTCACCGCCGCCATCGGCAGTTATGTCGTGGCGAAGTCGGCAGATCCAAGTCCGGCGCTCACAGCTGTAGATGTGACCAACGAAATTGCCGTCGAATAGAGGGACCGCCAATGGCGGTTTGTCGTTAGTTCTGGGTTGCTCCGGCCATCGTTGGTTGGAGCGCGCCAGAAGGAACCCACCCCAGCACGCCGTCATTGGTCTCGACCAGTGTGTATTCGCCATACGTTCCCAGTACCGGAAGAACGTCGCCAGCGACCACGGTGTCACGCGCTCCGGCGATCGCACTTGGGGAACTGAGTACGCGGGACCCACCAGTCACCGTCATGATCTCCGTTGGTTCTTCCGATAGTTCGGTGGCGGCAGCAGCGACGTAGCCTTCACTCTGATCCGGAAGGCGCACGCGATACCACTGTCCACTGCCGGCGACGATCTGGAGCGAGGTGTAACGGGCAAGCTCCTGAATCGTTCGGGCGCGAGTGGTGGGTGCCTCACGCAGAGCCGCTCGGGTTGGTGCGACCCGTGCCCATTGCCCGACCCAATCCACTTCGCCGCCGAAGTCTTGGGGATGTTCCACTGGTTCGTAGAGATGCGGCCACGGATTGACCGCGCCGGCACCACGCATGTACACGCCAAAGTGGAGATGCGGAGGAGTCGTCCTCGCGTTTCCGCTGTTACCAACGAACCCGATCGTATCACCAGGCTCGACCAATCGACTCCGATCGAATGCCCATCTATCGAGGTGCGCGTAGTAGAGATTTCGCCCATTTTCCCTATCACGAAGCCAGATGACGGTCCCGCCTAACCCGTTCCTGCTCGGGCGCGCTCTTCCGGCGACAGCCGCTAGGACGGGCGTACCCCGTCGCGCGAAGATGTCGATGCCATGATGCTCACGACGGCCTCCATCTCGTGCGGCTCCAAAACCGCTGCGCACCGATCCGAGCGCATGACCTGCTACGGGAAAGCCCAAGGAGGCGTGGGCGCTAACCGTGACAGAGAACCGACCACCGCGAAGAAGCTCGGGTTGTACCCGCATGATGTACCTGCCAGGTCTCCGCGCCACGTAGTCGATTTCCCAGGCCAGGCTATCGGCGCTCCAAACCAGGCTCAGATCCCCGCTCACATCGCCCACGTAGAACAGGTCCATGAACAGCCGCAGGTCGGCGGGAGGCTCGGTAGGTTCTACACGAACTGCAATGCGTTGGCCACGTTCCAACTCTACCAGATAGGAGACCGCGACCGCTTCGGTTGGATCCAGGAACCGGACCTCCCGGTAGGGGACTCGAACCGCCACTGGACGCTCGAGCGACCGTTCGCCGACCTCGACCCAGTCACGTCCAAGAGCTGTTTGGTCAAGGCCAGCCTCTTCTAGGCGTGCCTGGTAAACCTCTCGGGGCGTGCTGAGGACGAAAACGGCCCGAACACCGCCACCACCCTCGCCGCATCCGACGAATAGAGCGGCGCCTGCGATTGCCAGCGCCGGGAAGTTGGTCTTCTGTAGTTTTGGCCCGCGTGCTGTCATGCTGCTGTCCGGTGAAGCCGGTGAGGGTTTCTCAGGTACACCGCTGCCCTTTCGACGTTGCCGATCTCCCTAGCTGGGTGACAAGGCTCGTATCACCGCCCGTACGGCTCCAACGATCAAGAGTTCCGAACTCCAGTAGCCACGCATCTCGCTGCCGTCAACGGTACCCAACACTCCGATCTCGCCGGCTACGAGCGCAACGGGAGGAGCCCCGAACTGTTCGATGGCGAGCGCTTCTGTGACTGAGCCAGCGGGTTCGACCGGGAGTTGCGGTAGATCTCCATAGATCCAGAGTTCCGAATCGAGCCCATCGGTCGCTCTCTTGCGCCAAATTGGTGCCGCGGCAACGGCTGCAGAACTGGGACCGAGAAACAGGACCGTATCCTCGGCCCTCGTTGCGGCGCGCAATATTAGGTGCCCGAACTCACGAGGTCCCGAGAATTCGCGAAGGGTCGCCGCACCGCCCTGCCCCAACTGGTCCAAGGATGCCTCGAGGTTGTCCAAATGGTGGGCTTGTTGTTGGCTGATCAACGCGTGGAGAGCGGCCGGCGATACGGCCCGGTATGTCTTGGGGTCTTGTCCGACCAGAGTGACCGCCCCTTTGGTAACCAGGCCGTCGAGCGCCTGATACGCGTTGGCGCGAGCGATAGCGAGGGACTTGGCGACGGCATATCCGGATGACGGTCCCAAGGTGAGGAGCCGCTCAAACGCTGAGCCTTCGGTAGGTGTGAAGCCAAACGGAGTGAGGTCGAGCACGTAGTAGTATTGATAGCTACTACTAATGTGTCAATGCGTTGCTGGCTAGCGGGTTAGTTGTACTCCAGGTCCCAGCCGGCAAGCTTGGCGATCAGGGCCAACCGGAAGGTCACGTCGGACTGGCGTCGCTCGATGGTCTTTCCATCGAGTTCGAGTGGGAACGCAAAGTCGGCCAGTTTGGAGGGGCTCTTGGGAAGGGCTCGGAGGTTTTTGGGCGACCACACGCCGGCGGCGTTGCACTCTTTCATTAGCCGCGCCAGGATGCGTTGTGCCATCGGAGAGGAATCCAACAGGTTCAGACGAACCAGCAACTCAATCCAATGGAGGGCAAGCGGCAGGTCCTTCGGAACGCCGGCGGCGCTGGCTTGCAGCGGGTCCCCCAACAACAGATGCGACGGCTTGACGCCCCGACGCCCCAACTGGATGACGTAGGCGCGCTTGGTTGCGGGTTGCGAGACAAAAGTGCCGAGTCGCTCGGCAAAACCCGCCCGTTCCCTTTGCATGCTCGGCATGTAGGCAAGCATGGCCACCGAATACATAGTCGGCGGATAGGCCTCTGGGTGGAGGAGGTTTTTGCCCCCCCTTCGGATGATTGGCTTTTCAGCCAGCTCACTTCTCAAGAACGTAGAGATGGCGGTCGCAATCTTGTGCGCACCTCCCCGAACGCGAGGATCTTCCATATGGCCAGCCTGGGCCAAAGCCGCCACTGCCCCTTCTCTAAATTGCTGTCGTGCCCAATCTGCAAGGTCGAGGTTTGCCTTCGCCCCCTTCTTGTACTCAAAGAGCAAGGCCGGGTCGTCATCCCTCGAGAGCAGTCGATAGAAGATTCGGTTCGCCGCGCGAAAGACTCGGTCGTCCGACGGAAGTCCCAGCTCCACCAGATGCCGGTAGCTCGCAACCGTCCCGATATCCTTGATATCCTGAGCCTTGGCTGGAGTAATGCCGAGGATGTTCCCGCCCCACACTCCCTTACGCTGCTTCCTTGCCGTCTGCGTGATCCGCTTGTATTGCAGCAATTCCTCGCGCAAGGCAGATACATCCGCAGCCGCGGCGGAATCAGGTGGCAGGATCTCCTTGACTGTACGCCAACGGATCGGTGCACAGGAGTGCTCCCGGATCCAGCTTACGGGAATGCGATGATTGGTCGGAAGCTCCAGCGGAACGGCTCCTCACCGAAGAAAAGGGAGCGAAACGGGCGTCAACTTACCCAGTTTGCATCAAATCAGCTAGTGCAACAAGATAAGTGATTGTATCTGCGTAACTTAGGATCGAACGGCACACGACACTATGCTGATGGGAGCAACGCCGCCACCTGCTGACTCGCTGGTCAATATGAGAAACTCGTCATCGAGGAAGTCCACAGCCTCTCCCTGCGGTTCCCGGTGTCCAATCCAACATGCCCCCGCCCTTCGGAGCCCATCTCCCACGATCCTGTAAAAGAAGATTTGTGTGTAAGTTCTCGCCACAAGCGTCTTGCCATCGGGAGATATTGCGGCGCCGGTGACGAGTTGTCCGAGTACCGGGTCCGGGTCGAAGTCCAAGCGCACCAGGGGTTTAAGATATATTGTCTCATGGGTCAGTTCTGACCGAGGTACCCTGAAGGCAAAAATAGCCGTATCAGCTAGCCCTTTCGAGATCATCCAGAGATCTCCCTCCGGGGAGGCGGCGATCGCTTCGATATTGAAGGGTCGGTCAGGATAATGGATGTTGATGTGCCACGCGTTCGCGGAGGATGTGTCTTCGAGTGGAACGGCCTCTGGTTCCCGTACTACATATATCCGAGCCTCCGAATGGGTCTGGTTGTTGTCCCCAGTATCGGCAATGTATAGACAATCGGATCCGCCGGTTGGGCAAGGGCCCAACGTCACATCCTCCCAATCGCGCGCTCTGGCACCCCTCAGGGCCAGCCTACCCAGGTCCTCCCCTTTGAGGTTCGTGAGATAGAGAATCGCGTCATCTCCGGAATCGTTATGGGTCCATAACAACCCAGCATGCTGCCGGCTGGCGGCTACCCCCGAGCTTTCGTTGAGGCCCGGGGCCTGTAAATAGCCGGTGCGTCTGAATTCCTGGGGTTCGACGAACCCTGTGGGTTCGACAGACTTCCCGTTACCGGGAGGTGGGTCGCCAGCTCCGCAGGCGGCAATGACAAGGATCCCAACCAGGAATTGGTGGTATCCGGAAGGGTGGTGCAATAGCATGGCGCCCAAGTGTACACTGATGGGCGTCCCGAGAGGAGTTCGTCATGCGGAACATCACGATGGTGGCGGTGGGCTTGATCCTGAGTAGCGGCGCGGCAGCGCAGACCTCCCAGGTAGAACAGCAGATGGCAGTATTCGTTGATCAGAATTCTGCCGAGGCCATCGCGTTCTTGGAGCAGGTCGTCAACATCAATAGCGGTTCATTGAACTTCGAGGGAGTCCGTGCGGTAGGCGATGTCCTTCGCACTGAATTCGACGAGCTTGGGTTCACCACACAATGGATAGATGGGAGTGGGTTCGGTCGGGCCGGCCACCTCGTGGCCACGCGGGATGGGACGGGACCTCGGTTACTCCTCATCGGGCATTTGGACACGGTTTTCGAGAAGGACAGCCCCTTCCAAGCCTACCGGGAAACGGGCGACTCCATGGCGGCGGGCCCCGGCGTGGTGGACATGAAGGGTGGCGATGTGATCATCCTCTATGCCCTCAAGGCGTTGGCTCAGGCAGGTGTCCTCGATGATTTGAGTATCACCGTGGTCATGACCGGGGATGAGGAGCGCAGTGGTCGGCCTCTTTCCTTGGCGCGTAAGGCATTGATCGATGCTGCGGAGGCCGCCGACATCGCTATCGGGTTTGAAAACGGAGACAGTGACCCGCGAACCGCTGTAATTTCCCGCCGTTCGTCCAGTAGCTGGCAACTCACCGTTACCGGCAGGCCTGCGCACTCATCTCAGATCTTTAGGGAGAGCGTTGGCGCCGGCTCGATCTACGAAGCATCCCGGATCTTGGACGGATTCTATCGAGAGCTTGCTGAAGAGCAGTACCTGACGTTCAATCCTGGTTTGATACTCGGTGGGACTGACGTCGACTACGATGCGTCCCAGGCCCGTGGCACCGCCTTTGGCAAGAACAACGTCGTGGCTGAGCGCACCGTGGTCTCAGGTGATATTCGAGCGCTCTCGCCCGAACAGTTGGAGCGGGCGAAAGCGAAAATGCGTACCGTAGCGGAGCATCACCTGCCGCACACCACCTCCGAACTCACATTCCGTGACTCGTACCCGCCCCTCGCGCCGACACCCGGCAACAAGCGGTTGCTAGCCACGTTCGATCGAGTCAGTCGGGATCTCGGTTTTGGCCCGGTTGCTGCGGTAGACCCGCGGTCCGCCGGAGCTGCAGACATTTCGTTCACAGCCGGATACGTTGAGATGGCGATGGATGGTCTCGGTCCGGGGGGTGGCGATGATCATACCGTCGACGAGTTTATCGACCTCCGGACCCTGTCGCTGCAGACCAAGCGAGCGGCACTGCTGCTATATCGGTTGGGCAAGGGCGAATTGGTGAACTAGCCGGAGTAGTAGATTACGGCCCTATGACAGATTCATTGACGGCGAAACTCGTCGAGAAACGTCCAGACAAGGTGCGGTTCGACGGCCGTGTGTTGTTTCTCGTTGACGATGCGGATTTGATTCGCCGTCAGCTCCAGGGCGAAGACCTCTCCTGGCCTCTGGATGCACCGCTGCGCGACAACATCTCAACCGACGAGATTACGCCGGCCTACATCTGCTACTACTACGACGATACGCTTGGCGACTTTCCCTACCTGGGTTTCAAGGCTAGCGATGAGTTTCCGATCACGCGCGGGAGTGTTAAAGCAGGCGGGTTCGTGTGTTCGGTTTCAGGGAAACGCCGCGGTAAGGGGTCATCGCGCGAGCAATCCCCCTATGCAGAGATGTGCGCCGGCGTAGAGATCGTCATTTCCGAGAGTATCGAGCGTATCTACAACGAGAACTGTCAAAACCTCGGCATTCTGACGAGTACTGACTTTGCTCTAATCGAACGTATTCGTTCGGGTGAGGACATTTCCCTAAGCGAGTTCACCACTGGAGCCGGAGAAATCACTCGGGGCATCATCGAATATGGTGGCCTGTTCGAGTTCAATGTCGCCCGCCTCCAGGGGAAGATCACGGTCCCCGCCGTAACTACCCCCAAGCGCCCGATGAGCCTAGCGGAGAAGATCATCGCACGGCACTGGGTGACCGATTTGGCAACGGGAGGTGTGGGGGCGCCGTTCGTCAAACCGGGTGACGAGGGGTTTGTACGCACCGACATTCGTTTCAGTCACGAGTACGTGACGCCAATGGCGGCGATCTTTTGGCGAGACCTCGTCGGCGAAGGTGAACGAGTCATAGACCCCGAATCGATCTTCTTTTTCCGCGATCATCTCACCTTCCTCGACGTTGTGATGACTGACGAGCGTAAGGCCGAAGGGTTGCTCGACGTCGCTCTCGAGTTGAAGAAGAAACAAGAGGAGTTTTCTGAGCAGCAGGGTGTGAAACTCTACGGGGAGTTGAGCCGTGAATTCAAGGGAAACATGGGGATCCCGACAGGTTCAGAGGCTATCTGCCATTCGAAGATTCTGGAGAGCCACGCGCTTCCCGGCCATCTGATCGTAGGGACGGATTCCCATACGCCGCATGCAGGCGCCATTGGATCTATCGCATTCGGCGTCGGGACGACCGCCATTTTCAATTCGTGGCTCACCAAGGATGTCCGTCTCAGAGTTCCACCGTCCGTTCTCGTACGCGTCAATGGTGTGAAGCCTGCAAACGTCACGGCCAAGGATTTTATGCTGCAGATCCTCAGGCACCCCTACGTCCAAAACGGTCATGCGATCGGGAAGATCATCGAGTATGCGGGCGATGCGGTTCAGGCGTTGTCGATCGACGAACGCGCAACCATGACCAACATGGCTGCCGAAGTGGGAGCGTTCACAGGTGTGATACAACCGGACGATAAAGCGGTGGAGTTTCTCGTACGAGAACGGGGCGCCAACCCCGACGAGGTACGTGCGCTGCTCGACGGGCTCTTTTCCGACCTCGACGCGGAGTATGAAACGGTCATCGATATCGAGGCGTCCGAACTCAAACCGATGGTGGCTCTGCCGGGAGACCCGGGGAACGGCATGTTCATCGAAGAACTAGGAACGGTGAAGATCGACATCGCATACGCAGGGTCTTGCACGGCTGGGAAGAAGTCCGACATGGACATGTACGCCGCCGTATTCAAATCGGCGCTCGAACGCGGTGATCGCATTCACCCGGATGTGAAGTGTTTCATTCAGGTGGGTTCGCAAGAAGTGAAGCGCTATTGCGAGGAGCAAGGCTACTTGGACGTGTTCCGCGAAATCGGTGCGGAGTTCATCGAGCCGTCGTGCGGTGCATGTATCAATGCCGGCCCCGGAGTCTCTTACAGCCAGGAAACGGTGACCGTGAGCGCCATCAATAGGAATTTCCCAGGACGCTCCGGTCCGGGTCAGTTGTACTTGGCGAGTCCCTTTACGACTGCGGCAAGTGCGGTTCTGGGGTACATCGCATCTTGGGAATTCGAGAAGTCGGTCGAACAGGTGGCGGGTTAGCGCCCCCTGCTCCGCTCCTCTGCGGCGGGCGCGCTGAGATCGGGCGCCGCGGGGCGAAACGCGTCTGCCGGATACACTCCCCGCGCGTTCCAGAAAACCCAATCCGTGATCCCAAGGTCTTCCGCCGCTTGAATCTGGGCCCGAAGCAAATCGCTGGTGTACCGCACTCCACGGATCGAAAAGGATTGTAGGTACGGGCGGATCTTTGCCGCGTTCGGAATGGACTCCGAGCGACGGATGCCATCTTGCAACGCACGTCGAATGGTTTCATACGGATCGGCGTTGGGGAACGAGATCCCGTACGATCCGCGTCGGTAGTGACTCGGGTACACCATAGGGAGGAGAACGTCGGCGAGTGGAGACAGGTCCTCCCAGTACTGGCCGATGCCCATGTCGTTGGTCGCGCTTGTGGAGAGCCCGAACACGTCTAGTGTGAACGGGACGCCAAGCGGTTTCACTCGATCCCGCAACAGGGTGACCTGCCGGCGAATCGCCGCCCGACGGCTTTCGTTGTTCCGACGCGCTGCGAAAACCGCATGCCGTATCCGATCGCCACGCTCATCGGGGAAACGCAGGTAGTCGAACTGAATCTCCCTGAAGCCCATGAGCACCGCCTCCGCAGCCAATTCGGCAGCGTAGATCCACACAGAGTCGTTGTACGCGTCAACCCATGGATCACCCAGTCCATCGATCCAGAGGCCACCGCGGTCGTCCTTGACCGCCCATTGGGGCTTTCGCTCGGCGAGCAACTTGTCGCGGGCAACCACGATCCGAGCAATCGGATGAATGCCTTTTTCGTGCAGCAACGCCAACCGTTCACGGGCTGAGCGTGCGCGAATATTGTCGTTGGCGCCGATAGTAACCGCTGTCGGCACGCTCGATCGGTAGGTGATGAAACCGGTGGCATCCTTGACGTCGATCACGAACGAGTTGACCTCAGTCGAGTCAGCGAGCGCCACCAAGTCGTAGAAACGGCCCGATCCCAACGTCCATCCATTCATAAACAAGCCGCGCACGGCAGCGGGCGGCTCGCCCGGCGGTGGAGGTGGAACCGGAACCGTGGCAAAACTCACTGGGCCGACTAGGTACACCGGCAGTGCGTCGTCATGGTGGAATCGGTGGAGACCCGGCCCTTCGATGGGTGGGGCCGGAATCACGATTCCCGCTGTCGCAAACTCGGTCAGGTAGCTGGGCGTGCTCCAATCGAACCGCATGACGGTTGGCGCCCCGTCCTGCGCGTGCAGGGTGGGGGTAGTCAAAACCAAGGCGGTCAACAGCGTCTCGAGTAATCGCATGCCGGTTCTTCAGGGCGAACAGAGGCGGTGGGACCTCGATCCCACCGCCTCTGATTCGTCAACTATAGGACTTGGTTTGGGGCGTCCGCTAGTTCCCTGTCCCCCCTTCCTCCAAGAGCTTCAATTCGACGCGCCGGTTTTCACGGCGGCCTTCCTCCGTATCGTTCGTTGCAATGGGATTGTCGGGTCCGTACCCCACGGTCTCCAACCGATCCGGTCGAACGCCCTTGCGCACGAGGTACGCCTTGACGGATTGGGCTCGCTGCAATGACAACCGCCGGTTAGTGGCGGCTGAGCCCGTGGCGTCCGTGTGCCCACCGATTTCGATGCGAACCTCCGGATTAGCGAGGAGTGATTCTGCCACTCGGTCCAACGCTGCATTGGAGGCTGACGTCAAGGCCGAACGACTCGTCTCGAAGGTCACCCCAAATAGGATCATCGAGGTTCGTCTCACACCTTCGGCGTCGAACAACTGTGGACAGCCCACGGCGTCTACGTTCTCGCCCGGGGTTGTGTTGGGGCAGCGATCC
Source organism: Gemmatimonadota bacterium (assembly GCA_039656555.1). Classification (GTDB taxonomy): domain Bacteria; phylum Gemmatimonadota; class Gemmatimonadetes; order Gemmatimonadales; family GWC2-71-9; genus CAMYLY01. Next base: position 6,849 of record JBDHLU010000040.1, on the reverse strand, counting down.
CGGCTATCAGGAATGCCATCGCCATCGCTATCTGCCTGCAGGGCGCAGCCCCGGCTATTCACCACTGCGCCGGGCGCCGTGTCGGGGCATTCGTCAAGGCTATCCGCCACTCCGTCGGCATCGGAATCCAGATCGACGGCGCAGCCGCGCATGTCGACCTGCGCTCCTTCGGGGGTGTCTGGGCAAGCGTCGGACCCGTCCGGAATCCCGTCGGCATCCGTGTCCAACGGGCAACCGAGATCGTTCACTACAGTACCACTAGGTGTTCCCGGGCATTGATCGATTCCGTCGAACACGCCGTCGGCGTCGCTATCCAGAGGGCAACCAGCGCTGTCTACCTCTGCACCCGCGGGTGTGTCGGGACATTGGTCGATTCCGTCGAGAACCCCGTCGGCGTCGGCGTCGGTCGGGCAACCGGTTCCATCGACCAACGCACCATCGGGTGTGTTCGGGCAAACGTCGATGCCATCGAGCACACCGTCATTATCTGCATCGTTGGGGCATCCGGCTGCGTCGACAGACGCGCCTGCGGGGGTATCGGGGCATTGGTCCAAGCCGTCGAACACCTCGTCCCCATCCCCGTCGGTTGGGCATCCCCGGGCATCCACCAGCGCGCCGGCTTGGGTACTGGGACAGTCGTCGTCATTGTTCCCGACGCCATCCATGTCGTTGTCACGGGGAGGTCCGCCAAAAGCAAACACGGAAACCCCAATGGCACCCGACAAATTGAGCGCGCTCTGGCTTGCCACCGTCAGCGTTGTATTGGGCACGTAGCTCAGGCGCCCTTCGAGTCGGATAGCCGCCCGACCACCCAACGAGAGCCGGTCGCCGAGGATGGCCATGCCTGCGTTGTCATCCACCGAGTTCGCTCCACGGTAGACGATGCGCTCGAAGCCCACTCCCCCATACAAGGTGCCGAGCGGTGTTGCCTTGTGCGCCAGCACCGCTCCCCCAAATCGGGCGACTCGGACCTCGGTTCCGGTAGAATCAACGGAGGTTTCGGTGAAGTCACCAAGCGCTTCGATCTTGAACATCTTGGTGATGTAGTAGCCTACCCATGCGCCGGCCCCAAACTTGGGCGCCAGCCCGATGTTGTTCTTGTCATAACTCGAATAGACCCCAAACGCCCCGATTTCGATCTGACCTTTTTCTCCTGACTGGCCAGTCAAAAGACTTGGGCTTGAAAGAAGCCCAACAGCTGTGGCTGCAAGAACTGAGGTCCGAACGCGGAAGTCCTTCATTCACCATGTCCTTGAGGTACGGTGGCCAATCTATAATGTCCCGGCTCGCCTGTCAGATTTCGGTGTCCGCGGTCACAGGCTGTCCGGCATTACCTTTGGACATTCCAAAGGCCGAGGATCTTCTGTGAAAGTCACGATTCAATATTGCGTCGTCTGAAACTATGGTCCACGCGCCTCCAGTTTGGAGGCGGAAATCAAGGAGTCCCATCCTGAAGCCGGGGTTCAACTGGTGGAGGGGTCGGGTGGGGTGTTCGAGGTCACCGTTGACCGGACGCTGCTCTTCTCCAAGAAGGAGCTTGGGCGGCATGCCGAACCCGGAGAGGTACTCGGCCTCATTGAGGCTCACCGGTCATAGCGCATGCGGGTAGCCATATCTACTGGTGGTGGTGACGCTCCTGGGCTGAACGCCGTCATTCGCGCTACTGTGTTGGGTTCGATCAACCGTGGGTGGGAGGTCTGCGGGATCCGCCGGGGGTTCGGCGGTCTGCTCGGCGATGCTCGGATCGTCCATTTGGACCACGACAGCGTCCGCGGAATCACGCACCTAGGAGGGACCATCCTAGGGACGACGAATCGGGGCAACCCCTTCCGGTGGCCCCTTCTGGGAACGGATGGGCAGTGGGTGGAGGAGGACCGGTCCGGCGAGCTAATCGATTCGTTTCACGAACACGAACTAGATGGCCTTATCGCGGTTGGCGGTGATGGCACACTGCGTATTGCGTACGAGTTGTATGAGCGCGGCCTCCCGATCGTCGGGGTCCCGAAAACGATCGACAACGATGTTGCCGGAACGGACTACACGTTTGGGTTTGACACCGCGGTGCAAACCGCCACGGAGGCCATCGACAAACTGCATTCCACCGCCGAGTCACATGAGCGGGTCATGGTGGTCGAATTGATGGGGCGATCCGCAGGTTGGATCGCCCTTACCGCTGGTCTTGCGGGTGGAGCCGACGTCATTCTGATTCCCGAGCTTCCCTTCGACGTGGACAAGGTGTGCGATAAGGTCCGAGAGCGTGAGGCGGCCGGCCGGCATTTCTCGATCGTCGTGGTTGCGGAGGGCGCAACATCCAAGGATGGTGAAGCCGTCTTCCAGGACGCAGGTGAGCCGGGTGGTGTCGGGCGCCTGGGTGGGATGGGTGTGCGCGTTGCAGACGCGATTGCCGAACGGACTGGGAAGGAAACGCGTTCGTTGACCTTGGGGCACCTCCAGCGCGGAGGCTCTCCCACCACGCGCGACCGGATCTTGGGATTGCGGTTTGGAGCTGCCGCAGTTCGAGCGGTCGAGGCAGGGCGGTTCGGCGTGATGGTCGCATTGAAAGGTCTCGATATGGTGGAGATCCCTCTCGATGCAGTGAAGGGTGAACCACGCCTGGTTTCTCTCGAATCGGAGCTTCTCTTCACCGCGCGCGACCTCGGTGTTTCGCTTGGCGACTAGCTCGCCGGATCCTCACGAAGTTCTCCGTCATCACGTACGGGACCACTACCTCCCGCCCGATCGGGATGCGTATCGACGTGCAGAGCCGGCAACTGGGCGCGTTATCGTAATTGCTCCAACACGCGCCGCGTGCGAAACAATCGAACTCGCCTGTCGGCTCGACATCGGAACTGTGCTCATGAGCGAACACGGGGACGAACTTCGTGCGCTGGCAGCGGGCGAACGCGGGTTCGGGATCATGGCGGCGACCGGAACGGGCAAGACGCTGGCGATCCGTCCCATCGCAGAGGAGATCGTGGGTACGGAGTTGCGGATTGGTGTCGTGAACAGAGAGCGCGAGGCTACACCGGAGACACCGACGTGGAACGTCGTGATAGTCACGACCGGCATTGCACGACGTTGGTTTCAAGATGACCTCATCGATGCGCGTGATACACTCATAACCGATGAGATTCATCAGACGTCGGCCGAACTCGAACTGTGCCTTGCCCTGGGCAAGCGGGCTGGGTGCCGATTCATTTGGCTCTCCGCCACCGTCGACCCTCTGTTTTACCGCGAATACCTCCAGTCGACGACAGTAATCGAGTCGTCAGCGTTCGACCCGGCGAAGGCTGCAGACGTCGCCACGAAAATGGCAAAACCGTTCCAATTCCTCGACGATCGCTTCATGCAACGGGTGGTGCGGGAAGAACGAGGCGTAGCCGTTTTCCTTCCAACCCGCGCTGAAGTGGAATCGGTTGCAGCCGAGATTGCGGATCGCTGGCCGCAGGTCACCACTGTGTTCTACCATGGCGGAGAGCCGATTCGTGTCATCCGGCCCTTTCTTGAGGGGACTGCAAAGAAGCCGTTCCTGCTGACAATGACGCAGGCTGGCCAATCGGCTCTCAACATCAACGGGCTCGATACCGTTGTCATCTATGACGCGTGCTACAACAACCATGTGATTCGCGGGCGGAACGTGCTCATGCGCGATCATCTGGGTCCGAACGAGATTCTGCAAATGGCGGGACGCGTACATGGTCGGGTCGAGGGGGGGGAAGTCAGGATTCTTACCGATCGCGACTTGGATTTTTCGGCGTTGGTGCCCGTTCCTCCCCAGTTCCAACTAGCGGGAGACAGTGAGCGTGTGGCGTTGACAGCGGCCGCCATCGGCGTCGAGTTGACCGACCTCGACTTGCCGGTGCCCTTGGACCGCCGCGCCTATCGCAGAGCGGTCGAGCTGCTCACGAGTCGGGGCATTATCGAAGACGGCCGTCTGACCCGGTACGGTCGTGATGTCGAAGCCATGCCGGTTGACCGGCCCTGGGCGGAATTGTTAGTGCACGCGTCCGAGGACATGGTGCCATTCGTTGCGGTGGCCGCAAATGTCGATTCGCTGCACAGGATGACACGAGACGAGTCCGACCTCACTGGTCTAGTCGTGTATGGGAGTGACCACCTTACCGCGTCGAACGTGTATGCAGAGGCGGTGAGCCTGCATGCCGAGCTCGGAAGCGTATATGGGTTGCCGCGCCACCTGTTCGGTGAAGGGATCGACGATTGGGCTGCCGACCGTGGCGTACCGGTCAAAGCCATTGAGGACATCGCCCTTGGGATGGCGTCGGTGTACCGCACGCTCGAGTTGGACCTGCCCGACACGCTGATCTTGGCCGACCGCAAGACCTTGCGACGGTTTCGCGATCTCGTGGCCCGGGTACAGCCCTTCGACCTCGTTGTCGATGGTGAGACGTCAGATGGCGAGCGTGTCCGCTACTCGGCTTCCTCGGTATGTAGCGGGCGGGGCATCACGGCTGGAACCACCAGGTATTTTGCCGATCGATTCGGCGTCGCGCGCGGCTCGCTCGAGGGAACCGACCTTCCATACGAGATCGTCAAGAAACACGTGGTGGAGGGCGAACCGCGCGTCATCTACCACCGTGGCAAGGGCAGCAAGCTCGTCATCGTCGACGAGTCGCACTACTTCGGATTCGTGTTCGACCGTTCGCGACGTCCACTGAAGGGCCACTTCCCCGAGCAGCTAGCGGCCAAGGCTCGGCGCGCGCTCGCGCGAGCGCTCATGGAGGGGAGCACTGACCACGCAAACCAGGGGCGTGTGGAGCGGAGCGCGTTCCAGTTGGACGAACTATGGCGCCGCTCCGGCGGGCGGGCCGCGTGTGACGCCACAGTGGTCGACGATTACCTGACTGCACAACTCCAAGACGTCGTGAGCTACAACGATTTCATCAACACGCCGGTTCGCCTCGAGCTGGATGACTTCGTGTCGCCTAGCGAACGGGAAGCACTGGAGGCTCTGCCCGCCTCTGCCCAACTGTTGGGTGACCGCATTCCGCTACGGTATGAGATCGAAGACGGACGTGGTGTGGCGGTCTGGAGTCTTAGGGAGAAACAGGCCCGGCGGCTACGGAAGTCGATGTTGCCCGACCTCGACCGTCCGTTGCGGTTCGCGGTTCGTCGGGGCCGTCGCGAGGTCATTCGTGTCGGTGACATTGCCTCGCTCAAAGCCGCCTTGGAGCGGTTGCCGCAGCGGCAGGGGCGACGAGGGCGACGGCGCCGCTATTAGGGGGGGCGCGCAGTGCAACCTGTTCCCATCTACAAGCCCCGCAGACCTCGATCCTCACCGCTCTATCGCCTCATCGACGATCACTTCCAGGAGTTCAGCACCGTGTACGACGAGCGGTTCTCGCGGCGCTGGGGCTACTGTAAGCATGAGTTCTTGTTGGCGTTGCCGATACTTCTGCCCGAGTTGTCACGCCAAACGTGTGGTTCTGTGGGGTATCTGGTTCGAGGAAACCCTGCTGGCCGACGTCCCGCACCGGCAGGTCGTGCTCACCGTACCCACGACCGGCCGGAGATAGTGACCCAGGAACTCCCGTTCGAATTCCCCGGTGATATCCACGGCACTCTCGACCTCGACGCCGTATTCCCGTAACTCCTTGTCCGGTATCTAGTTCCGATAAGCAAGCAGCCGCTTACCCGTTCTCCGTTTACCCGTTTCTCACGCGTACATCGCTGTGTTGCAAGCCTACATCGCTCCGTTGTAAGCCTACATCCAGATGATGTAAGCTCAACTACATCGATTATGAGCCGAGTTTGGACAATTGTAAGCCTACATTAGTCTGATGAATCGTTGCATCAGCATATTTCAGCCTTACAATGATTAAATGCAGGCTTACATCTGAACGTTGTAAGCTTAGCATCTAATTTTAAAGCTTACAATAAACCATTGTAAGCTTACATCGTCTAATTGTAGGTTATCGAGATCGCTTACCCGCTTCTCGCCAGCGACAACACGCCGAGCCAAGCGGCCGTGTACGCTCCGTTCACTACCTCCGGATCGGCGCCGCTCAAAAGCGCTGCCTCCATTCCAGTCACAATCGACGCGAGCAGCCAACCGAGTTCCTCTTCATTCACGCGCGGCTCGGTGCCCAGTGCCTGGAAGAGCGCCATCCCAGAACCCCCAAGGGTCTTGGCGAACCCTTCCGCGAGTTCTTTGACCGCTTGGTCAGATATTTGGCCGGTCGGACTCAGCAAGGATGACCACGCCAACGTCACGCCGTTGCCTGACTCACTGGTCAGTACTTTCCATGTCTTGTCGATTGCATCGGTTGGGTCGCTGGATTTGAAAGCGTCGGTCCACTGACCCTCCCTAGTTGCCGCGATCGCCGTCCCTGCACTCTCGAAGAGGATTTGCTTGGTCTTGAAGTGGTAGAGAACCAACCCCTTAGCGCACCCCGCGCGCTTCGCCACAGCCTCCACTGTGGCCGTCGCCGCTCCCTTCTCGCTGAGTTCCGCGGTGGCTGCCTCGATGATCGAATGCTTTGCCTGCTCGGGGTCTCGCTTCTTTCTCGGCATAGTATCTCCCGACTGACCGGACAATCAATATATGACCTCTACTCGGGCATGTCAGGAGGGGGCAAAGCGAAGACTCGACTGTCGCTAGTTGAAACCCTCGTGGCGAGGGCGTCGTACAAGGCCTTACGGAGTTGCTTACTATGGTCACTGAATCTACCGCTCGATCGATCACGCCCGTTGTCAGGGCATTGCTGGACCCTTTGGTGGAGGGCGTCATCGTATTCTCTCCGTCCGGGGAGTTGGTGTACGCGAACGAGGCAGCCGAAGTCACGGTCCGTGGTCTCAAAGAAAACGGCCAGGTGACTCGTGCCATTCTTC
>JBDHLU010000039.1:0-22558 GCA_039656555.1 Gemmatimonadota bacterium | reverse complement strand
GCGATAGGCCTTGAAGCCCGAGACTTCACCGCGTACCCAAATCGGCGAGAACCCGCTTTCGATGAGTTGCCTCGCGCGCCGCGTCACATCGGCGACGCGCCAGGCACCGTCGGTAGAAGAGGATGTCTCGGAAAAGAGGTTTAGCTCGCCCACTGCCGAGCGGCTTGGACCGTGTTGTACAGCAGCATGGTGATCGTCATTGGACCAACGCCTCCCGGTACGGGGGTAATCGCCGAGGCGACCTCCGAAACTTCGTCGAACGCCACGTCACCCACCAGGCGATAGCCCTTCTCTTTCGACGGGTCGTCCACGCGATTGACGCCCACGTCGACAACCACCGCCCCCGGCTTCACCATGTCCTTGGTGATGAGGTTCGCCTTCCCAATCGCCACGATGAGGATATCGGCCTCTCGAGTGACGGCGCCGAGATCCTTAGTGCGAGAATGGCAGACGGTGACCGTCGCATCGCCACCTTCTCCGCGATGCAACAGCAGCGACGCCATCGGACGACCCACGATGTTCGACCGACCAACAATCACGGCATGCGCCCCGCGCGTGTCAACGCCACTCCGTAGCAGCATGTGTATCACACCCAACGGAGTAGCGGGCGCGAACCCGGTTGGGTCGGCAGTAGCAATCTTTCCGACGTTTTCGGGATGGAACCCGTCGACGTCTTTGTCGACCCTGATGGCCCGCAACACGGCCGCTTCGTCGATGTGATCGGGCACCGGAAGCTGGCAGAGAATCCCGTGAATCTTGTCGTCGTTGTTCAACCGATCGATGACGGCCAGGAGTTCGTCCTGCGTCGTCGTTTCGGGCATGACCAACGTTTCCGAGTGCATGCCCGCCGCGTCACACGCTTTCCCTTTCATGCGGACATAGACCTGGCTAGCCGGGTCTTCACCGACGAGCACCACGGCCAGCCCCGGTGTCACGCCTGCGTTCTTGAGTTCTTCGACTTGTGGCTTCAGCTCTTCGCGCATTCCCTGCCCGATCGCTTTTCCACTGATGATCTTAGCGGGCAATGTCCACCGCCCTCGTTTCGCGTATGACTACCACTTTGATCTGCCCCGGGTATTGAAGTTCGGATTCCACGCGGCGGGCGACTTGCTCCGAGATGTCCACCGCCTGTTGGTCATCTATCTGATCGGAGTGAACTGCAATACGCACCTCACGGCCCGCTTGGATAGCGAACGCTTTTTCCACTCCACGGAAACTCGTCGCGATCTTCTCGATCGAGGCGAGTCGCTTCACATATGTCTCGAACGCCTCGCGACGCGCTCCCGGCCTGGCCCCGCTCGCCGCGTCCGCCGCCTGCACAATGACGGATTCGGTCGACTCGTGCGCAACATCGTCGTGGTGGGCCGCAATACAGTTGACCACGAGCGGCTTCTCACCATGCCGCGTCGCGACCTCTACGCCGAGTTCCACGTGCGTCCCCTCGTGCTGGTGCGTCAGCACCTTGCCTATATCGTGTAGGAAAGCCCCCCGTTTGGCCAGCACCACGTCGAGCTTCAATTCGGCCGCCAGCATACCTGCAATCCAGGAGACCTCGATGGTGTGCGCCAAGAGGTTTTGCCCATATGACGTTCGGTACTTCATTCGCCCGATGAGTTTGATCAGTTCCTTGTGGAGGCCATGGATGCTCAGTTCGTAGGCCGCCTCTTCACCCACTTCGACGAGTTGTTGTTCGAGTTCCTTCTGACATTTTGCTACGACTTCTTCGATGCGGCCAGGCTGGATGCGTCCATCCTGAATAAGCTGCTCGAGGGCCCGACGCCCGATCTCGCGCCTGATCGGGTCGAAACACGAAATCACCACCATATCGGGAGTGTCATCTATGATGACATCGACACCGGTCGCGGTTTCAAACGCGCGGATATTGCGGCCTTCGCGCCCAATGATGCGACCCTTCATCTCATCGTTCGGGAGCGCAACCGTCGACACCGAAATCTCGGACGTTTTGTCAGCTGCAACGCGTTGCACAGCCATGGCGATGAGCTTGTTGGCTTCGCGGTCTGCCGTCCGGGCCGCTTCATCGCGGATTTCTCTGACCGTGGCCGCGGCCTCGCTCTTCGCCGCCTCGGTCATCTCGGCGATCAGGACTGCCTTGGCCTCTTGCTGCGACATGGCAGCAACCTTCTCCAACCGGGCCTTGGTTTCGGCATGCGACCGGTCAAGTTCCTGCGCTCGCTCGTCGAGGCGCTTGGATTGGCTCGCAAGTGCCTCGTCGCTCTTCGCGAGACCGGCTTCCTTTTCTTCGAGCGTGTTGAGTTTCCGATCGAGCAGCGAGTCCCGTTCGCCCAGCCGCCCCTGATGCTTGTCGAGTTCCTCGCGGCGCTGCCGTGATTCCCGCTCGAATTCCTCGCGTTCGACCTTGATCTCGTTGTTGGCTTCGAGCAGTGCGTTGGATTTCGCCACCTTCGCGTCGCGGTCGGCCTCGGCGATCAGTCGTTTGGCTTGTTGTTCGGCCGATCGGCCCGCTAGCTCAGCATCACGACGTTCTCGGCGGCGCCCGAGCGCATAAAAAACCGCCCCGGTCATCACGAGACCGAGAACGGCAATGGCTTGGAGCCAGACCGGCACGACTGTCATATCTATCTCCAGCGGCCACACGGTCGCGGGAGGACGGGGGCCGCTCTGTCTTCTGAGTTTTGGTTACGTCGAACTACCGTAGACCGTGGAACTTACGCTCCATCCCCAACTTGAGCAATCGAACCCGAGGTGCGGCTGCTGCGCTTGGCCGGCGGGAGCAGGCGGGAAAGCTCCTCCGTCAGGGCGGTGATCCGCTCAGCCATCTCCTGGTGCTGCTGTTTGAGCCGAAACAACTCGTCCGTGATGGACAGGGCGGCCAGAATGGCAGCCTTGTGCGTCTCCACGATCTTGCCCATCGATCTCACATCGGTCACGGCCCGGTCGACATGTTCGGCCGCAGCCCGGGTGTATTCGGCTGGCCGATCGGATTTGAGTGTGTATTCCTCGCCTCCAATCGTCACAGTCACCAGCGTTTTCTCAACCATGAGGCTTACTCCTCGAGCGCGACTTGTTCTTCTAGAAACCGGAGGCGGTTCAAGAGGCTGTGAACTCGAACCCGGGTGGTCTTGAGTCGATGGTGTAGTTCCGCGTTGTCTGATTCCAATTGGCGCACATGTTCACGGGCCATGACCGCGTCACTCTTGCCCAGATTGGACTGCTCCGCCTCCGCCTTGAGCGCCCGTCGCCGCCAGTCGGCCACACCCTCACGTAAATGCGAGAGCACTGCTTCGAGTTCTTCGAGGGCAGCGATTGCGTTAGCGGACTCGGAAACAACGTTATCGTCTTTCAACATTGAACTGCTCCTTCAAGCCGGCCAGGACTCGCTCGACGGCTCCGTCCGCATCCTTGTCACGCAATGTCCGCCCGGGACTCCGGAAGATGAGGCGCCAGGCCACACTGCGCCCCTTCACGGCGTCGCCCCGGTACTCGTCGAAGATGTACAACGAGTCGAGCAAAGCGCCAGCGGTCTCCCGTACCGAAGCCTCGATCTGGGCGGCAGAAACGGTGTCGGGAAGAACGAGTGCAATATCGCGCTCGATGGACGGTGTGGTCGGAACCTCGGCATATTGGACATGATCTGGAGCGCCAACCACGAGATCCATCTCGAACCCAAATAGGGCAGCGCCCCAAGCCGGCCGGTCGGCCGCAACCGGCCCCACCCAGCCTCGTTCCTTCCCCTCGGCATCCACCACCACCCATCCATCGTCACGTGGATCTAATGTGGCCTCCGGCCCGGCCATCGCCAAGGTCGTTTCGGCTAGGCCCTCGACGTCCCAGAGGTCGTAATCGGACACCTTCCCGGACTCGCCCCAATGCGGTGGTACCCGTGCGCCCGACACGATCGCGGCGACCCGCTGGATCTCATCGGGAAGCACCCCCGCACCGCGGGCCCTGAACACCGTCCCGATTTCGAAGAGCCGGATATCTCGCTCCTTGGCGTCCCAATTCCGTTCCGCCGACGCCCTGAGCGCCGTCATCAGATCGGTCCGTAAGCACGATTCTTCGGCCGAAAGCGGGTTGGCGAGGCGTTGCGACCCCTCCGCCGTATCGTCGACGAGGGGGTACGAACGGGCCTCGTTGAGACCAAACCCCGCCAGGGCCTGTCGGAACCGGCCTTTTCCCGCCTCGCGCACATCGGACGGCACATTGCTCGGCCTGAACGCCCTCATTTCGACGGGGAACGAGTCATAGCCGCGAAGTCTCGCGATTTCCTCGATCAGGTCCACTTCGCGGGTCACATCCGGGCGCCAACCCGGAATCTGGACGTGCAATCGATCGTCCTTGGGGGCGACGGCAAACCCCAGGCTCGTCAGGAGCCGTTCGATTTCGTCGACGGGGACTGGGACGCCAAGGAGATGCTCAACCCGCTGGGGGCGTAGGAATACGGCCCGGGATCGAAGAGGCGTCGGGTACACGTCGATCGCCGCTTCAGGTTCCTGCCCACCGGCGACCGCGCGGATGAGCGCAACCGCTCGGCGGAGGGCCGCGTCCATCGCCTCCGGATCCGTTCCCCGCTCGAATCGATACGAGGCATCGGTGCTCATCTTGAGCGCCTGCCGCGTCCGGCGGAGGCGCTTGGGATCGAAGTAGGCGCATTCGAGGAACAGGTCGGTGGTGTCCGCCGTGACCTCCGAGTTGAGTCCACCCATCACACCACCAACCGCGATCGCGCCATCGGCATCACAGATCATCGTCATGGTCGGATCGAGGGCGCGGTCTTCCCCCTCGAGCGTGGTTAGGCGTTCGCCGGGCTTTGCGCCACGGACGATGACCTTACCGCCACGCAACCGATTCAGATCAAAGGCGTGCATCGGTTGGTTGAGTTCGAACAGGATGTAGTTGGTGGCATCTACCACGTTGTTGATGGGACGCGCGCCGATCGCTCGGAGTCGTGCTTCCAACCACGTGGGCGAGGGGCCAATTGTGACCCCCTTGATGACCGCGGCCATGTATCGTGGACAACCTTCAACATCTTCGACACTCACTTCGACACCGCCGACGGTGCCGCTACCTGTAACCTGCCGCGACGCCGGGCCCTCTGGCGGCGCATTGCGAATTGCCGGGAGTTTGACCGGGACCCCGTAGACCGCACCCAAATCGCGCGCCACACCACGATGCCCCAACAGATCAGGCCGGTTCGCCGTGACCTCGACATCGAGTCGAGTGTCGCTCAGCGGCATGGCGTCGAGTAAGTGCGTGCCCGGTTCGGCATCGGTCAGTAACTCCATGATGCCGTCCCCGTCCGTCCCCAACCCCAGTTCGAGCGCCGAGCAAAGCATCCCGTTCGACACCACGCCGCGGATCTTCCGAGCAGAGAGCTTGAGGCCCCCTGGCAAAGTGGCCCCGGCCGCCGCGTACGGGTACTTCGCCCCTTCGCGTACGTTCGGCGCTCCACACACAACTTGGTGGACCGCCTTCCCGTCATTGACATGGCAGAGCGTCAAACGATCTGCGTTCGGATGCCGTTCCGTTTTTTCCACGACACCTACGATCACGTCATCGAGGTCTTGGTTGAGCTCGTCGATCGCTTCGACGGGCGCACCGAGCATGGCCAGTCGGTGCGACACCTCGCTGGCGTCGAGCTCACGGCCCAGCAGTTCCGAGAGCCACCCGAGCGAAACGTTCATGACGCGCCACCGAACTGATTCAAGAAGCGCATGTCATTTTGGTACAGCATGCGGATATCCGGAATTCCGTGCCGGAGCATGGTGATCCGATGCGGTCCCATTCCGAAGGCATAGCCCGTGAACTTCTCCTCATCTATGCCACAGCGTTCGAACACGGCAGGATGCACCATGCCGGCCCCCATGATCTCGAGGAAGCCTGTCTGCTTGCAGGTGGAGCAGCCGTCGCCCTTGCACATCTGGCATTGGACATCGACTTCTGCCGATGGTTCCGTGAACGGGAAGAACGAGGGGCGAAACCGGACTTCGGTGTCGGCCGAGAAGAAGTGTTTGACGAAGTAATCGATGCCTGCCTTGAAGTCGACGAAGCTCACGCCCTCGTCGACGACCAGTCCCTCGATCTGTTCGAAGGCCGGCGAATGTGACGGGTCGAAGGCATCCCGCCGGTAGACCTGGCCCGGCACCACGATGCGGATCGGCGGGTCGTACTCCTCCATCGTCCGCGCCTGCATGGGTGATGTATGGGTCCGCAGCAGCAGCCGGCCGGGCGGTTCCCACTCCCCGCCTTCCCGCCTTCCCGCCTCCCCACCTGCGAGAAAAAAGGTGTCGTGCTCGTCCGCAGCAGGATGATCCAGCGGGATGTTCAATTTGACGAAGTTGTATTCTTCAGTCTCGGCCTCGGGCCCGGCCACGCGGGTAAACCCGATTTCGCGGAAGATCTCACAAATCTCATCGACCACGGCCGTGACGGGATGGATGGCTCCTCGCCACCCGAGCCGGCCCGGCATGGTGAGGTCGAGGTCACCGACCGCCACGTCTGGGGCCGCTAGCGCCGCCTGGCGCGTGGCGAATGCGTCTTCGAGTTGTTGCTTGACCTGATTGGCTCGCTGGCCTACCTCGCGCCGCTCGTCGCCGTCGAGATTCCGAAGCCCTCGGAGAATATGAGTGAGCTTGCCGGCTTTTCGTCCCAGAAGTTGGGTACGCAGGTCGGCAAGATCATCGGCACCGGTCGACGCAATGAGGCCGACCGCCTGCGCGAGTTCTTCGAGCTGCTTGTGCATTGGGTGATCGGGCATCCGCCTACCCGCCTACAAGCTCTTTTTCACGACCTCCGCCAGCTCACTAAATGCGACCGGATCCCGCACGGCGAGATCAGCCAACATCTTTCGGTTGATATCGACGCCCGCCTTCTTCAACCCGGACATGAAGCGACTGTAGGAGAGGTCGTGTATACGTGCCGCGGCGTTGATCCGAATGATCCACAGCCGTCGAAAATCGCGTTTACGGCGGCGTCGATCCCGATACGCATACCGGAGCCCCCGTTCGACGTTCTCCTTTGCTGACTTATAGAGCTTGCTACGACCGCCACGTCCCCCCTTGGCGGCCTGCATGATCTTTTTCTTGCGCTTCAACCGCGCAACGGTACCCCGAACTCTTGGCATCGCTCGTTCCCCCTACGCCGACAAGACGCGTTTGATGCGCCGCTCGTCAGCCTTGGACACCAGTGTTGCCTTGCGAAGCCGACGCTTCCGTTTCTGGGTCTTCTTTGTCAAGATGTGGCTCTTGAACGCCCGGCGGCGACGTACCTTGCCCGTTCCCGTCAACCTGAACCGCTTCGCCGCGCCCCGTCTCGTTTTTTGTTTTGGCATGTTAGTCCCTCGTTCAATCCTTCCCGTCTTCCCGCCCTATTTTGGTGCCAACACCATGATCATGTTGCGGCCCTCTAATTTCGGATGGTACTCGATCTTGGCGATGTCCTCCACCGCCTCGAACACTCGGCTCAAAACCTGTCGTCCAAACTCCGGATGGGTCACCTGCCGACCCCGAAACATCATGGTCACTTTGACCTTGTTCCCTTCCTCGAGGAACTCCCGTGCATGACGGGTCTTGAAGTCGAAATCATGCTGGCTGATACCCGGTCGATACTTGACCTCTTTCAGGTGAATCACGTGCTGCTTCTTTTTCGCCGCGCGTGCGGCTTTGGCCTGCTCGAACCGGTACTTCCCGTAATCCATGATCTTCACTACCGGTGGGCGGGCCTGTGGGGCAACCTCTACCAAATCGAGTTGTCGTTCCTGCGCCAACCTCAACGCCTCTTCTACCGGAACGATCCCAACCTGTTCGCCGTCAGCGCCAATGAGGCGCACCGGGCTGATCCTAATCTGGTGATTGACCCTCGTGCGTGTGTCTTCCAGTGAAGCTCCTCCTCCGACAGATACAAAAAAACGGACCCGAACCCTCCGGAATCCGCTACAACGGCGACTGGTCGCCTTGCCTACGGACCCTGAACGCTCGACTCGGTGCTGCTGCCGGCAGGAGGGTGAGGCGCCATTTGGCGCCTACTTAACTAGTTGTGGGAGTGGAACCTAGACGCCGTCAGCCGGGGTGTCAAGCGGCACGAACTCGTAGGATTTGTCGTCCTTGCCCACCGTCCCCAAACCGCGAAACGGGTCGTGTTCGAAAGCCATGAGCCAACCCCGCTGGTGCGCTCGCGCCAACAACCTGCGCTTGTTCTCCAGGGTGACGAGCGGTTCGAGATCGTACCCCATGATCCATGGCAACGGGACGTGAGCCGTCGTCGGCACGAGATCGCCCAAATAGCATACAGCATGATCCTCGCTTTCAACTACGATGGACTGGTGGTAGGGCACGTGACCCGGAGTTGGGAGCACTCGGACCCCGGGGACAACTTCCTCCTCGCCGCGAACGAGCTGCCACCGATCCGCCTCACTGACGGTAACGAAGTTGGGCGGAAGGTAGCTGGCTGCAGTGCGTTCGTTGGTGTTCATGGCAAATTGCAGCTCCCCTTCCTGAACGACGTAGGTCGCATTCGGAAAGGACAACTCGACTGCGCCGCCCTTCAGCATCGTGTTCCCACCGGCATGGTCGAAATGGAGGTGGGTGTTGATCACGTATCGGACATCAGCCGGCACGACGCCAACCTCAGCCAGGGCATCCTCCAGGCGAGTAACGCCTTGATGTCCCTCGTTCTCGATCGCATAGATGCCACGGAACTTTTCGTTCTCTTTGTTGCCGACACCGGTGTCCACCAGGATTGGACCGCTGTCGTGCTCGATTAGCATGCAGCGCAGGGCCAACGGAATCCGGTTGCGATCGTCAGGCTCGATCCGGCGCTCCCAAAGCGGCTTCGGGACCACGCCAAACATCGCGCCACCGTCCAGACGCTGTGCACCTCCGTCCAGAAGGTGACACCTGATCGATCCCACTTTGAATGTGTTTACTAGGCTCATAGTTCCGTCATAGGAATAGGTAACGCCGAGCGCTTTCGCGGGCGTTTCTGCGCCAGGCGTTGGAGATCGGCAAGTGTCGTGGCGCCCTGGTCGATGGCCAGGTCGATCAACTTCGCCAACAGGTGTGCGGTGGCAACGGCGTCCCCAGTTGCGCGATGTCGCCCGCGGACCGTAATGCCAAAGTAGTGCGTAAGCATGTCTAGGCCGCGCGACTTGAGGTGCGGAACCACCTTCCGCGCTAGCCGAAGGGTACACACCTGGGGGCCATCCAATTCAATTCCCCGTGCTCGACGCATTTCGGCTTGAATCAATCGCCAATCGAACTGCGCGTTGTGCGCCGCGAATACTCGCCCAGCAATCGCACCCGCCAGATCATCGGCGATGTCATCGAATGCCGGTTGGTCCCGCAGCATTGCGTCTGAGATATTCGTGAGGCGACTGATGAACCGAGGAACCGGGCGCCCCGGATTGACGAGCGCTTCGAACGCCACCTCGACGGTGCCGCCGGCCAGGACGACGACCGCGACCTCGATGACTCGATCACCTTTGGTGGCCCGGCCTCCCGTTGCCTCGACGTCAACGACGGCAAAGGAGCAGTCCTCGATCCGCTTGTCCCCTTCGCGGGTGTCCGCGAGTGCCCAGCGCGCATCGGCGAGCTGACGCACACGGGGGTCGGCACCAACGAGCGCAACGATCACGCGATCGGCGATCGGGGGGGTTGCTTTGGGAATACCTAGCACGTCATGAGCGAGCGTGAGTGAATCGGCGGGACCTGCCCCCAGAAAGGCGATCGTGCGATCGACGAGCGTTCCGGTTCGCTGCACCTGAATCCCAGTCGGGCTCAGAGGTCTGCCCTCCGGAGCGGCATAGTCATGCATCGCGGACCGCCACCACCACGCACCAACTCGCTCCCTTCGATCGTGATGATGGCCTTCTCATCGTCGTCGAGACCGGCATCACCCGCAAGAAACTCGAGCCCGTCGACAATCCGGAACCCGGCTTTCTCGGCCTCGGTAAGCGTCGCCTCGTTGCGCTTGTAGCTCAACGCCACGCCAGGACGTAGCGCCACCATATTGCATCCGGAACTCCACTGCTCGCGCTCCTGCGACGCCCGGTGCGGCCCCCCGCACAGCACCGGCTCGAAACGGAAATCCACGGCGCTCAGCGCCCCACCAAAGCTCGGCATCTCCTTGGCCACGTCACTGTTCCTACTACGATGCAGCACGCCCAGCCGCTCCGGCCCGATGAAATACGGTGGGAACACGACTCCCAATTCGCGATCGATCATGGTGAAGATCATGTCGAGGTGAATCGCCGTGTTTTCTCCCGGCATCACGACCACGAGTGCATCACGAACCTCGGTGTGCTCGAAAAGTTGATCGCACAGGTGATCCAGTGCGGCCGGGCTCGAACGGGAACTGAACCCGATCACGACGAGGTCGTGACGGAGTCGATGCACGTCACCTCCCTCCAGCGAGTATGCGAGTCGACGTTCCTCTGATCCGTCATAGAGAATGCCCGCGTTCTCGAGTTCTGGGTGATAGCAGAACAACGCCTTGATCAACAACTCCTCGCTCCAGCGCGCCTCGTGACGCATGGAGCCGATCACCGCATGGTCACCGATCACCATCCCTATGTCGCGCGTAAAGAACAGGTTCGGCACCGGCGGTAACCGGAACCCACGGTCGTTCAAGGCTCTCCCGATCGGGCCTACAGCGGCCTCCGAGCCTTCAATCAGGAGCGTGCGCAACTCGGCCGCCGGCAAATCAGTGAACTGTTGGACCAACTGTGTCGAGCCCGTGATCGCGCCAGTACGGTCAATCAAGAATTGCCGCACCTCTTGTCGTTCGAGTACGTCAAGCAACAAGTCACTGACTTCGAATACGGTAGTGAACCGCTCGAGCACCTCGACCATCCGGCGATGCTCGCGGAGGGCAAATTCGAGGTCGATGATGTCGTCGTAAAGGTAGTCTTCGCGGGTGCCGGGAGTGACGGCCGTCAACTCACGACCAGGAGTGTGGACGAGCACTCCCTCGAGGACCCCGATCTCGTTGTTGACGTGGACGCGCGGCATAGGCGCGCAATCTACCGGTTTCTGATGGCGTAACTCAACGCCTCGAGTTCAAGGGCGAGGTTCACGTTCTTGACGGCCACTGTTTCGGGCACCACCAGCCGGACAGGGGCAAAGTTGAGAATCGCCTTGATGCCGCCGGCAGCCAACCTATCGGCCACGTCCTGCGCCACCTCCGGCGGTGTAGCGATCACGCCAATGGCCATGGGATGCTCGGCCAGATCGGCCGCGAGCCGGTCGGCGTGGCGAACCTCCACCCCGTTCAGCAGACGCCCAACCGCGTCCGGGTCGATGTCATAGGCGGCCTTGACCTCAAACCCGCGTTGCGCGAAGCCACCATAGAGCACCATCGCGCTACCCATTTTCCCGGCACCGACCACAATGACCCCATAGCCCTCGTCTAGGCCGAGGATGTCGCGCAACGTCGCCGCGAGTTCACTGACCGAGTACCCAAGACCACGTTTTCCAAAGGAGCCGAAAATGGAGAGGTCCTTCCGCACCTGAGCGGAGGTCGTACCGCACAGCTTGGCCAATACCTCGGAGTTCACGGTCGCCGTTCCCTGCTCCTCAAATTCCTCGAGAAACCGGAGATAGAGTGAAAGACGGCGGATCGTAGATTCGGAGACCTTGGACATGCGTTCGAATTGTGAAACTTTTCACAATCTAATAGTCCACGGATCACCGCGTCAACGACACCACCTCCCGATAGAGACCTACCAGTGTTTCGGGAGACATTACTTCCACGCGGGCGGTGCGGTCGATACCAACGGCCGCGGCAACGGAAATCGCATCATCTCTTTCGAGTCCGATGGCAGATCGGAGCGACCGCGAGATCTGCTTGCGCCGTTGGCCAAAGAGCTTTGTCACGAATGACCGAAAGCCGGCCACCTCGCTGGGCTTCACGATCGGGTCCTCGAGCGGGGTGAGTCGAACTACAGCCGATTCGACCTTTGGCGGTGGGCGGAACGACCCCGCCCGAACGACGAATAGACGCTCGACCCTCGCCACTGCTTGCACGCCCACCGTCAACGCCCCGTATGTCTTGCTGCCGGGCCTCGCCGCGAGTCTGTCAGCTACTTCTTTCTGTACCAAGAACACGATAGAGTCGGGCAACGGCGGCGTGAGTGCCTTGTCAATCAATGGCGTCGTGATGGCGTAGGGAATGTTGCCGACGATTTTTAAGGGCGCAGGGCGCAGGGCCGAGGACGAGAGACCAACGTCGATGAGTGCGTGCCAATCTTGCTGCAGCGCATCCCCCTCCACCACAACCACGTTCCCACCCCAAGCTTCCTCTGCCCTCTGCCCTTCGCCCTGCGCCCTTGTCGCAAGCTCCTCATCCTTCTCTATAGCCACCACCCTCCCCACGCGTCCGGCGAGTCGCCTTGTAAGCGTCCCCTTCCCCGGTCCAATCTCGATAACGCGATCATCAGGCTGCGGGTCCAACGCCTCGACGATGCGATCGAGGATCCCCGGATCGAAAAGAAAGTGTTGCCCTAGGCGTCGACCCACTACGTGCGGAGGATGAGGATCGTGCGGTCGTCGTGCGGCGCCGCACCGAAGGCGCCGAACTCTTCGAGCACCGCGTCAAGCACCGCTTCGCTCGGTTCGTCGGGGTGTCGAGCAACCACCGCAAGGACGCGCTCTTCGCCGAATCGCTCACCCTGCTCGTTTTGGCCGTCGCTCACGCCGTCGGTGAACAATACCAGGCGATCACAACAACTCTGCCATGACGCACGTGCCGCATCGATCGTCACTTCATTTGCCAGGCCCAGTGGCGGAGCGGTCGCGCCAAGGCGTTCCCACTCTCCGTTGGGCTGGACCCTGAACGCATGCGGGTGACCGGCGTTGGCGTACTCCATGGTGTTCTCGTTCAAGTCGAGGACGGCGTAGAACAGCGAGAGATGCATCTCGGCTTCTTCGAGTTCGTCTTTCACCGATTCGAGAATGCGGCGCACGGTCAGTTCGGCGGAATCGGACTCTGCGGCGTGGATACCTGCAGCCGACAGCACGAGCGACATGATCAGGGCCGCAGCAAACCCGTGCGATGACACGTCACCCAACATGACCCCCACACGGTGGCCCGGAAGTTTTACGAAATAGTAGAAGTCTCCACCCACCGACTCGGCCGGGAGACAGCGTGCCGCCATGTCGACCTCATCACCCAAGACCGACACGGCGGGCAGGAGCTTGAGTTGGAGATCGTGCGCGAGTTCGAGTTCATGGGCGATCCGGTCCCGCGCCAGATCACGTTGGACTAGTCTCGCATTCTCGATCGCCGAAGCGATCTGCCCCGCCACTGCCGTTACGAGTTTCTGCTCGCCGTCGGAGAACAGGTCGGACCCCACGCGGTTCGTGAGGTTGATTACCCCGACCGGCCTAAGCTCACCGCTTGCAGCCGGGTACATGATCGGGACCGATAGGTAGGCCGCACCGAGATAGTGCTGCCCACTTTCCGTAGAAAGCAGGTGTTCGCTGGAAGACCGCGGGTCGTACACCTTGGTCTCACCGCTCCGAAATACTTGAGCCGCAATCGACGTCGGATGGGTCACTGGAATGGGCCCAAGCTTGGACACGTCTTTCCCGACACCCGCTACCGGGCGCAGGTATTCGCCAGCGTCATCCACGACGAAAATCGAGGCACGGCGCGCTCCCACAACCGCGCTCACTTCCTTCGCAATGATTTCGGTTGCCGTTTCGAGCCGAATGGTCTGCCCAAGAACCTGGCTGATGGTGTAAAGGAGTTCAATCTCTTCGAGTCGCGCAGCCAATTCCTTCGCTAGATCGAGCGTCTCGCGTTCGGCGCTCAAGAGCTGGGTAAGCAACGGCGCCAATGTTCGCGCGGCATCGTCGGGTGAAGGCGTCTCCGCCAGTTCATACCAAAGGTCCGGGACACCCGGTACGGGAGCCACCCATCGCCCGTCGGCGGCGGGAACAGCCTTCCCGTCGATATCGACATGCACAACCGGCGCGGGATGCGTTCCACACCCCAACACCGGCCGCAGCCGTCCCCGCCCCAATCGCCACACGCGGACCTCACACCCCACCATCGACCCGAGCGAGGTGATGACCGCTCCGAGACGCTCTAGGCGCGGCGCATGATCATGCAAATCGAATTGCCTTGGTCGTTGTGGTACACCTCGTCGGCGAGTTGACGAATGAGAAACAGACCGCGTCCATCCACGGCTTCGATGCGATCGGGATCGGTGGGATCGGGTACTACGGTAGGGTCGAACCCATCACCCTGGTCCTCTACACAAACTCGAACGACAGTGTCGTCCACATGAACGGAAACGTCAACGCGCTTGGTGGGGTCGAGCTTGTTGCCGTACACAATGGCGTTCGCCAGAGCTTCACAGAGCGCAACACGCACCTGGAACCGCGCCGCGCGGGGTGCGACGCCGCTTGCCACACAGTGCCGTGCTATGAGGTCTACGGCTTCTTCGACAACATCGAGATCGGTGGGTACCCGAAGGCCAATCTCAACACGGCGCCGCGCTGGCTCGGACACCCACATCTCTCGGCGCCGAACGAACAGTCGGAGCGGAGCGGTGGCGATCTCAGAATCCAGAGATCGCTTCCTCCGTCGATGCCTTGATCGCAAACAAGGTGTCGAGCTTGGTCAACTCGAACAGCGAGCGCAGATCTTCGTTGAGCCCGGCTAGCACCAGGTCTCCACCAGATTCGCGAATCTTCTTCGCGAGTGACACGAGAACCCCTAACCCTGACGAGTCGATGTATCCCGTGTTCGCGAAATCGACCACGAACTTGGACTCTCCAGCTTCCATCGACTCCATCACCTTGGACTTCAAATCGTGACGATTGCCAACGATGAGTTGACCATCGACGCCTATGATCACGACGCCTTTCGCGTCGTCCTTCCTCAACGAAAAACTCATTAATCCTCCTGCAGTGTAATCTGTGGCTCACTTGCGGATTGCAGCAGCGCCACCGCCGCAACATCCACAATGTCATCGGCGGTCGCGCCCCGCGAGAGATCGACCACCGGTCGTGCTAGGCCTTGCAAGATTGGCCCCGTCGCCGTCGCTCCCGCCAGTCGCTGCACCAGTTTGTACGCGATATTGCCGCTGTCAAGGTCGGGAAACACCAAGACGTTGGCGTTTCCGGCCAAGGGGCTGCCCGGTGCTTTCCGACCGGCGACCTCGGGCACCAATGCCGCGTCGACTTGCAGCTCCCCATCGACGGTGATCTCCGGAGCCATGGAACGAAACCGGGCGAGGGCTTCCGTGACCCGGTCCACCCGTGGGCCCGCGGCGCTGCCCTTGGTGGAGTACGACAGGAACGCCACCCTAGGCTCGTCACCCACGATGCGGACGCGATCGCGCGCGGCAGTCAACGCGATCTCGGCAAGCTGGTCCGGGGTTGGGTCCGGAACGACGCCGGCGTCCGTAAAGGTCAGCACGGGCCCCAAGCCCTTCAGTCCCATATAAAAGGAACTACTGACAGTGTGTACGTCCGGGGCCGGCCCCACCGCGGTCAGCGCGGCCCGAATCACCTCGGGAGTTGGGTACACCGCCCCACCCACGGCAGCAGTGGCAGCACCCAACCCCACCAGACCCGCGGCAAAGAACATGGGATGACGAGCAAGCTCCTGGGAACGTTCTGCCTCGAGATCTGGCTTTCTCGACTTCAACAGGTTGGCCACATCACCCACCCGGTGGTCGTCGATTTCTCGATCGAGCAGCACGACGGTCGCTATTCCCAAGTCGCGAATACGCGCAGCAGCGTCTACCACTCGCTCATCCCATCCTTCGGCAAGTACCACTGTCCCACCCACCGCGGCGGCCCGCCGTCGAATATCCTCACGAAAATTCAACGGGTGAACTTCTTGGCGAGAGCCCTTTCGACGACGGGATGCACGAAGTCTCCGACGTCGCCACCTAGCCCCGCTACCTCGCGCACCAAGCTAGAACTCAGATAGGTGAGGTGCACAGCGGGAACCAAAAACACGGTTTCCAATTCAGGGAAGAGTTGCCGGTTCATCAACGCCATCTGGGACTCGTAGTCGAAGTCGCTCACCGCTCGCAGCCCACGAATGATTACCGGCGCGTCGTTGGCACGGGCGAATTCTGCCAACAACCCGTCGAACGACCGCACAGCGACCCCCGAGATGCCCTCCAAAGCACTCTCCAGCAGGGCCACGCGCTCTTCCAGCGAGAACAAGGTCTGCTTCGAGGAATCCGCGGCCACCGCCACGATGACCTTGTCGACAAAACGCAGGCTACGGCGGATCAAGTCTTCGTGCCCGCGTGTCACGGGATCGAACGAGCCGGGATAAACAGCATTACGTGTCATAGGTAACAGAACGTGAGGGCGACATCGCCATAGCGCCGGTGGTCGTCGCCGGAGACCTGAATGGCGCCGGAATGCTCGACCACCAAGATGCGTGCAAACGGCCGCGTGCGGAATACATCGACCAGTTTTATGGCATCATCCCCTGAGAACGGGGGGTCAGCGAAGGCTAGATCAGCCATAGCTGAGGCAGCCGCAGACGAACTCGATTCGAGATATCTAAACACATCAGAAACCACCACAGACGTCCGCCCTTCAACCTCTAGTGTGGCGATGTTGGCTTCCAGCGAACGAATCGATTTGCGATACCGCTCCACCATCGTCACGTGCGACGCGCCACGTGAGAGAGCTTCCAAACCGAGCGCGCCGCTTCCGGCAAACAGGTCCAACACCTTCGCCCCGGGAACCTCGGCCGCCAGGATATTGAACCAGGCTTCGCGTATGCGCCCTTCGGTCGCTCGAGCCGGCAAAGGTGGTGGCTTGAGTTTGCGGCCCTTGAACTCGCCGGCAACGATGCGCACTAGTTGGGAAGTTGGATATCCATCACACGACCCTGGAGCGAACTGACGCCGCGGTATTCGTTGCGCTCCAACTTGAGCGCCACGTCGACCAGCTGTTTCCACCATCCGTCCGGAACACGATCACCCCATCCGAACGCGATCATCCCGAGCGACCCGCGTCCATCGTCGATGGTGAACCGCAGGTGATTGCTCCCCACCGGCATCGCCCGCCGGACCCCGACGTTTTGCACGGCGAGGACGGGCGCCGGATTACCTTGGCCGCAGGGTTCGAAACGCGCGAGGAGTCGCTCCAATTCGTCGTTCAGCAGATCGATCGACACCACGGCGTCAACGCGTTGCCGCGGAACGAGATCGTCCGCGGTCAGCTGATCCTTTGCTACGGCGTTGAATTGCTCACGGAACGCATCGATCCGATCGCGTCGGACGGTGAGGCCCGCCGCCATCTTGTGACCGCCGTACCGCTCCAGCAGATCACCACATTCGATCAGTGCGGCATGAAGGTCAAACGCCGAAATACTGCGACCAGAACCCTTCCCCTCGTCTCCGTCCAACCCGATGACGATGACGGGCCTGTGCACTCGCTCCACGACCCGCGACGCCACCAAGCCAATGACACCCGGGTGCCACCCATCGTGCGCCAGGACGAGTCCGTATTCACCTTCCAAGTCTACGTCCTTCTCCATGACATCCAACGCTTCACCTAGCACCGTAGCATCCAGCGCTTGGCGCCGCGCATTGACGGACTCCAGCTCAATGGCCAATTCGTGCGCCTCCCCAGGGTCGTCGGAAAGGAGGAGTCGCACCCCGTCCATCGCCGATCCGATCCGCCCTACTGCATTGAGTCGTGGCGCTAGAATGAACCCCACCTGACCGGCCCGAATGGGCGCCCGCACCTGTGTCACTTTGATCAGTGCGCGGAGGCCCGGCCACCGTGACTCGCCGAGAAGTTTGAGACCGTACCGCACGAGCGTGCGATTCTCTCCGACCAACGGCACGACATCGGCGACCGTGGCCAGGGCCACTAGGTCCAGCATGTGTGTGTGGAGGTGTGGCGGAAGGTCCAAGTCGGCCACGAGTGCTTGGGCCAGTTTGAACGCGATGCCGGTTCCGCAAAGTTCCTTGTGTGGAAACGTGCACCCCCCCTGCTGAGGATTGACGACCGCATCGGCCGGTGCCACGACTCGCGTGAGATGGTGGTCCGTCACCACTACCTTGATCCCCTTTTTGCGGGCGGCGGTGACGGTGTCCACAGCCGTCGAGCCGCAGTCACACGTGAGAATCAGATCGACGCCCTGCTCCTCGGCGTGTTTCAGCCCGGCCGGACCGAAATCGTAGCCGTCCCTCACGCGGTGGGGCACGAAAGGGATGACATCCGCCCCGGCTTCACGTAGCACGCGGGTCAAGAGGGTTGTCGCGCATTGCCCGTCAACGTCATAGTCACCGTGGACCATGATGCGCCGACCTCCGCGAACTGCCTGTCCAATGAGCGCAACCGCCTTGTCCATGTCCTTGAGACCGAGAGGATCACTCAACGTGTCGAGTGACGGCTTGAGATATGTACGTGCCCCGTCGATTGAGTCGAACCCCCGTTGGACCAACAACGCGGCCAGCGCTTCGGGAATATTCAGTGCCTCGACGAGCGGAGTGACTATCTCTTGGTCAGGCGTTGTGGCGACAATCCACTTGGACCGGGCGAGGTGCATTCCCTATGCGTCTTCTCCATCGGGGGCAGGTTGCGTCACGGGCACATCCTCCTGATAAACAAGGACGCCGCACGCTTCACACGCCTCGATGGATTCACCGTTTCGAATTTTCTGCGCACGATGCAAGGGCACCTGAGTGAAGCATTGCCCACACGCGCCCGCCGTGAGCGGGTACAACGCCAATCGTGCGCGACCTCGAAGAACCCGATTGAACTGATCCCGCAACCCAGACTTGACGTGTTCCCCGGCCCCGTCCCGTTCCGTCTCGGCCGCTTGCAATTGCGTATCCAACACGGATTTTGTGCTGTCGAGTTCCTCTCGCTTCGGGGCTTGAGCCTCTTCGATTTCCGCGACGACCTTCTCCGATTCCGCTACGATCTGCTGCATCTCCTGAACCCTGTCAGCCGATCGAATCCACTCCGCCTCTTCGCGTCCTAACACAGATCTTGCCAAATCGAGTTCGGCCATGAGCGTAGCGGCCTCCTTCGCGCCCCGCACCCACTCCAGTTTCTGCCGCTTCCGATCCTGCATGACCCTGTAGCTGTCGATCTTGCCTTCGAGTTCGGCGCGACGTTCGTCTGCTTCGACGGCGCGCACCCGATGCGCCTCGAGTTCGTCTCGGGCACGGCCCAGCTGTTCGTCGAGTTCGGCGAGTTGAGGCTCCAGCGCCTTCACCTCTTCGCCTATGTCGAGAACGACTTTGTGTTTGGCTTGCAACTCCAACAACGCGGTAAGATCTGAATTCATTACTGCTCCTCGACTCTTGTATCAAGATTTGCGTGCATGTCGTTGAATGACTCTCCATCGCGACGGGTTGAGCTTGGCGATCTGCCGGCTCAACACGCCCTTTTCCTTCGTCAACGTGATTTTCTCATCTTCCGACGCCACCGGTATCTGGCGGTCGATCGCTTCCACCCGGCGTTGCAGTTGCCGGCTCTCCATCTTTCCAAGCGCGCCTCCGACGATGGCGTCGCAATCAACAGTGCCCCACGATTCTGAAAGCAGCGCAGCTAGGACCGCGCGGGCATCCCCTTCAACCTGGGGGAGAAGATCGCCCCCCGATGCCTCGGGGCTCGAACCCGCAACGAAATCCACGAGTTCCGACAGCGTACCGGTGCGTCCCTCAATGTGCGCAAGTCGTTCGGCAATCCGAGAACGCCATGCGGGTTCGTGCACCATCACACGCAGCAAATCACGCTCGGGCCCCCGGCTATGCAAATCGCCAGCAGGTTGTACCGGTGCTACGCGTTGCTTCGGCTTGGGGTTGTACCCACGGCCTACCACCTCATGGGCGATGGATTGGGTCGTCACACCGAGGGCCTCTGCCGCACGAGCAATGTACAGGTCGCGCGTCACATTGTCGGAGGCGGCCCGGAGCGTGGGTAACAAACGATCGAGCGCGCGGCGTCGACCATCTATCGATCCAAGCCACCCCTTCCGATCCAATAGCTGGAGTTTCCGCTCCAGGACATCGAGGGCATCGTCCAAGATGGCGGTGATGCCCTCGGCGCCTTGCTCACGGGCAAGATCATCCGGATCGGACCCTTGGGGTGGGGTGGCAACGAACACGCGAATCCCTGCCCGCAACAGCACGTCCGCCGCTCGGAAGGTTGCCCGAAGTCCTGCCGCATCACTGTCGTAGAACAGCGTGACGTTTTGCGTGTATCGCCTGAGCAATGTCGCTTGATCTTCGGTCAGCGCAGTACCCAGTGGCGCCACCACCTCTTCGATCCCGACTTCGACCACTCGAATGACATCGAAGTAGCCTTCGACCACGATCGCGCGTTCCGCCTTGCGAATGGCATGCTTCGCGTTCTGCATGTGATACAGGAGCCGACCCTTGTGGAAGATCGGGTTGTCTGACGAGTTGAGAT
Source organism: Gemmatimonadota bacterium (assembly GCA_039656555.1). Lineage (GTDB taxonomy): Bacteria > Gemmatimonadota > Gemmatimonadetes > Gemmatimonadales > GWC2-71-9 > CAMYLY01. The sequence continues at coordinate 2,168 of JBDHLU010000039.1, read as the reverse complement.
ACTTGGGTTCTCCGTCACCGAGGATTCGACCGCCGAACGCCACGACGCGGCCTCGAATGTCCTGAATCGGAAAGAGGAGACGGTTCCAAAAGCGCGGTCGTAGGGAGCCGTCGTCGCGCCGGACCGCGAGTCCTGCTTCCAGCAAGATGTCCTCATTGATTCCCAGCGTCGCCATTGCTTTCAAGAACTCATCCCCTTTTGGCGCGAACCCGAGCCCCCAGGGTGCCATAAGGTCGAGGTCGAACCCACGTCCCTTCAAATACTCACGTGCAACCACCGCGTCGTCCCCATCCCGAAGTCGCCGCACGTACCAATCCGCTGCGACACTCGCCGCCGAATACAGCGGCTCCCGAGGATCGGGACCTCCGACCGGTCGTTCCGGTATCGTGATTCCGCATTTCTCGGCGATCTCCCGAACCGCCGTCGGATACTCCATTCCAAAACGCTTCATGAAAAAGGAGAACACGTCTCCGGCTTCGTGGCACACGAAGCAGTAGAACATCTGCTTTCTGGGAATGACCGAAAAGTTGCGATGGGTACCACCGTGAAACGGACACGGACCGCGATAGTCCGAACCAGTCCGCTTGAGTTCGACGTGCTCGCCAATCACACTGACGATATCCGCCGCGTCGCGCACTTGCTCGATGAGTTCGTCGGGAATCGGCATCAACGAAACTCGAGGATGGTCACACCGTACCCACCCTGTTCCGGAGGTGGCTCCACGGTGCGTGCAACCCGTTTGTCTCCACGAGCCAGCTCCGCAACGACCTGCCGCAGGACTCCGGTCCCCTTTCCGTGGACGACGCGCAAACGGTGGAGGTCGGCCACCACCGCGTCATCGATGGCAGCGATGACTACGCTCGTGGCTTCGTCGACCCGCATGCCGCGGATGGAGATTTCGGATGCGGCCTGGATTTCCGTGTATCGTGTATCGTCCATCGTCGATCGTCCATCGCCAAGGGTTGACGATTGACGGCTGACGATGGACGGTTGACGGTCTGTCCCCTTTCCCGACACCCATGCCCGAAGCTTCTCAATCGCGTCTCCCTCGTCCTTCACCCCTTCTTCCACCAAACGCCGCGCCTGCTTAGCCGTGGCCTCGTCTACAGCCGCTCGCGCGAGCGCGAGTGCGTCCTCAACTCGGCGACGCGACTCGAGCAGGAATTTCCGCGCCTGTTCTCGGCCATGTTTCTCGAGTTCCGTCTCCCGCGTGTCCAACTCAGACCGCAAGGCCGCGAGGCGTTGCTCGAGATCCGACATCTTGACCGCGTCAGCCTCGAGACGAACTCTCAAATCTTCGCTCGTACCTTCACGCTCCCGAAGTTCTTGCTCACGACGTTCGAGTTCCGCAAGCGTTGCATCCACGGTCTTGATCGCGTCGGGTACGACCTCCTGGGCACGAGCAACCACATCGTCGGGAAGGCCCAACCGCTTCGCAATGGCCAGCCCATAGGACCGCCCTGGTTTCCCGACATTGAGCCGATACGTGGGCTTCAGAGTCTCGGTGTCGAACTCTAGGCTCGCGTTGGTCATTCTGGTCGATGCAGCTGCGGCTTCTTTGAGATCGCTTAAATGGGTAGTCGCCACCGTCATCGCGCCTCGAGTCTGGAGACCCTCCAACACGGCGGTTGCCAAAGCACCACCCTCCACTGGATCGGTCCCGCCTCCGAGCTCGTCGAGCAGCACAAGCGATGTGGCTCCACATTCATTCAGAATCGACTTGAGGCACTCGAGATGTGCGGAGAACGTCGACAGACTCTGCTCGATCGATTGGTGGTCTCCTATGTCGACGTTGATCGTCCGGAACACGGGGATAGCCGACCCCGGCCCAACCGGTGGAATGACTCCGGCCTGGGTGAGAGCCGCGATGAGTCCGATGGCTTTGAGCAGTACCGTCTTGCCACCGGCATTCGGTCCACTCACCAGCAAAGTGCCGGTTACCTCGAGTACAACGCTGAACGGCACCGCACCAACTTCTTCCCGAAGCAGCGGGTGATACCCATCGTGAATGCGGAACGCGTGATCTCCGACCACGACCTCCGGCATCGTGGCGGCGACTTCCAACGCGTACACCGCCCTCGCGTACAGATCGTCCAGTTGAATTGACATTCTCCAACCCGCTTCGATCGCGTCGACGTGCTCGCGAACCAGTCCAGAAAGCTCCCGGA
>JBDHLU010000038.1:0-22633 GCA_039656555.1 Gemmatimonadota bacterium | reverse complement strand
CAGTACGTGGAGGTGCTTGGCTGGCAGTCGACAGCCGAGTGATGATGTCGTGGGTGTCTACGTCCGGCAGGCGGCCCAGCGCGATCTTCTTGGTCCATTCCACGGCCGCGAGAGGATCTTCATCGTTCGCTGCAAGGCCACGGAGTGCTGGAGTGCGGGCGCTGCAGAGCAGCATCGTGGATTTCCCCGCACGACGTCGAATCAACAGGTGCAGTACATCTCGGCTGGTCGGATCCATCTGATGAAGGTCGTCGACTGCGACTAGGACTGGCCCATTCTCAGCTACAGCATCTATCATTCGCGAAAGGGCTTCGGCGACCCGCAGCCGTACTGCCTCGGGCGGTACGGTTGGCGCCTCGGGAATGCCGGTGTACTTCGAACGTAGGCCCGGGGAAACACGGCTGGCTTCGGCGAGCCACATCGGATCCGTTCCGCTCATCCCTGGGTCTCGCATGAGCGCTCGAATCAACTCCGAGGTCGCGCCGTAGGGGATGTGTTCACCGATCTCTGGACACGAGACAAAGAACGAGGGCCAAGCCCGGTCTCTAACGCTCTCGACGAATCGACGTAGCAGCGTTGACTTGCCGATTCCAGGATTGCCGTGGACGGCTACAGCGATCACTTGTCCTTGCTGTGCCTCAGCCCAGTGTCCCTCCAGTTCGGCGACCTCCTCGTTCCTTCCAACAAAAAACTCCACCGGCGTACCGAAGTCTGGTTCGTGCGTGCTAACCCTACTGCCCATTTCGCTGCGAATCCGATCCAACCGGTGGTCTATGCCCGGGGGAGCATTCCCTATCGTTTCGGAAAAGCGATCTTTGTACTGCTGCAATAGTTGGATCGCTCCGGCGCGATCACCCTGTTCGAGAAGCTCGTCGGTTAACGCGCCAACGGCGGGTCTACTGAGGGGGTCCACTCGATACAGTTGGGCGGCGTGCTCTCTTACACGATCGACACTTCCGGTTCCGGCCGCATCGGCCATAGCTGATTCGAGCGAGAGCTTGGCTCGCTGGCTGAGTGCGGTTCGAATGCTGTCCACCCAATGTGAGAAACCGTTGCTGCCCGCCGACTCGAGATCGTCCAGCGGTCGCAGAAGACGGTTACTCGGAACATGTTGCGCGTCTATTTGCTCGACTTCGGTGACCACCGGCACACGGAGTTGCACCGGGCCGCTACCTCGCGTGAGGGAATCCGGACCGAAATGCTCTCGGATGGTGGAGAACGCCTGTGAAAGTGAATGCCGACCACGTCGGGGGTCGGTGTCAGACCAGAACAATTCAACCAACGCCTCGCGGCTGACGGCACGATCGCGAGTTTCGAGCGCGAGATACACGAAGAGCCCAAGCTGCTTCTTCGTACGAAACCGTATCTCTCGACCGTCCGGGTGATGGACGGTGGGACACCCAAACACGTTGAGAACGATCTGGTCGGCCATAGTTTGCTCACTTCCTGATACGCAAGCTGTGCCGAGTCAATCAACACCTATTCAACACGTTGTCAATAAAGCGTTTAGGTGGCCGAGGTGTCCGAAAATGGCCCTTCAAAATACTGGGTCTCAACAACCACTAGGCCGCGGAGGACCGTCGCCCTACTGCTTCACCGCCGTCAACGCCCCCAAATCCAGCGCCCCAAACACCCCATTGTCTTTGACGGCAACTTGAAACGAGTCCGCCGCCCACGTGCCCGTGAGCAACAGCGTCGTACCTGGCCGTTCGCCACGGTCGGTCAGCATCGGCTGTTCGACCACGATCTCGAATGTCGGTCCCACGAAACCCCCATCGACACTCAGGCCTCTGGGATCCCACGGCATCCAACCTTGTTCGGTCTCTTGCAGCCACACGCCTCGCAAGAACGCGGACAAATCGGCGGAATCCGTCGCCTGACGGAGATACATCGACAGCGTCGCGTCCACGGTCACACCGGCGGCAACCCCGGTCAATCGGTAGGTCCCTTCCCTCGGGTCCTTGGCGTCGCCAACGGCATCCACAGTGAGTGGCGACGCAACGATGCTCCCAAACACTCCAACCGCACCCTCCAGATGGTTGATGAACCCGCGCCCGGTCAACTCGTTGTTCTGCGACCGCACGAAATCGAAATAGTTCGCGTCCGTCATCGCGACGGTCATCACGTAGCGCCGCCCCGCGCGCACCACTTCGTCTCCTTCACCACGGTCCAGCAGGTCGAGGGTGGTTCCGGGCATGATGAAGTCATTCGTATCGGCCAGGAAAGAACTTCGATCGAACTCGCTGGTCGACAGGTTCCCGTAATAGTCGAGGCGATTGAACTGGAGTTCGACAAGTCGACCATGCGAACTGTACACCGCGAATTGCAGCGTGTCGCTATCGCGGTTGAAGATCAAGGAATCGAGCGATCCGAACGGCAGTGAATCGAGCGCTCCACGCACCCACGCCGAGTCCAAGCCGACGACTTCGGTCGTTCCGCGAATCACGTCGCCATTCGGCAGGAGAATCTGTAACTCCAACTGGTCACCCGGCCCCATGGTGGGACAGTTGCCCGGCCCCTGGTACAACCCGGGTGCGTTTTCGTCGAACACTACCGCCGACCCACAGGGATCCCCCGGAAAGTCGACATTGGACACGGTCACCACCGCGCCCTCGACGGGCAGTTGCGGGGAGTTCGGTGGCAAGTCGAAGCGGTCGAGGTCAGCAGGATCGACCTCGCCACGCCAACTGCTCTCCAGCAGAACGAACTGACGCTGCTGATCCGGCCGCATCACAGCGTGTACGATCAGGACCTCTTCGCCGGAGGGGATAGCGACTTCTTCGAGTTCGCAGGCAGGGAGGGTGATGGCTGCTAGAACGGCGCCGATAGCCGATAGCCGATAGCCAATCGCCCGGGCGGCCATCGGCTGCCTTCTGCTCACCACTCCACCTCTACCCCCAACGTCGGCACGATCGGTAACTGCGAAAATCCTCCGCGCCTCGCCGGCGTGCCCGTGAAATCATAGGTATAGAAAAACACGTTCTGCCGGTTGTAGACATTGACGACCTGAAAAAACGGTCGCCATTTAACGTTGGTGCCCAGTTCCCAGCGGATGCTGGCGTCGAGCCGGTGGTAGGGTGGGAATCGCTGGTCGTTGATAGACGCGCTCAGGACCTCACTCTCGAAGTCATCGAACTGGTTCTCCTGAGAGTTGTACCGCCGGTGCGGCCAAGACCCTATGATGCCGGTATAGGGCAGCGGCGATCCGTACCCCCACCTAAGCCCAAGTTGCGAACCGAACGGGCCGGGCGTCTGGAGCACTACGTCGACGGTGTGCCGCCGGTCGTGGCCCGGCGCAAAGGACAGGCTGCCCAGCCGTCGCAGCGACTTGGCATAGCTGTAGGCGACCCACCCGGTTAACGGCCCGAAGTGTTTACGCACGAGTACGTCGACACCCCACGAGTATCCCCGCGTGATGAAGAACTCGTCTCCTTGGACCTTGGGGTCGTCCGCGCGATCGCGCATGACGATGTCCTCGTACGACTTCGTGTACCCCTCGACCGAAAACGACCAATCATCCCTGGGCCACACCTCCACACCGAGCACGCCCTGATCCGAACGGCCGATGGGGGTCACGGAGTCGGCCCCGATCCAGAACTCGAAGAACGACACCGGGAGTTCTTGATCGCGAATGGAGTGGATGGGTTGATAGAACCGACCGATGGACCCGTTGATCGCGAAGTTCTCGGTGACGAAGGCCTTCGCCGATAGTCGCGGCGCCCACGTCATGCGTCCGGTTCCCTCGACGTACTCCCCGCGGATGCCCGGACGTACAAACAACCACGGTGCCACGTTCCATTGGTCTTCCGCGTACACCCCCCACACCGTCGGCGCCCACGCCTGGTCGAGCACGACGGTCTCGAGTTGTGGACGCTCGGCGCGATACGTAAAGGTGTAGGGCTCCAACGACCCACCCACTTGCACGCGGTGCGTTCCGAGCTGTGCGCCGACATTGGTCGCGGCGCTCCACAGCGTCGTCTTGTTTCGCGCGTCGAACACATCGGGAACCAATCCGATCCCCGTCGTGAACCGCGTGACATTGACGCGTTGCGACACCCACCAGTTGCCGATCGGCTGTTCGAAATACAAGCCGGCCACCGTGTTGCCCCAATCGAATTCCAGGTCGACCGGTTCTTGGCCCGACGACTCACTGAGCCACGGGGTGCTACCGACGTCTCTGCCCGCATAGCCGACGAGCGAGATGACACCGTCGGTCGGGAGCGGTAGCGACAACTTGGCGGTGAGGTCGCCGAAGTAGTAGAGGAACGACTCGTCGGTAAACGCGTCGACCCAACGGTCCGCATACGATCGGCGGCCGCCGATCATGAACGTCGCGGCCGTACCCGGTATCGGACCTTCGACCAGCAGTTTCGCCGAGAGACCCGACAACATGGCGTTGATGCCGATGCGGTCGTTCCGGCCCTGCCGCAGACTCACATCCAACACGCTGCTCAACCGGCCGGGGTAGGCGGCGGAGAAAGCTCCCGCCGTGAAGTCGACCGTGTTGATCGCCGCGTTGTCGAACGTCGAGAACATCCCACCCACGTGGTACGGATTGAACAGGGTGATCCCGTCGAGCAGCACGAGATTCTGATCGGACTCGCCGCCGCGGACGTTCAGCGTGCTGGTGAAGTCGTTCTTAGCGACGGTGCCCGGGAGCAGCTGGACGACACGCAGGACATCCGGTTCACCAATCGTTGGCACCGCCGAGATCTCTCTTGGTTGCAACGTGACCGTGGACGGCTGTGCCTCGGCTTCGAACCGTTCACGATTCGGGCTCTCGGCGGTCGTGATCAGAGGCCGTATTTGCACGGCGGTCACCCCAACGTAGACCGTAATCGTCGTGATGCCGGCAGGGAGGTCCACGGTGTCCTGCCTGACCCCAACCCGCTCGAGCGCCAGCCGGAGCGCTGACGTTGGGACTCCTCGGAGCGTGAAACTGCCCTCCGCATCGGAGCTGACCTGCAGGCCCGTCTCGAGCACGGTGATTCTGACGCCGGGGAGCGCCGTGCTGTCGTCCGCGGCCAGCACGCGGCCGGCCACGTCGCGCGTTTGCGCACTCGCGCCCGTGCCGACCAGGCAGAAGCCGGCGAGGATGGGAATGATCCTGAGCGATGCTAGAGCAGCGAATCTTGGGGTCACAGGGCCAAGATGCTCCGAGAATCAGTGAGGGGCCAGGATAGGTACCCCGGTAATGATCTGGGTTTCCCCGACAAGGTTGATCGGCCTCTACTCTCCTGTCGCATATTCGAACCCTTCGTAGATGAACGCTCGCTCGACCGCTTCCACATCCGCGTCGCTTCCGCCCGCGGCGCGCACGAGTTGTCGCCATTCAGCGCCCACGACCTGCTTGATCTCGTCGATCACGGCGTTGGCATCCTCGAGTGACATACCGAAACGTGGCGCCTGCGACAGCATGTTGTCTCGCCTCGCTATGCGACCGAATCGACCGCATGTCAGTGCAAGGTCGCGCCGTTCGATGGCGTGCATCGGGGTTGGCGTCAGATCGTACGCAGGCGCGAGCCTCCAGGCCCTTCCCGGGGCGATGAGCGCATGGTTGCGCGGATGGTCGTCGGTGTTCGAGATCAACCCGTTGAACACGACTCGCCGGAATAGCTCGGTCTTATCCTTGGTTGGTTCGGCGGACCAACGCTGCAGCTCGTCGGCCAGGAGAACGTAGGACCAACTATGGCGGGCAACGGCGCTCTCTTCCGCGTCTAGCACGGTGAGTGCGCTAACCATCCGGTGTCGGTGATATCCGCCGTCCACGCGCACCCGATCAAACCGCCGGACCAGCAGAATCGAATTGCCGGCGACACGCTGGATTCTGGTTTCCGGCACGCGAATCCCACAAGCTGACGCCAACCCGAGCATCGCGGCTTCGACCGGAGCGTTGTTCCAGCGATCGCCACTCATCGGAAACTTGGCGATCCATAACCCGGAGTCGTCCTCGACTACGGCTTTGGGTCGTGCTCCACCCATCGAACTACCCGGGGCGAGTAGGTCGGCAATGTGCTGCGCCGAGGGGCCAACTGGCCGCCCTTCCTCGATCGCGGCGGCGGCCTCCTGGAGTGCCGGAAGTTGCACCACCGATCGATAGACCGGTAATCGGTGGTGCGGGACCGCCGTCGATCCGAATGATAGCGCTCCGGCACGATCATCACCCGCCGCAGTGAGGTAGTCGAACTCATCCAGATCCTGGTGACCCAAGCGATGTTCGATGACCCTCCGACCCCATGCGTCTGGCGCAGCATCTCGCAGCACGCCGAACATCCCCTCCAGTTTGGCCGTGCGGTATTCCCGAGGACTGAGCGGAAGCTGGAACGGGTCGAGGGGGACCGCATCTTCACGGTCGAGGTACGAGCGCCCGTAGATCAGGCGGCCGATGAAGGCGCCGCCACGCGTTTCCTCTCGCACAAAGCGGGCGCATGGCACGACCTCCAGCGACTGCGGGCGTTGGAGGTAGACGAAGCATTCCTTAGAAGTCATCACTCAGCTGGCGCGAAACCGCAACGCGCTTGGGCCGCCTAGCGGCCTCTAGAGTGGTTCCCTCTACGTCGTCGTCGGGATGGGCTAAACGCGCAACGGCATCGTGAAGGCCCATGGCCCAAAGCACGGCCGTGTAGGCGCCAATGCTGGTTCCCAGGGCTCCGGCCTCGATGCGGTTCATCGTGACTTTGCTGATGCCGGCCTTTTTGGCCAGGTCCTCTTGCCTCAGCCCACGGCGTTTGCGGGCAGTGGCCACGTTGGCCCCGACTTGCTGGACGGCGGAGGTGACAGCGGCGGGAGCAGTAGCGTCGTTGATGTTTCGGCGTGGCATGACGGCCATCCAGTACAATAGAGTATATCGTAATCGGGATACAATATAAGCGATTATACCACATCGCAACTGCTAGGTACAATTAATCTTATTCCAAGGCCGTGGAAGCATAGTCTACTGTACCCGCCGTCAGCGGAGCCGGAACGCCGTCGAGGCGTTTCGCTTAACTCCTTCCCCCACAATCACTTAATCCATCATTTGAAAGAAATCAGCGGTTTTTCCGTATACCTAGTAGAAGCACGCTTGCAGCCGTCCGTCTGTCACGTGGAGGAGTTGCTTCATGACCGAACCTGGGGCCACCCATGAGTGTAGCGCCCGTAAGTCGTTGTCGCTGCTTGGGTTAGATAAATGGAGGCCCGTTTCGAGTGCCTTACTCGAAGCTTGGAATGGCCCACTCGAAGCTTCAAGTGCCTTACTCCAAGCTTCGACTGCCCTGGTCGAAGCCTGGACCAGGCCACTCGAAGCCTGGTCCGGCTTACTCGAAGCTTCGAGAACGCACCCCACGACTTCCAGTGGCCCGGTCGAAGCTTCGATCGGCATACCCGAACTTCCCGACGACGCGACTGCCCGTTCGAGTGCCTCACTCGAAGCTTTGAATACCTCACTCGAAGCTTCGAGTGGCGTGTTCCAAGTCCGGTCCGCGGCGTTTGTGGCCACGACCGGGGCACTCCAAACCAGGCCGCGGCCGCCCCCAACTTCTCCCGGCATACTCGAGCGTACGACCGTGGCGTTCGGCACGACCGCCGCGCCGCGGCAGTACCGTAGCAACAACCAGAACCGGAGGTCCTATGGAGTACCCGACACGCGAGGCCGACATTCTGCGTCTCGCAACTGACATCGCGGCCGGTTTGGCCGCACACACCGACGTCTATCCGGCACCGCCGTTCTCGCCGGAGGACTTTCAACAGGCCCTCACCGGGCATGACGGCAACCGCGAGGCGGCGATCCTGGCCCGCGCCGAGGCGGTGCAAAGCACTGACAGGAAGGAGGGATCCCTCGAGAAAGTCCAGGACATGTCGAAGTCGACCATTCGCTATGCCGAGAACCACACTCACGGCGACGACGGCAAACTGCAACTGATCGGCTGGGGAGCGCGCCGGTCCCGCACGGTGACGATCATGGAGCCGCCGGGCCAGGTCCGGACGCTCGAGAACCGTCGCGAGGGCAAGGACTGGGTCTTCCTGGACTGGAAGGAGCCGGTGGATGGCGGGGAGGTCGCCGCGTACCGCGTGCAACGGCGCCAGCGAGACAGTGGCGAGTGGTGGGACGTCGGCATGGCGATCGAGACCGACGTCACACTGGGCGGCCAGGACGCCGCCGTCGAGTACGAGTACCGGGTCATCGCCGCCAACAAAGCCGGTGAAGGTCCGGCCAGTAACATCGTCCGCGCGGTCTTCTGACCGCTGACTAGGGGTCGACGGTGCGTGCGCTTCTGCGCACGCGCCGTCCACTCGCTTAACCTCGCTCGCTTCGCGATCTCGACTCGCACCGCGTCGATTCCCGCAGGGCGACCCCCATGGGGTCGGCACACATGGTTTTGTAATACCCTGTGAGGAGTTGAGGGACAGGCAATAATCGAGCAAGGGTCGCGCGATTCTGGTGATGCTTCTCGCTCCCTATCCGCCGAACGTGAGGTATGCGTCTTCCTTGCCCGCTCGGCCGAGTGGAGTTCATACTATGGCAATGCCCGATACCGCCCACCGCTACACCGTCGCTGAAGTGCTGGATTTCCCAACCGACGGCAACCGGTACGAGATCATCCGCGGGGAACTCTTCGTGACCCCGGCCCCACGAGCTCAGCACCAACAGGTTCTGACTCGGCTGGTGCACAAGCTGAACACGTACCTCGAGCCACTGGGGCGTTTGGATACTCTGGTCAGTGCGGCGGCGGATATCTCGTGGAATGATGAGACGTTGGTGCAGCCCGACATCTTCGTCGTATCGCCGGACGAGGTGTCGGCGAGCTGGAGCACCTACAAGACATTGCTGCTTGCGGTCGAGATTCTCTCACCCTCGACGGCGCGTGCGGACCGTACGGTCAAGCGGCGCCTCTATCAGGAGCAGAACGTCGATACGTATTGGATCGTGGATGTCGAGGCCCAGCTCGTCGAAGTGTGGAAGGCGACCGACACGCGACCGGAGATTGTGACTGACATGCTCCGCTGGTGCGCGTCAGAAGCAGACCCCGAAATGTCCGTCGATGTTGGGGCGCTGCTATCGACCCTCCCCGAGTAGCCCGGTAGGTCGAGCACCATGAGAGTAGCGACATGAAGAAGTGGCTCCTGATCGGTATTAGTACGCTGTTCGGTCTCATCGCCGCGGTGTACGTGATCGGCTTGCTGCTCCCGCAGGATCATCGCGCCACCGTCACCTTCGACATGCCGCGATCCCCTGAAGAGGTGTGGCAGTTCATTACGGAGATCGATCGCTTCCCGACGTGGCGGACTGAAGTGGATAATGTAGAGATGCTTCCGGCTCGGGACGGTTTGCCGGCGTGGACTGAATACGGACCGGGCGGGACGCTACCGCTTTACGTCGAGTCGATGGACCCGCCACGCACGTTGGTCATTCGGATTGGCGAGGGCCTCCCGTTCGGCGGGACCTGGACCTACGAGCTGGATCCCGTGGGGGCTACGTCAACCAATGTGACGATCACGGAAGATGGCGAGGTGTATAGTCCCATCTTTCGTTTTGTCGGCCGTTTTTTCATCGGGTACGACGCGACGCTCAATCGGTACCGTGACGCATTGATGGCGGCCGTCGACTAGTCAAGCCGGTTGGCGGCGCAACGTTTCGCGATGAACCGCAACGTTGTGCGGGATTGCCGCATCTGATTACACATACTCTCCACACCTTCCCGCACCACCCCAGGAGACCGTCATGGGCGGATTCACGAGAGACCTTCGGTACGCGATCCGTTCCCTGATTAGGCAACCCATGTTCACCGCCATTGCGGTGGGTACCATCGCGATCGGCATCGGTGCGAATACCGCCATTTTCAGCGTAGTACAGGCGGTGTTGCTCCGCCCGCTCCCCTACGAGAGCCCGGATCGCCTCGTGGTGATTTGGGCGAACCTCACGAATCGCAATCAATCCAAATTCCCCCTATCGCCTCCCGATCTTCGTGACTTTCGAGAACAGGCGACGCAGTTCGAAAGCCTAGGTGGCGTGGTCACGTTCACGCAGACGTTGACCGGCGGCGACGGCGACCCCGAGGTGATCGACGTAGCCGGCGTTACTGCGAACCTCCACGACGTACTCGGCGTGCGGCCAATGCTCGGCAGGGGGTTCGAGCCCGCCGATGAGGAACCGATCGCACCGAATACCGACGCCGCAGCGATACCGCCTGCCAGTGTGATTCTCAGCTACGAACTCTGGCAGCGGCGGTTTGGCGGTGACGACCAAATCATCGGGCAGACGGTCGAGGTCAACAACAATGCGGCGGTCATCGTCGGGGTGATGCGGCCCGGTGTCGAATTGCATTTCGGTACCGGAAGCAATCTCACGCAACAAGTCGATATGTGGACCACGCCGCGGATCGACGTCGCGGCGTGGCCGGCACGTCGCAACGTCGTTTGGGCCGTGGTCGGGCGAATGAAGCCCGGCGTTAGCATCGCGCAGGCGCAGGCAGAAATGGATGGGTTCACCGCGCGCTTCAGAGAAGACGCCAGCCTTCGTGAGACCGCTGGATGGCAGATCGACGTCCACGGAATGTTGGATGAGCTGACGGCCGAGATTCGTCCCGTCATCTTGGCGCTGTTCGGTGCGGTGGCTTTCGTCCTGCTCATCGCATGTGCCAACGTATCCAACTTGTTTCTCGTACGAGCCAGCAGTCGTGAGCGTGAGTTTGCGATTCGGACGGCCCTGGGTGGAAGCCGCCTACACGTCATACGCCAGCTGCTCATAGAGAGTGGCGTCCTCGCCGTCGCCGGGGGTGGACTGGGTCTGCTGTTGGCGTTAGGGGGGAACCGTGTCTTGCTGGCCATGCGTCCCGCGAATTTGCCGCGCATGGAAACGGTGAGCATCGACCTGTCCGTGCTCGGCTTTACCGCTGTCGCGTCGATTGCCGCGGCTCTTTTGTTTGGGCTGTTCCCCGCGATTCAAGTTTCGAAGCTACAGCTCACTGATTCTCTGAAGGACCGTGGGCGGTCGTCTTCGTTGTCTAGGCAGCGCGTGTTTCGGAGCGGCATCATCATCGCTGAGGTCGCGCTTTGCCTGGTGCTCATGATCGGTGCTGGGCTCATGATGCGGAGCTTCATGGCGCTGCAACGCGTCGAACCGGGCTACGACGCAGAGAACTTGCTCACGTTCAACATCGCGCTTCCCGGCAATCGGTATCCCGATCCCGAGAAGCGGATCTTCTTCGATACCTTCGAGCAGCAACTCCTCGCGCTGCCGGGGGTCACCGACGTGTCCGCGGCATCCACGGTACCGCTTCAGAACAATTTCTTTACGGGTCGGTACGGCCCGCTGGAGGCCGCGACCGACGAGAGCCTGTACGGACAGGCGGCCTACCGCGCAATTCGTCCGGGGTACTTCGAAACCCTGCGAACCGATCTTCTGGAGGGGCGGTTGTTCTCGCCGGCGGACTTTGCGGATAGCACTCCCGTGGTCCTAGTCGACGAAGTTCTCGCTTCATCGATCGCACCGAATGAGAGCGCGGTCGGCAAGCGACTGTTGATTCGGATCACGACGCTCGAGCCGGTGGAAGTCGAAGTGATAGGGGTCGTGGAACATCAACGGGGGCCGTCGCTCGCTAGGGACGGGACAGAGGGGATCTACGTGACCAACCTGTATGCCGGAACCTTTGGGAATCTGGCCTACGCGGTGCGGACTACGTCGGACCCACTGAGCCTGGTTCGGCAAGTCCGTCGCGAACTCGATGCACTCGACCCCATGCTCCCGCTGTCCGACGTGCGCTCGATGGAAGCGCGCGTCAGTGAAGCCATGACCGAGACCCGGTTTGCGTTGGCCTTGATCGGCGCGTTCGGTTTTATGGCGCTCGCGCTCGCGAGCATCGGGATCTATGGCGTGCTGTCCCACACGGTGCGGCAGCGGGTGGGTGAGATTGGTGTGCGCATGGCCCTCGGTGCGCAGGCCGGAAATATTCTGGGACTCGTCGTGCGGCAGGGGCTCACGCTCACCGGTCTTGGGTTGGTGGCAGGCCTGATCGTGAGCTTCTGGGCCACTCGGCTCATGCAAAGCCTGTTGGTGGACGTGCCTGCAACAGATCTCGCTACTTACGCGGCCATGGCGGCCGTGTTCATCGTGGTGGCGATCGTCGCGTCATGGGTGCCGGCCAGGCGGGCAACCCGGATCGATCCGGTGGTGGCACTCAGGGAGGAGTAAGAGCGGCTTTGAGTCGCGGCGCCACCGGAGCCGAAGCTACGTACAGTAGCAGCGCCACCAGGTAGAGCACGTTCAGCCCCCAGATGTTGCTCAGGTATTCGAAGCTTCCGCCCACGACAATGCCGAGCAGGTTGGAGCTGAATGCCTTGCTCACGTGTTCTTCTTCGCGGAACGAAATCGAGAAGATGAACGACGCCCAGATGATCGGGAGTCCGATCACGATGCCGGCGGCGATCAGTCGCGCAACCGTCGGGAGCGGCAACAGAATCTTGAACGGGAAGAAGAAGCCCGCCACGAGCGTCACGAACAACAATCCGTACGAGAAGCGCCGCGATGGTTTCTTGTCTTTGATCACCAGGTAGTTGGCAATGAAGATCGTGAGCAGGATCGAGGCAAACACGATCGTGTTCACATTCCATGTAGCCCCGAAGAGCAGCGCCATCTGGGTGACGCTGCGCGTCTCCAGCAACATGAACCCGGCGCCTAAGAAGAAGAAGTGCATGTTGGGGCGGCGCGCCGCCGGTTCGATGCCTATGACCATCAGGAAGCTGATCAGCGTCATCGCTCCCAACACGATGATGTAGATGTTGGGAATGCGGTTGCTCTCGAGATAGAGGTGCGGCCAGTTGTCGGTGGCCAGGAGGAGATCGGAGGGTCGTTCCGGGCCAGGTAGAATCTCCACCGGTTCACGATTTGGTAGCAGGTCGACGGCCAGCGCTTCTGGCGGCGCAAACACGTAGGCGATCGAACCGAACGGGCTGTCTATCGATTGCAAAACGACGGGTTCTTCGCCCCATGCCTCGGTGAGCGTCCAGTAGGTCCGCTCTCCCATCCATGGCCGGGTGGATCCAAGGTTCAAGATGAAGACGCCGTCCGGCGCCAGCAGAGTCTTGATCGTTTGGTACGACTCCAGCGTGTAGACGAAACTCTCGAGCCTGAGGCTCGACATGCCGGGAACCTGTTTGTGCGAGTCGAGCGCGGACATCACGATCAGGTCGAACTTCTCATCGGTGTTCGCGATGAACGATCGTGCGTCATCGACGATGATCCTGACGTTTTCGTCTCGGTACGGTTGGTTCGGGTGCAGTTCGTAGCCGAAGCTCGCGATGATCGGATCGATTTCGACGGCGGTCACGTCTTCCACGCCTTGCATTCGCGCCACCACCGCCTCGTTTCCGGATCCGGCGCCGAGAAACAGAGCCTTCTGCGGTTTGCTGATATGGTATGGCAGTTCGTAGTAATCAATCCAGGGCCGGAAGCGCGAGCGTTCGAGGCCGGGACCGAAGTCGAGCGCGTCCTGGATGCGGATGTTATTGACGTTGATGCGATAACCGATCGGTTCCTGGTCGTTACCGAGGTAGCGTTCGAGTTCGACCTTGTAATAGGGCGACCACACCGTGGAGCGGTACGTCGTGCTCATCACAAAGAGTGACATGCCCAAGACCACGGCACTCGTGATGAGCCACGGTTTGCTCTCTCGCACGAACAGCAAGAGCAGCCCACCTCCGATGCCGTACCAAATGTGCGGGGGAGATCCGAGCCATGCGAGCACGCCGTACGAAAGGACGCCGACCAAACTGCCGGCTATGTCGTAACCGTAGGCCTTCAGTGGGTCGTGGACGGCATTCAGTTGCTTGCCGAGTTCCTGCCCGAGAAAGACGAAGAAGGCCACGTTGACGAAGAATCCACTCAAGGCGGCGGCGGAGATGTACAACGCGCCGCTTTCGAAATACTCGACGTTCCCCGATAGAATCACGTCCTCGGTGTAGCTGATGTTGATCCCGAATGCCCCTTCCAGCAGCACGATGGCCACGGTCATGAGGAGCAGCGCCACCATCGCGTAGCGGATGAGGTCGATCTTCTTCGTGGCTAGCATCAACCCGATGCCGAGTCCGAAGAAACACGAAATCAGGATGAGGTTGTTGAAGTACGTGAGGACCGAGACGGAAGCGTTGAGCCACCGGATCGAGGCCATCTCGAGAAAGAGAATGGCGAAGCTGATGAGGAATAGCCGTCGCGGGGACCGCGTGACGGGGAAATCCCAGGAGGATCGGTCACTCATGTCCGTACTATTCCATCCACTCCTTGGACTGGATCAACTCCGTGCAGATGTCCTCTGCGGAACGCCGGGCGGCCTCGGCGGCGAAGTTGGCGACCACGCGATGGCGGAGCACCGAAAGCGCCACGTCCTTGACATCGTCGAGGTCGGCCATGGGTCGACCGTCCATCGCGGCGTGGGCCTTGGCGCCGAGGACGAGGAACTGCGACGCGCGAGGCCCAGCGCCCCAGGCCACGTATTCGTTGATGAAACCGGGAGCCATGTCCTCTTTCGGGCGTGTCATCCGGGCGAGCGTGACGGCCGCGCGGACGATGGATTTGGAGACGGGAATACGGCGAACGAGATGTTGCATCTCCACGAGGTCTGCGGCATCGAGCACAGAATTTACGGAACGTTCCTCGTCGCCCGTGGTCTCCTCGACGATCGATTCTTCCTCGTCGCGGCTCGGGTACAGCACGGCGAGTTCGAGCATGAACCGGTCGAGTTGGGCCTCGGGAAGCGGATAGGTCCCCTCCTGCTCGATCGGATTCTGCGTTGCCAGCACGAAGAAAGGCTCCGGAAGGTGATAAGTCTCACCCGCGGCCGTCACTTCGTGTTCCTGCATGGCCTGCAAGAGTGCCGCCTGCGTCTTAGGCGGCGTCCGGTTCACCTCGTCGGCCAGCACGATGTTGGCGAAGATGGGGCCCTGCACGAACTTGAACCGGCGTTTCCCGGTTGCGTGGTCTTCCTCGATGATCTCTGTCCCGGTGATGTCGCTCGGCATGAGGTCGGGCGTGAATTGAATGCGGGAGAACTCGAGGTCCAGGGCTTCGGCGATGGTCGAGATCATCAACGTCTTGCCCAAACCCGGAACGCCGACCAGGAGCGCATGGCCTCCGGAGAGTACGGCGGTCAATATCCCCTCCAACACGTCCCGCTGCCCGACGATCCGGCGCCTGACTTGATCGAGCAGCTCTTGTTTTGCGTTGGCCAAGCGCTCGAGAAGCTCGAGGTCGGCTTCCCCACCCACCTGTATTGGATTCGCGGTCAAACGGATTGCTCCTTCAACAGTGTTCGCTAACCCTGAATCGTACGTGAAAGGCCCTAATCCAGCTACCGCCAGAGAGATGCAACGGGTTCGGCTTGGACGGTGTCGAATCAGAAACCCCCTCCGAGGTCCCATTGATGTCTACGTTTCTACGCGATTTTCGTTACGCAGGGCGATCCCTGACGCGACGTCCCGGGTTTTTGGCCGTGGTGCTTATTACCCTCGCAGTCGGCCTTGGAGCTAGCACCACGATCTTCAGTGTCGTCGATTCGGTTGTCTTGCGTGGATTACCCTACGACGACGCGAGCCGATTGGTTCAGGTAGGGTCGGTACGTGGTACGGAGGCGACGGGGCCGTTGGCGCCGCTCGATTTCTTCGAACTGCGAGAGGCGGCAACCCGTTTCGACGCGATTGCAGCTTCTCGACTCGAGTCACGTGTTCTGGTTACGGAAGGTCGTCCCGTCGCGTTGACGGGTGCCGGTGTCACGCCGGAGTTCTTCGAGGTGTTGGGCGTGAGTCCGCTGCGCGGTCGCGCCATGCTTCCCGAAGATGACCGCCCGGGCACGCAGCCGGTGGTACTCATCTCGCATGCAGCCTGGCGGGGTCGCTTTGCTGCGGACCAGGCCATCGTCGGCAAAGTGCTCACTCTGAGTGGTGTGCCATTCGAGGTGATCGGGGTCATGCCACCTGATTATGTGTCGCCGGAAGCGATCTACCACAACGATGTCGAATACTGGATCCCGTTGTCGTTCGTGGACGACGACCTCGAGACACGCAATCGCTTCCTGCAAGCCATCGCCAAGATGTCCCCGGGCGTCTCGCTCGAGGAGGCGCGAGCCGAGTTGGGCGTGTTGGGAGACCGCATCGCTCGGAGCGCGGGAATCGATAGCGCTGCTGCCGTTGGCCGCCGGATGGGGGCTGATCCGCTATTGGCGTCGACTGTCGGATCGGCCGGTGGTCCGCTCCTGATGCTCCTCGGGGCGGTCGGGTTCCTCCTCCTCATCGTCTCGGCGAACGTCGCCAACCTCTTTCTGGCGCGGGCGACCGCGCGCGAGCGGGAGATGGGCGTGCGGACCGCGCTGGGTGCGAGTCGCGCGCAGATTGTTCGTCTAGTGCTGGCAGAGACGCTGCTCGTCGCGCTGATCGGCGGCGCGGCGGGCATTGGCATCGCGTACCTGGGGGTCGACGCGTTCGTAGCGCTCGGTCCGGACAGCATCCCACGGCTCGGTGAAATCGGCGTGGACTGGCGGGTCCTGGGATTCGGCATCGGGACTTCGCTGTTGACGGGACTTCTCTTTGGCGTCGTGCCCGCGGTTCGCATGTCGGGTGTCGATCCACGAGAAACGCTGCAGGAGGGTGGAGGGACGACGCCGGGTCGCCGGGGGCGCGCGTTTCGCCACGGGTTGGTTTTTGCCCAGACCGCGTTGACCCTCGTGCTCATGGTCGGCGGCGCGCTCTTGATCAGCAGCTTCGTGCGGTTGAAGAACGTGGATCCGGGGTTCAATCCTGAGGGGGCCGTGCGCATGGCTCTCTACCTTGGCGAATACGAGACCGGGGAGCAGCGGTCGGCATTCTTTACTACGCTCCTCGAACGCCTCCGGGCCGTGCCCGGTGTCGAGGCGGCCGGTGTGACGAGCAACATGCCGATGACCGGGAACCGCTCGACCACGAGGATAACCGTCGAGGGGTACACGCAATCCGGAGGCGACGGCGAACGAGTGGACGTCCACCAGGTGAGTGAGCAGTTCTTTGCCTCCATCGGCGCTCGAGTCGTCAGCGGCAGGGAGTTCCAATCGACGGATGATGCGAGCGGTCCGCTCGTCGCGATCGTGAACGAGTCGTTTGGGAATCAGTTTTTCGGCGACCGTGAGATTTTGGGGGGCAGGTTCCGCTTTGGTGGTTCGACTGCGAACGGATCTTGGTACACGATCGTTGGTGTGTCCAATGACATTCATCAGCGAGGCTTGGGTGATGCGCAGGGCCCGTCACTGTATCTCTCGTACAGGCAGTCGCCTCGGCCGTTCATGAATGTCGTGGTCAGGGCAGGCGGTGACCTGCGGCCAATGGCGGAAGCGATGCGCAAGGCTGTGTGGGCAATAGATCCGATGCTGCCGGTCGAACGGCTCAACACCGTGGAAGAACAGACCGGAACGACGATCGTCACGGAGCGGTTCTACGCCGGACTGCTCGGTGGGTTTGCGGGCGTCGCGTTCTTGTTGGCGGTCGCGGGGATCTATGGGACGGTCTCCTATGGCGTCGGAACGCGTGTCCGCGAGATGGGAATTCGCGTTGCGCTAGGCGCGAGCGCGACCGGCGTCGTCGGCCTGGTCGTACGACAGGGCATGATGGTCGCCGCCCTTGGGGTCGGGGCAGGAGTCGCGGGGGCCTTCGGGCTTTCCAGGGTGCTCACGAGCCTGCTGTACGATGTGAGCCCGATCGATCTGGGAACGTATGCAGTGAGCGCAGTCGTCTTGCTAACGGCTGCGACGGTTGCGTGCTACATACCAGCGCGACGTGCTGCGGGTGTGGATCCGGTGGCGGTGTTGCGATCGGAGTAGCCGCGCACCGAACGCTTCACCCGAGCGGCTGAATGCCGTGGCAGGATGGTCAGGGATTCGTGCGATCTTCCCACGCCCGACCTTTCTGCTCCAGCCGCATCGCGTGATCCACACGCGCGATCAGTTCGTGCACCTCCGCGATATTGTCGGTCACGTCGTGCTCCGATGCCGACATTTCGCGGGCTCGGACGGTGTGCAGCGCTGCGAGACAGATCGCCATAGGGGCGGTTCGTGCCTCAACTTGCGCCAGATCACGCACCGCGCCTGGCAGCAGGTCGTACCGGTCTCCTGCAGAGATTCGGACCCTGGCGACTGAGTTATCGACGTGGATCTCGACCGCGAACCGCTCGCGAAGCTTTTCGACTACCTGCCACGCTGCGGCGATGTCACTGGAAAACCGGGGCAGCTCGTGCTGACGGCAGAGCATGACTCCGGGAACGTCGGGACGCTTGTCCCACGGCTGATAAGGACGGCTTGGTTTGCGCCAACCCATTACTTGCTCAGCGACCAACGGATCGAGATGTTGTGCCGCGGGCTCTTGTGTCAACGCGGCGTTTAACTCGACGGGGAGGTCCATGTTGGGCCAAGATAGTAAATCTCGCCGAGAATTGCCCGAAATCCCTGGTCATTCTTGCTTGCGAAATTTTTCACAAGCGGTGATCTTTCCTCCGCCATGAGCCCTGGGAACGAGCCCCCTGGGTACCTCGTCGAGGTCCACCGATACTCTGGGTTGGGGTGTTTGTTTGCGGCTGCCGTGCTCGGTTTCATGGGCGGTGGGTGGCTGTTGGATCGCTGGCTGAACACCTTACCCGTGTTCATGGTGGTCGGGGCCCTGCTTGGTGCCACGCTGGCGACGGTCACTATCTATCGTCGGTTGCTCGGAGACACGGAGGATTCGTGAAAGACGCGGGCATCGGCATCGCAATCACCATAGTGGTGTCCGGCCTAGTCTGGGCGCTCTGGGACGTATCTGGGGCGCTGCCGACAGCCATGTTTGGGTTATTGGCGACGGCGATTCACGTGGCGGCCGTTGCCCTACTGAAGTCCGGTTTGAAACATTCGTTTGGGCTATTGATGTGGCGGTGGTCCATGGGGATGGGGCTCAGATTGATGGGGGTAGGGCTGTTTGCCGTTGCAGTGACGGTTCAAGGAGACCGTTTCCCCGCAATCCCGAGCGCCATTGGGTACATCGGGGTGTTGCTGCCACTCATGGTCAGTGAGATGAGATTGATTCGATGACACTACAGGAACACGTCGAAGCTGGGGCCGAAACTGCAGAGGGCGGGGTCGATCTCGGTCATCTGCTGATGGAGCATGCGGCGGACTCCTATTCGCTGCACTTCGAGCCGTTCCCGGCAATCGAATGGGATCCCCATCTACTCGAGTTTCAGCTGGCGGGGATTACCATCAACATGACGCCCACCAAGCACCTGATCTTTATGGTGTTGGCGGCCGCGTTGGTGTTCCTCGTCATGTGGCGGACCGGCAAACGGTTGGAGGCGCAACGCGCCGGCGAGAATGCTCCCAAAGGATGGGCGAACGCGGTCGAGGGATTGGCACTGTGGGTCCGCAACGATGTGGCGATCGACAACATCGGCCATGAGAACGGGGCCAAGTTTGCCCCCTATATTATGTCGCTGTTCTTCTTCATCCTCTTCTGCAACCTGTTGGGACTCGTGCCATGGGGCGCGACGCCGACCAGCAACCTCGCGGTGACCGCGGCCCTCGCCGCACTCTCGCTGGTAGTGATCGAGGTGAGCGGGATGATCAAGCTCGGGTTCGGTGGCTATATGCGAACCATCTTTCCCAAGGTGGCGGGGATCAGTGGCCCAGGGGCGGTCGCGCTGTCGGTCGCCTTGGGACCAATCGAGTTCATGGGTAAGCTGGTCAAGCCGATTGCGTTGTGTATTCGTCTGTTCGGCAACATGACCGCCGGCCACTTCGTGATCCTCGCGATGTTCGGGATCATTTTCTTGTTTGGCCACATCGAGTACGGACGCTGGGGCATCGGAGTAGCGTCCGCTCTCCTGGTGCTGGCCATCATGATGCTGGAATTGATCGTGGCGTTTGTGCAGGCGTATGTGTTTACGCTGATTACGGCGGTGTTGATCGGGATCATGCAACACGAACACTAGGGTGTAGGGGCAGGATGTAGGGTGTAGGTAGTAGGGTGTAGGTAGTCGCCGAGCGCTGGGCAACTGCCGATTGTAACCGGCCGAATGGCCGGCGAGGCCTACTGGTCGCAAGACCGTTGGTGGGTGGTCGCGGGAACCTTGCTTTGGGAGAGGCAAAGCGACTGCGACGGCGCGAGAACCAGACAATCTCCCTCTTAGTGAAAAGGACACATCATGCTTTTGAACATGCTGGCGATGATGCAGGCGGAAGGCGTGTCGGCGGTACACCCGATGGTTGGGGTGGGGATCGGTATTGGCCTAGCTCTGATCGGTGCCGGACTTGGCCTGGGCAGGATCGGCGGCGATGCGGCGTTAGCCATTGCCCGGCAGCCCGAAGCCGTCAACGACATTCGTGGTACGGCGTTGCTCATTGCCTTCCTTATGGAAGGTGCCACGATCATTGCCGTGATCATGACGTTTGTCGCG
Source organism: Gemmatimonadota bacterium (assembly GCA_039656555.1). Classification (GTDB taxonomy): domain Bacteria; phylum Gemmatimonadota; class Gemmatimonadetes; order Gemmatimonadales; family GWC2-71-9; genus CAMYLY01. Next base: position 2,220 of record JBDHLU010000038.1, on the reverse strand, counting down.
GTACTGGTGTAGGTATTGATGTTCACGCTCATGCTGTTTATGCAGGAGGCGCTACCGGCGCCGTTCCGAACCAACATTGGTCTGATCATCTGGACCTGGATCGTGTTCATCGGTCTGTTTCTCCTGCTCAGGAAGTACGCGTTTCCGCCGATCGTTCGGTTGACGGAGGAACGCGAGCGGAAGATTGCGCATCAGCTGGAAGAAGCAGAAAAGGCCAGTAGTGATGCGCAGGCGGCGTTTGCCGAGCACCGGAAGCTGCTCGAGGGCTCGAAGGCGGAGGCGCACGCACTCATCGCTGATGCGAAGTCGGTCGCGCAGAAGGAGCGTGAACAGCTTCTAGAAAAGACCCGTGAGGAACAGCAACACCTTCTCGATCGTGCCAAGCGTGAGATCGAGGCGGAGCGGGAGCGTGCCGTGCTAGAGCTTCGTAAGGAGGCCGTTGATTTGTCGCTGGCCGTTGCGGCGAAGCTCATTCAGGAGCGCCTCGATACCGATGCCGACCGGAAGCTCGTCGAGAAGTATCTCGCAACGCTGGGGAGTGATTCCTAGTGCGCGAGCCGACGGTCGCAAAGAACTACGCAGACGCGTTGTTCGAGCTGGGTGAGCGCTCGGGTGAAACCGAACGCTACGCCCAGCTCATGAATGGCTTTGGTGCCGTTCTTACTGAGGAACCGCAGATTCGAGTAGTGTTGGAGTCCCCACGCGTTCCTAGGGAAAAGAAACTCTCGATTCTGCAGAATGCGTTTGCAGCTCTGGCGCCGGCAGAGTTCACGCGTTTTCTCCACGCTGTGGTCAGGCGTGGGCGACAGGGCTTGTTCCCGGCCATCGCCGAGCAGTATTCACAACTCGTGGACGCAAAATTGGGCCGCGTTCGCGTCAACGTAACCTTGGCGCGGGAGCCGGACGACAGACTCGTGGCCAGCATTCGGGACCAGCTATCCGCGGCGATCGGCAAAGAGGTCATTCCCAGCTTCTACACCAAGGAAGAGATCCTCGGTGGCGTGATTCTGCGCGTTGGCGACCGGATCATGGATGGATCGTTGCGAAGAAAGATGAAGGCGTTGCGCAAGCGGTTGCTTACTGCATAGCGTCCTTGCCGAGAACAACCCATTGAGACATCATCGAGCCCCGGACGTGTTCCGGGGCTTTTTGTTTTCTGGGAGAGACCATGACGAAACGAGTAGGGTTCATTGGATTGGGCGATATCGGATGGCCGATGGCGGCGCACGTGGCCAAGGCCTATGACTGCACTGTATGGAATCGCACGATCGAGAAGGCGGAGGCGTTTGCGGATGAGAACAAAGCAACGGCCGCGGATTCGCCCGCGGGGGTGGTGGCGGCATCCGAAGTCGTAATCACCTGTCTGCCTACCTCCAAGGAGGTCTTGGACATTGTCGAGCAGGCGGGAGATGCATGGCAGGATGGGCAGTTGCTCATCGACTGCACCTCCGGTGACCCGGTTGGATCAAAGCAAGTGGCCGAATTCTTACGTGCTCGGGGAGTGGGGTTCGCGGACGCGCCAGTAAGCGGAGGTGTGGGCGGTGCGGAACGAGGCGAGCTGACGGTGATGATCGGGGGCAGCGAGGAGGACGCGGCGCGTGCCATCCGTGTGGTGGATTGTTTCGCGAAGAAGGCGGAACATGTCGGCCCGGTGGGTGCCGGCCATGCGGTGAAGGCGATCAATCAAGGATTGTTGGCGGTCAACATCCAAGCGGCGGGAGAAGGGCTCGCGGCTCTCGTGAAATTGGGAGTGTCCGGAAAGAAGGCGCTCGAGGTGATCAATGCGTCGAGCGGCCGGTCCAATGTGACCGAAAATTTGTTCCCCAATCGTGTCACGAACCGGCAGTGGCCCAGGACATTCCGCTTAGCCCTACTCGAGAAGGACGTCGGGATTGCAGTCAAGATTCTGGAAGACAACGGTGTACCGTCGGATGCGATCGGGACGGCGAGGCGTGCGTTCAGCGAAGCGCGTAGTATTCTCGGGGAAGAGGCCGATCACGTGGAGTTCGTAAAGGTGATCGAAGAGAAGGCAGGGGTGGAGATTCAATAGTAGGCGCCGGCGTTTGCCTCCTGACTGGCGGTATTGACACAGGTTTCCAATACTTCGGCCGAGCACTCGAGAGCGAAGCTCGCTCCACCCGTTTTGTCACGAATGGCTGCCCGTTGCTCCTCGGTGAGAGGGATGGAAACGATGTGTTGTTTCTCGATTTCGACACTCTC